>JBEVIH010000083.1:0-14494 GCA_040510815.1 Xanthobacteraceae bacterium | reverse complement strand
CGGCCGTCCTTGCGGCGCACTGAATTCTGGCCGACCTGACCGCTCTCGCCGCCGGCGAGCCCGAACGGGCGCACGCGGCGGTGGCCCGACAGGATGGTGCAGTCCATCTTTGCCAGGAAACGGATGGTGCGGCGCACGCCGTCGCCCGCGCTCCACTCCCCGCGCCCGCCCGAGCCCTTGCGGATGTGGAAATCCTCGAGCAGCACCGGATAGCGGAACTCCAGCACCTCCGGGTCGGTGAGCCGGGTATTGGTCATGTGGGTGTGCACGGCGTCGGTGCCGGGGAAGCCCGGGCCGGCCGGCGAGCCCGAGCAGATCGTCTCGTAATATTGGTAGGTGGCGTTGCCGAAATTGAGGTTGTTCATGGTGCCTTGCGCCGCCGCGATGGCGCCGAGCGCGCCGAACAGGCAGTCGGTCACCGCCTGCGAGACCTCGACATTGCCGGCGACCACGGCGGCCGGATATTGCGGCGTCAGCATGGAGCCCGGCGGGATCACGATGTTGATCGGCCGCAGGCAGCCGGCGTTCATCGGGATGTCGTCGTCGACCATGACGCGGAACACGTAGAGCACCGCCGCGCGGGTGACCGGCTCGGGCGCGTTGAAATTCGTACGCTGCTGAGGCGAGGTGCCGGTGAAGTCGACGGTCGCCTCGCGCTTGTCCTTGTCGACCGTGATCTTGACCTTGATCACGTTGCCCTGGTCCAGCTCATAGCTGAACTCGCAATCGTGCAGCCGGTCGATCACCCGGCGCACGCTCTCGTCCGCGTTGTCCTGCACGTGGTGCATATAGGCGTGCACCACGTCGAGGCCGAACTGCGCCACCATCTTGTGCAATTCCTGCACGCCCTTCTCGTTGGCGGCGATCTGCGCCTTGAGATCGTTGACGTTCTGCAGCGGGTTGCGGGCCGGATATTTGGCGCCGGTGAGCAGGTTGTAGAGCGCCTGCTCGCGGAAGCGGCCGCGGTCGACCAGCTTGAAATTGTCGATATAGACGCCTTCCTCCTCGATGGTGACCGCCAGCGGCGACATCGAGCCCGGCGCGATGCCGCCGATGTCGGCGTGATGGCCGCGGCTCGCCACCCAGAACAGGATCTCGCGCGCTTGCTTGTCGAACACCGGCGTGCAGACGGTGAGATCGGGGATATGAGTGCCGCCGTTATAGGGCGCGTTGAGCAGGTAGACGTCGCCGGGCGCGATCCGCCCCCGGTTCTCGCGGATGACGGTCTCGACCGCGCGGTCCATGGAGCCGAGATGCACCGGCATGTGCGGGGCGTTGGCGACCAGGGTGCCGTCGGCGTCGAAGATCGCGCAGGAGAAGTCGAGCCGCTCCTTGATGTTGACCGAATAGGCGGTGTTCTGCAGCGACACGCCCATCTGCTCGGCGATCGACATGAACAGGTTGTTGAACACTTCCAGCATCACCGGGTCGGCGTCGGTGCCGACCGCGCCCTGCCGCTTGAGCGGCACCACCCGCTCCAGAACCAGGTGGTTCTTGGCGGTGATCGCGGCCCGCCAGCCGTCCTCGACCACGATGGTCTGGTGCGGCTCGATGATGATGGCGGGGCCGTCGACCTTATGGCCGGGCGCAAGCCGATCGCGGGCGAACACCGCTGCCTCGTGCCAGCGGCCGCCGCAGTAGAACCGGGTCGTGCGCGCCGGAGCGGGCAGGGGCGTGCTCACCGTCGCCAGCACCGGCTCGACGAATTTCGCGCCGCCGCCCACCGCCTCGATCGAGACCGCCTCCACCACCAGCTCCTTGGTTTCGTCGATGAATCCGAAGCGGGATTTGTGCGCGGATTCGAACGCGGATTTCATCTTCGAAAGTGTTGCGCCCTCGCCGTCGCTGCCGGCTCCGGAGCTGAATGCCGGCACCACCAGCGCGGTGTCGGTTCCGGCGTAGCGAATGTGCACGCGCACGTGCACGCCGATGTCGCGCTCGGCGACGCCCTGGCCGGCCACCTCGCGTCTCGCCTCGTCGCCCAGCCGTTGGCCGATCGACGTGAGCGCGGCCAGCGCGCCGTCGCCGAACGGCTCCTCGATCGCCTGCTGCCGGGTGGCGCGGATGTCGGCGAGCCCCATGCCGTAGGCGGACAAGAGCGAGGAGTACGGATGGATCAGCACCCTGGTCATGCCCAGCGAATCCGCCACCAGGCAGGCGTGCTGGCCGCCGGCGCCGCCGAAGCAGTTGAGCGCGTAGCGGGTCACGTCGTAGCCGCGCTGCACCGAAATCTTCTTGATCGCGTTGGCCATGTTCTCGACCGCGATCTTGATGAAGCCGTCGGCGACCTCCTCGCCCGAGCGGCCGTCGCCGATCTCGCGCGCGAGCTTGGCGAAGGCCGCGCGCCCCGCCTCGGCGTCGAGCGGCAGGTCCTGCTGGGCCCCGAAGATCTTCGGGAAGAAATCCGCGATCAGCTTGCCGACCATCACGTTGGCGTCGGTGAGCGCGAGCGGGCCACCGCGGCGGTAGCAGGTCGGCCCCGGATTGGCGCCGGCGCTGTCGGGGCCGACGCGGAAGCGCGCGCCGTCGAAATGAAGCACCGATCCGCCGCCCGCCGCCACCGTGTGGATCAGCATCATCGGCGCCCGCATGCGCACGCCCGCCACCTCGGTCTCGAACGCGCGCTCGTATTCGCCGTCGAAATGCGACACGTCGGTCGAGGTGCCGCCCATGTCGAAGCCGATCAGCCGGTCGAAGCCGGCCTCGCGCCCGGTCTCCGCCATGCCCACCACGCCGCCGGCCGGCCCTGAGAGGATCGCATCCTTGCCCTGGAACAGCTCGGCGGCGGTGAGCCCGCCTGACGACATCATGAACATCAGCCGGGCGGTGTGCGTTGCCGCGGACTCCTCTTCACCTCCCCCTCCAGGGGAGGGTGACGCCGAGTCCGCGGCACCGTCAGCGCGCAAATCCTCCGCCACGTGCGCGACGTAGCCGCGGATGATCGGCGACAGATAGGCGTCGACCACCGTGGTGTCGCCGCGGCCGACCAGCTTGATCAGCGGCGAGACCTCGTGGCTCACCGACACCTGCGGGAAGCCGAGCTCGCGCGCCAGCGCCGCCACGCGCTGCTCGTGCGCGGGATGGCGGTAGGCGTGCAGGAACACGATGGCGACCGCCTCGATGCCGTCGGCGCGCGCCGCGGTGAGCTCGGCGCGTACCGCCGGAAGGTCGAGCTCCCGCTCCACCGTGCCGTCGGCGCGCACGCGCTCGTCCACCTCGGCGACGCGCTCGTAGAGCATCTGCGGCTTGATGATGTGCTTGGCGAAGATCTTCGGCCGCGCCTGGTAGCCGATCCGCAGCGCGTCGCGGAAGCCCCGGGTGATCAACAGCAGCGTGCGCTCGCCCTTGCGCTCGAGCAGCGCGTTGGTGGCGACCGTGGTGCCCATCTTCACGGCGCCGACCAGGCCGTCGGGAATCGGCTCGCCTGGCTTGAGGCCGAGCAGGTCGCGGATGCCCTGCACGGCGGCGTCACGATAGACCCCGGGGTTCTCCGACAGGAGCTTGTGGGCGGTGAGCGTGCCGTCGGGCCGCCGGCCGATCACGTCGGTGAAGGTGCCGCCCCGGTCGATCCAGAAATCCCAATTCGCTTGCGTCATGTCGGTATCAAACGTCATCATCCCTGGTCGTCATTCGGCGGCAGCCGGTCCGGTGTCCATACAGGGATTTTGGATGCCGCGCACTCGGTGCATTGCGGGGCGCATGGTTGGCATGATCCGCATCGTTCTCGACCGCCTTTACCTGTTCGCCGGCTATGCGGCCGGCGGCTTTATGGTCTTGATTTTCATCCTCATGATGGTGCTTTCGGCCGGCCGGCCGATCGGCGTCAATCTGTCGACCGGGGACGATTTCGTGGCCTGGTGCATGGCGGCGATGGCCTTCCTCGGGCTCGCCCACACCTTCCGGTCCGGCGAGATGATCCGCGTCGGCCTGCTCATCGACCAGCTCAAGGGCAGGACCCGCCACCTGATCGAGATCGCCTGCCTGATCGTCGGGACCGGCTTCGTCGCCTTCTTCGCCTGGAATGCGGTGCGCATGAACGTCGATTCCTGGCGCTTCCACGACATGTCGCAAGGCGTCATCGCGGTGCCGTTGTGGATCCCCCAGCTCGGCTATTCGGGTGGGCTCGTGATCCTGCTGGTCGCGTTCCTCGACGAGCTCGTGCATGTGCTGCGCGGCCATCCGCCGCGCTACGAGCGGCCGAAACCCAAGACCGCCGAGGAAGTGGTCGAGCAGGCGATCCAGAGCGGGGTCTGAGCGCTCATGACGCTGATCGAGACGGCGCTGATCCTGTTTGCGTTCCTCGCCGTGCTGCTGACCGGCGGGCTGTGGATCGCGCTCGCGCTCTTGGCCACCGGCTTCGTCGGGATGCAATTCGCCGGCGGCAACATCCCGGCCGGCAGCGTGCTCGCCACCGTGGTGTGGGGCAACAGCGCCTCGTGGTCGCTCGCCGCCCTGCCGCTGTTCATCTGGATGGGCGAGATCCTGTTCCGCACCCGCCTCTCGGAGGAGATGTTCCGCGGCTTCGCGCCCTGGCTCAACCGGCTGCCGGGCGGGCTCATGCACGTCAACGTGGTGGCCTGCGGCGTGTTCGGCTCGGTGTCGGGCTCGTCCGCCGCCACCACCGCCACGGTCGCCAAGATCGCGCTGCCGGAGCTCAAGAAGCGCGGCTACGACGAGATGCTGGCGCTCGGCTCGCTCGCCGGCGCCGGCACGCTCGGCATCCTGATTCCGCCGTCGATCATGATGGTGATCTATGCGGTGCAGGCCAACGAGTCGATCATCCAGGTGTTTCTCGCCGGCTTCCTGCCGGGCCTGCTGGTGATGGCGCTCTATTCCGGCTACATCGCGCTGTGGTCGCTGCTGCATCCCGAGAAGACGCCGCCGCCCGATCCGCCGATGCCGTGGCGGGCGAAGATCGCCGAATCGCTGAACCTGCTCCCGTGCTTGCTGCTCATTGCGTTCGTGTTCCTGTCGCTCCTGCTCGGCTGGGCGACCGCGACCGAATGCGCGGCCTGGGGCGTGCTCGGCTCGCTCGCCATCGCCAGGTGGCAGGGCGCGCTGACCTGGGCGTCGTTCTGGCAAAGCGTGATGGGCGCGACCCGCGTCACCTGCATGATCATGCTGATCCTCGCCGGCGCCTCGTTCATGTCGACGTCGATGGCCTATACCGGCATTCCGGCCGCGCTCGCGGGCTGGGTCGACAGCCTGCAGCTCTCCCCCTACGCGCTGATCGCCGCCCTTACCGCGATGTATATCGTGCTCGGCACCGCGCTCGACGGCATCTCGATGATCGTGCTGACGACCGCGATCGTGATCCCGATGATCAAGCAGGCCGGCTTCGACCTGGTCTGGTTCGGCATCTTCGTGGTGCTCGTGGTCGAGATGGCCGAGGTGTCACCGCCGGTCGGCTTCAACCTGTTCGTGCTGCAGACCATGAGCGGCAAGGATTCCAACACCGTGGCGCGCGCCTCGCTGCCGTTCTTCTTCCTGCTGGTCGTGGCCGTTGCCATCATCACGGTGTTTCCTGATATCGTGATGGTCATCCCCAGGATGGCTTTCCCGCCCTGATCTGCAACCGAAAGGGATCCGTCATGCTGTTCCGGCTCGTCAAGTCCGCCGCCCTCGCCGCGGCCGCAGGCGTCATCGTCGCCGGCTCCGCGGCGGCGCAGAGCAAGTGGAATCTTCCATCGGCCTATCCGGCCGACAATCCGCACTCGGTGAATCTCGCCGCCTTCGCCAAGGACGTCGCCGACGCGACCGGCGGCAAGCTGCAGATCGCGCTGCACCCCGCGGCCTCGCTGTTCAAGGGCCCGGACATCAAGCGTGCGGTCGCCACCGGCCAGGCGCAGCTCGGCGAGGTGCTGATCTCGATCCACGAGAACGAGTACGCGGTGTTCGGCATCGACGTGGTGCCGTTCCTGGCCACCAGCTTCGACGATGCCGGCAAGCTGTGGAAGGCGTCGCGGCCGGCGCTCGAGCGGCAACTCGGCTCGCAAGGCTTGATGGCGCTGTTCGGCGTGCCGTGGCCGCCGCAGGGCATCTTCGCCAAGAAGGAGATCAACACCATCGAGGACATGAAGGGCCTCAAATGGCGCGCCTACAATGTCGGCACCGCGCGCATCGGCGAGCTGGTCGGCGCGCAGGCGGTCACCATCCAGGCGGCCGAGCTGCCGCAGGCGCTGGCGACCGGCGTCGTCAACTCGTTCATGTCGTCGGGCGCCACCGGCTACGATTCGAAGGGAGACGCTCACCCACTTCTACGATACCCAGGCCTGGCTGCCGAAGAACGTGACCTTCGTCAACAAGGCGGCGTTCGAGGCGCTCGACCGGGCCTCGCAGGACGCGATTCTCAAGGCGGCGGCAGCGGCCGAGGCGCGCGGCTGGAAGAGCTGGCAGGACAAGACCAGGTGGTACCTCGATCAGCTCGCCGGCCGGGGCATGAAGGTACAGCCGCCGAGCCCGGCGCTCGCCGCCGGCTTCAAGAAGGTGGGCGAGCAGCTGACCGCCGACTGGCTCAAGAAGGCCGGCTCCGAAGGGCAGGCGGTGGTCGACGCCTACAAGAAGATGTGACCGCCGCCGGCAGCCGGCCGACGGTGGCGATCCGCCGCGGGGGCTATTATTGCCGCAATTTCTGTTATGATGCCTGCGGGGGCTTAGGGTCGAAGGGGCGTTTTCGCGGCCCCGCCCTCGGGGCCTTTGTGTCATGACAATGCTACGATCTCTGGCGTTCGCGGCCGCTGCTGCGGTCGCGCTGGCGGCTGCGCCCGCATACGCGCAGGTGCGATGGACTCTGCCGTCCGCCTATCCGGCCAACAACTTTCACGTCGAGAATCTCGGCGCCTTCGCCAAGGAGGTTGCGGACGCGACCGGCGGCAAGCTCGCCATCACGGTCCATCCCAATGCCGCGCTGTTCAAGGCGACCGAGATCAAGAGCGCCGTGCGGATCGGCCAGGCGCAGCTGGGCGAGGTGCTGATCTCGCTGCACGAGAACGAAGACCCGGTGTTCGGCATCGACGTGGTGCCGTTCCTGGCCGCGAGCTACGAGGAGGCGCGCCGGCTGTGGGCCGGGTCGAAGCCGGCGATCGAGAAGCGGTTCGCCTCGCAAGGGCTGATGGTGCTGTTCGCCGTGCCTTGGCCGCCGCAAGGCATCTATTCGAGGCGGGAGATCAACCGGGTCGGCGACATGAAGGGCCTGTCCTGGCGGGTCTACAACGCCGGCACCCAGCGCATCGCCGAGATCGTCGGCGCCTACGCGGTGACGATCCAGGCCGCCGATCTGCCGCAGGCGCTGGCGACCGGGCTGATCAACGCTTTCATGACGTCGAGCGCGACCGGTTACGACAGCAAGGCCTGGGAGCACATGACTTACTTCTACGACGCGCAGGCCTGGATTCCGAAGAACGTCACCTTGGTGAACAAGGCCGCGTTCGATGGGCTTGAGGCGCCGGTGCGGCAGGCGCTGCTCAACGCGGCGACCGCCGCCGAAGCGCGCGGCTGGAAGGCGTCGGAAGAGAAGACCAAGTGGTACACCGACCAGCTCGCGGCCCGCGGCATGAAGGTGGAGCCGCCGAGCCCGACCTTGAAACTGGAGCTGCAGCAGGTCGGCGAGCAGCTCACCGGCGAGTGGTTGAAGAAGACCGGCGCCGAGGGCCAGGCGGTGATCGGCGCATACAAGAGCAAGAACATGTGAGCGCGCGCTCGGCCGCGCGCGAACGCGAGGACATCGGTAAAATTGGCGGGGGCCCGGCGGATGTCCCGCCGAGCCCCCTGAACATATCAGCCGGCCTGTAAGCCGGGTTCTGTAGGGCGGGGCTTGCGCCCCGCGTGACGGCCATTCGTCTGCGACGCCGGTTGCCCGGCGCCTCAAGCAACCTACCCGGACGGCCGGATCCGGACATGGATCCCGGAGCATTCCCGCTTTCGCGGAAAGCCCCGCGCCGTCCCTATTCGGTCTTGCTCCCGGTGGGGTTTGCCGTGCCGCCGGCGTTGCCGCCGGCGCGGTGCGCTCTTACCGCACCGTTTCACCCTTGCCGCGGCGATACGCAACGCACCGCGGCGGTCTGTTCTCTGTGGCACTTTCCCTAGGCTTGCGCCCGCCGGACGTTATCCGGCACCGCATGTCCATGGAGCCCGGACTTTCCTCCCGGACCCGCCTTTCGGCATTGGGCCCGAGCGGCCGTCCGGCCGACTGACGCAACAGGGATGGGGATGATGCTGCGCGGGGTCAAGGGGAGAACGGGCGAATGGTGAATGGCAAGATAGTGAATGGCGAATAGCGACAACCATCCGCTACTCGCTATTCGCTCCTCGCCACGTCAGTTCGGCTGCAGCGTACTGAGCTTGGCGTCGCGCGCCTCGATCAGCGCCTTGAGCGTCGTCAGGGTCGAGGGGTCGAGCACGCCGTCGATCCGCGACGGCCGGAAATGCCGCTGGAAGGCGATGACGGTGTCGCGGGTGGTGGCGTCCAGGTGGCCCGTCGCGTTGACGCCGTAGCCGTATTTGGCGAGCAGACGCTGCGCCGCCTCGATCGCCGGATCGGTCTCGCCCGGCACGTAGATCCGGTTGCCCTCGGAGGTCGGCGTCGGCTTGACCCACATTCCGATCCCGGAATTGGCCAGCAGACGCCACGGAAATTTCTCGCCCGGATCCTGCTTGCGCGCCGGTGCCACGTCGGAGTGGCCGAGCACGCGGTCGGCCGGGATCTTGTGGCGGGTGAAGATGCTGCGGCAGAGCGCCGTGACGGCCGCGACCTGCCGCTTCGGAAAATCGGGATAGCCCTGGTCATGCCCGGGATTGGCGATCTCGATGCCGATCGAGCACGAATTGATGTCGGTCTCGCCCGCCCAGAACGATACGCCCGCATGCCAGGCGCGCCGCTCTTCCGCCACCAGTTGGATGATGTGGCCGTCCTCGAGCACGACGTAATGCGCGGACACTTCGCTCGCCGGCGAGCACAGCACGCTGACGACAGCCTGCACGTCGCGCATGCCGGTGTAATGCAGCAGGATCATGTCGGGCCGGGCGCCGCCCTTGCGCTCGTTGTGGTTGGGCGACGGCCGCACCTCTGCGACCACGGAGGAGTCGGGACGCAAATTGGACACGAGCATGACCATACGCGAAACCATACGCGTTCGAAGAGCCGATGGACGTACGCAATACGAAAATCCGTCGCGGCGGGACAGTAAGAATGCGCAGAAAGGATAACGCCGCACAAGCGCGGGGAGAGGTACCCGGTGCCGCGCGGCGTGAATCCGGACCACTGTTGCGCTTCGGCCTCACCGGGGCCGGCGGCTGCGGGCGCGGCGTTTAGAAATTGATAACTGCTGCAAACTCGACCGCGCACTTGCGCAAACGACGGGGCGGCCCGGGCCGACGCTGCCGCCGGCCCGGACCGCCCCAAGCGAGGACGAGATCACCCGTCCCCGTCACGCCAATTTATGACTACTGGCGCGGCGCCATCGGCGGCGTCTGCGGCCGCGGCGCACTACCGGTCGTCGGAGAGGTCCCCGGCGAGGACGTCGTACGTGCCGGCGGCTTGTAGTACTGGAAGTCCGGCGCGTTCTTGAGCTGCTCCTTGGTCCACGACACCTTGAGCTTCACGTTGGTCGGGTCGTCGCTGCCCATCGCGGCGCCCGCGCCACCCGGGCCACCCGCGGTGCTGCCGGTGCTGGCGGGAACGGCCTGGAATGCGCTCATGTCGATGGCGACACTTTTCTCGCCGATGCCGAGGAAGCCCCCGACGCCGACGATCAGCCCCAGGATCTTGCCCTGCTTGTCGAACAGGATGTCGTTGACACCGCCGACCTGCGCACCGTCCGGTCCGAGCACGTCAGTGCCCTTGAACTTCGAAAACACCCACTGGTCGGTACTCTGCGCTGCGATGAACTTCGCCGCGTCAACCGGCGCGGCGTCGGCTTTCGGCGCGGCCGCTTTCGGCGGATCCGCCGCCGGCGGCGACGCTTGCGCCATGGCGCCCGATACCATCAGCGCGCTCACGGCTGCCGAGAGCATGAGTTTCTTCAGCATAGTAGCCTCCTAAAGGCTTTGAATGGGGCAAGCGAAACTTGCCCCTATTCGAAACAACTCGCGAGCGTCGGGCGTGTTCCGCGAATCGCATGCCGAGTTCCGTTGCATGTTTGCCACTTGTTCCAAGCGTAAATCGCGTGCAACGCACCAACGGTGACAAGATGCAAAAACGTACGCGTTGCGAAACGTGCGCGTCGCAAAACCGTGCGCGCGCATTCGTGCGTCGATGATGACGTCACGGGCCGAGCGACCCCCTCGGCACATCTCGGAAAGAAAGCCCGACTCTCCTCTCTCCGATGACGGACCATTCGCAGAAGCTTCGCGGTTGGCGTGGTTCGGAGCGGCTTGAGCGCACCCCGCGAGCTCACACGCTGGCGCGCCGGCCCGATCCCTCGACCCGGTCCTGGTCCCTCAACGATTCCTTAAGCCGGCGCACCGTTAATGAGGTGTTGAGGTCCGTTGGCCGGGGCGGGTCGCGCCCGGGCAGTTTGATTGACGCCCAAGTAATCCCATGATAACCCATGTAATCCCATGCGGCGATCCGGCTCGGAAATCCGCCCGCCTGGGGTCGGCGTGGGTCGGGGACACCGGGTCTGAGCCCTCCACGCCCGTCGCGATGGCGCCGGAGCAACCGGCGGGGCTGAGCCAGGGGCGTCATGGACCTGTTCGTGTCCCATTACAGCTTGCGCCTCGACGCCAAAGGGCGGGTGTCGATCCCGGCACCGTTCCGCGCCGTGCTCGCCCGCGACGGCTTCGAGGGCCTCTACTGCTACCCGACCCTCGACCGGCCGGCGCTCGATGCCGGCGGCAACGCGCT
This sequence comes from Xanthobacteraceae bacterium, assembly GCA_040510815.1. Lineage (GTDB taxonomy): Bacteria > Pseudomonadota > Alphaproteobacteria > Rhizobiales > Xanthobacteraceae > VAZQ01. The sequence continues at coordinate 3,651 of JBEVIH010000083.1, read as the reverse complement.
GCTCAAGGAGATCCAGGCGCTGGTGGCCCGCTTCCCGCCCTATTCGGAAGAGCGCGAGCAGTTCTCGGCCGCGCTCTACGGCACCAGCGAGGTGGTGAAGATCGACGGCGAGGGCAGGGCGATCCTCACCGAGCAACTCAAGGGTCACGCCGGCATCAAGGACGAGATCGCCTTTGTCGGCCTCGGTCACAAGTTTCAGATCTGGGAGCCGGGACGTTTCCGCGCGGAACTCGCGGAGGCCACCGAGAAGGTCCGCGCGCTCAAGAAACGGCTGGGCTCCCAGGGCGTAGCGGAAGGTCCGCACGGAGCACGGGAATGATGGCGAGCAGCGACAGCAAAATCGCTGTCGCTGGCGGACTGGTTCGTCACATTCCCGTGCTCGGCGGCCGCGCCACCGAGCTGCTCGCCGTCCGCGACGGCGGCGTCTATATCGACGCCACCTTCGGCGCCGGCGGCTACAGCCGCGAAATTCTCAACTCCGCCAATTGCAGCGTGATCGGCATCGACCGCGACCAGCACGCGATCGCGCTCGGCGCCGACCTCGTGCAGGCCTCCGGCGGCCGGCTGGTGCTGGCCGAGGAGCGGTTCTCCAATCTGCAGACGGTGGCGCGCAGCTGCGGCTACGACGCCGTCGACGGCGTCATCTTCGACCTCGGCGTCTCCTCGATGCAGCTCGAGGGGGCCGAGCGCGGGTTTTCGTTCCGGCTCGATGGGCCGCTCGACATGCGCATGGGCGGCGGCGGGCCGAGCGCAGCCGAGGTGGTCGCGGCCGCCTCCGAGCGCGAGCTTGCGGCCATCATCGCGGCGCTCGGCGAGGAGCGGCATGCCCGTGCGGTGGCGCGCGCGATTGCCGCCGGCCGCCACGCGGCGCCGATCAGGACCACGCGGGCGCTGGCCGCGATCGTCGAGCGCGTGGTGCGCGCGCGCCCCGGCGCCATCCATCCGGCGACCCGCACGTTCCAGGGACTGCGCATGTTCGTCAATGAGGAGCTCCCCGAGCTCGCCGCCGCATTGACCGCGGCCGAGCAGGTGCTCAAGCCGGGCGGACGGCTGGTGGTGGTGGCCTTCCACTCGCTCGAAGATCGCATCGTGAAGTCGTTTCTGGCCGCACGCAGCCGGCGCGGCGGCGGCTCGCGCCATCTGCCCGAGAGCGTGGCGCCGGCGGCGACGTTCCGCGTATTGACCAAGCGCCCGATCGTTCCGGACGAGGCCGAGGTCAGAGCCAATGCGCGCTCGCGCTCGGCCAAGCTGCGGGCGGCCGAGCGCACCGACGCGCCGGCGCTCACGGCGACGGCGGCGCTGCCGCGGCTGCCGGCGCTCGCCGACGTGGTGCGGGGGCGCCCATGATCCGGCTGCTCAACATCCTGGTGATCGCCGCGCTCGTGCTCGCCGCCGCCGACGTCTACAAGATCAAGTTCGAATCCACGCGCCAGGCCCAGCGGGTGGCCAAGCTGCGCATGGACATCCGGCGCGAGAACGACGCCATCGCGGCGCTGCGGGCGGAATGGTCGAAGCTCGACAATCCGGCCCGCATCCAGGAGCTGGCGCGGCGCCACCTTGCCTTGAAGCCGGTCGAGGGCCGCCAGTTCGACCGGCTCGACCAGCTGCCGGAGCGGCCGCCCGACCTGGTGCCGGTCGACGACCCCGATCCGATCGGCACCGTCCTGGCCAATCCCGAGATCGTCGACCGGACGCCGACCGGAAGCCTGCCCGCCCGCGCGCCGAGGTGATGTGATGCACGCGAGCGACGCCGAGCAGTCCGATCCCCCGCGGCAGGCGGAGCCCTGGCGGCGGCGACTCATGCGCAGCCTGCTCTACGGCCGCAATGTCGATCGCGCCGCCAAGGCAAAGGCGCGCATCGGGCTCGCCATCCTGATCTTCACGCTGGGCTACGCGGTCATCACCGCGCGCCTGGTCATGTTCGCGGTCGCGCCCGACCCCCATGCCGGGCGGCGCGTCACCGGCCATGACGCGGTGGGGACCGCGCGGCCCGACATCCTCGACCGCAACGGCGAGATCCTCGCCACCGACGTGCGCTCCCCCTCCCTGTTCGGCGAGCCGCACCGCATCATCGACGTCGACGAGGCGTCCGAAATGCTGACTGCGTCGGTGCCGGAGCTCGACGCGCCGGAGCTGCGCGAGCGGCTCGGCTCCAAGCGCCGCTTCGTGTGGCTCAAGCGCGAGATCACGCCCCGGCAGCGCGAGCAGATTTACCGGCTGGGGCTGCCCGGCATCGGCTTCCTGCCCGAGAACAAGCGGGTCTATCCGAACGGGGCCGAGGTCGCCCACGTGATCGGTCACGTCAATGTCGACAACCAGGGCATCGCCGGCATCGAGAAATGGCTCGACAGAAGCGGCCTCGCCGACCTGCACATGGCCGGGCTCGCCACCGACCGGCTGCAGAAGCCGGTCGAGCTCGCCGTCGACCTGCGGGTCCAGCACGCGCTGCGCGACGAGCTGGTCGCCGCCCGCAACAAGTTCAAGGCGCTGGCCGCCGCCGGTCTGCTCACCGACGTGCGCACCGGCGAGATCATCGCGCTGGTGTCGGTGCCGGACTACGATTCCAACAATCCGCGCGAGGCGCTCGATCCGACCCGCATCAACCGCCTCACCACCGGCGTGTTCGAGATGGGCTCGACCTTCAAGGCGCTCACCGTCGCGATGGCGCTCGATTCCGGCAAGATCACGCTCAAGTCGGCGTTCGACGCGCGCTTCCCGCTGCAATACGGCAAGCACACGATCCACGACTTCCACGCCCAGAACCGCGTGCTCACGGTGCCGGAGATCTTCACCTATTCCTCCAATATCGGCACCGCGCGCATGGCGCTGAGTCTCGGCGTCGAGCACCACAAGCAGTTCCTGCGCAAGCTCGGCCAGCTCGACCGGCTGCGCACCGAGCTGCCGGAAAGCGCCGAGCCGCTGGTGCCCAGGCGCTGGGTCGAGCTCAACACGGTGACGATCGCGTTCGGCCACGGGCTGTCGGTGGCGCCGCTGCAGGCGATGATGGCGTTCGGCGCGCTGATGAACGGCGGCCACCTCATTCCGCCGACCTTCCTCAAGCGCGACGAAGCCACCGCGATGGCGCTCGCCACCCGCGTGATCAAGCCCGAGACCAGCGAGAAGATGCGCTATCTGATGCGGCTCAACGTCGAGAAGGGCACGGCGACCAGGGCCGACGTGAAGGGCTATTACGTCGGCGGCAAGACCGGCACCTCGGAGAAGGTGGTCGCCGGCCGTTATTCCAAGACCAAGGTGCTGACCGCCTTCACCGCGGTGCTGCCGGCCGACCGCCCGCGCTACGGGCTGCTGATCATGCTCGACGAGCCGAAGCCGACGCCGGAAAGCCACGGCTTTGCGACCTCGGGATGGAACGCGGTGCCGGTCGGCGGCGCGGTGATCGGGCGCATCGCGCCGCTGCTCGGGCTCGAGCCGCGCTACGACCTGCCGACCTCCGACAAGCTGATCCTGGCGAGCGCGCCCGGGCGGTAGCCTCGGATGGTGCCTGACGCGCGGGCTACTCCGCTTCGCGCCCTCAGAGACTCCACTGATCGCGCCGCACACTCGGTGCCACCCTCCCCTGGAGGGGGAGGGTCGGCGAGGCCGTCGCAGCGAAGCGGAGACGGGCGAGCCGGGGTGGGGTGACATAGCGTA
>JBEVIH010000082.1:0-21903 GCA_040510815.1 Xanthobacteraceae bacterium | reverse complement strand
TCGGCCGGTGGCCCGCGACGACCGCCCCGAGCCCGCGGCGTACCATGACACCTCTCGGCTGCCCGGCCCGCGCGAGCGCCCCGCGCCCGACCCGGGCATCGCCGAGGTCAATCAGCGCCTCGACAACCTGACGCGGCAGCTCGACCAACTGGCGCGGCTCAATGTCGCCAACGCGAAGGCCTCCGCCAGCCGCCAGGACGAAGCGCCGCGTCACCTCACCGACGCCATATCCAAGCTCGACCGCAGGCTCGACCAGCTGGTTGCCGAGGGGCGCTCCGCCACCAGCGAAATCGAGCGGCGCATGAGCGCGGTCGACCGCGTGGTGGCCGATCTCGGTCAGCAAAAGCCCCGTCCGGCCGTGGCCGCCAACCCGCCGACCCCGCTCGATCAGGCGCTGATGGAGATCGCCGACCGCCAGCGCGCGCTCGACGGCCATCCACCCGCGCCCGCCGTCCGGGCGCCCACCGCTGCCCAGGCGCCCGCCGCCGTCCAGACGCCCGCCGCCATGCCGGCGCCCACGCCGTCCGAGGCGTTGCCGCGAGCCCGCACCCAGGAATTCTCCGGGCTCGAGCGGGAGCTGCGCCAGATCAACACCCAGATCCAGGCGCTGAGCCGGCCGTGCAACATCGACAGCGCGGTCGGCAAGGCGGTCGACACGCTGCGCGACGACCTCGCCGAGATCGGCGTCATGCTGCAGGACGCCTTGCCGCGCAAGGCGGTCGAGGCGCTCGAAGGCCAGGTGCGCAAGCTCTCCGAACGCATCGACAACACCCGCGACGCGGGCGTCGACGGCGGCGCGGTCGCCGGCGTCGAGCGCGGGCTCATGGAGGTGCGGGACGCCTTGCGCGGATTGACGCCGGCCGAGAGCCTGGTCGGCGTCGACCAGGCGGTGAAGGAGCTGTCGCGCAAGATCGACATGATCGGCGGCGGCAGCCAGGACCCGGCGGCGCTCAAGCAGCTCGAAAGCGCGATCGTCGCCATGCGCGGCATCGTCTCACACGTCGCCTCCAACGACGCGCTGGCGAGACTCTCCGACGAGGTGCGCTCGCTGGCCGACAAGGTCGAGCACGCCGCTTCCGGCGGCGGCAGCGACGTGCTGTCGAGCCTCGAGCGCCGCATCGGCTCGCTCGCGGACGCGCTCGAAGCGCGCAACCGGCACGGCCAGGACGTGCCGCGCGACATCGACGACGTGGTCAAGGGGCTGATCGACAAGATCGACCGCCTCCAGATCAGCCGCGGCGACCACGCGGCGTTCGGCCATCTCGATGAACGGATCGCCCTACTGGTGGAGAAGCTCGACGCCTCGGATGCCCGGCTCAATCATCTCGAAGCGCTCGAGCGCGGGCTCGCCGAGCTGCTGATCCATCTCGAGCACCAGCGCTTGCCGCACCTGGCGGGCGCCGCCGCAAACCCGCCCCCCGAGGTCGACGCGCTCAACCGCGACGTCGCCGACCTCAAGGAGATCGAGAAGAAGACCCAGGATACGCTCGAGGCCGTTCACGGCACGCTCGGACACGTCGTCGAGCGGCTCGCCATGATCGAAACCGACATGCGCGGCATGACCACGCAGGAACGGGCCGCCCCGGCGGCACCGGCCGCACCGCCGGCGCCGAGGCTGGTGCCGGCAGTCGCGCCGGTCGAGCTGCCCATTGCGCCGCCGAGCCCGCCGCCGCGGCCGCCCGAGGTCGAGACCGCCGCAGCAGCGCCGGAGGAAGAGGATTTCGCCGCGCTGGACGAGGAGGTCGCCGCAGCGCCGCACCACGCCGCCGCCAATCCGGTGCCGGCCCCCGCGAATGAACGCCGGCCGATCGACCCGAATTTGCCGCCCGACCACCCGCTCGAGCCGGGGGTGGCCCGCCTGCGCCACCCGGCCTCGCCGGCGGACCGCATCGCCGCCTCCGAGGCGGCGCTCGGTCCGGCCAAGCCGCCGGTCATTCCCGACCCCGGCGGCGGCAAGTCGAACTTCATCGCCGCCGCGCGCCGCGCCGCCCAGGCGGCGGCCGGCGAAGCCCCGGCCCGCACCCGCCCCGCCGAGCAGCCCGCCCGCGACTCAAAGGCAGGCAAGATCGCGAGCCTGCTGCGCCGGCACGCACGCTCGCTGATCGTCGGGCTGAGCGTGATGGCGATCGTTCTCGGCACGCTGCACATGGCTGCGACTTGGCTGCGGTCGTCAGAAGAGCCGGAGATGGAGGCGCCGAGCCGGCCGGAGAAATCGACGCCGCCCACCGCCGCGGTGCCTTCTCCCGCCCCGCCGGACGAGGCGCCGGCGGCGGCCGCGCCTGAGAAGCCGCCGTCCGGCCGCCAGTCGGCGCTTGCTCCGGCGCTCGACCCCGCGCCCGCGGCACCGCCAGCGTCCGGCATGCTGCTCGCGATCGAGACCGCTCGCCAGGCGATGAACACCCCAGCCCTGAAGGCCGCGAACGCCGCGCCCGCGCCGACCGCGCCCGCCCATCCGGCGCCTGCGCCGGTGGCACGCGCCGCCGCGGTTCCTGTGCCGCCCGCACCCGCCGCCGACGTTCCTGCGCCGGCCGCGCCGGCCGCACCCGCCCCACCGGCCGCGCCGGCCCTCGTCCTCCTCCCTCCGCCGGCTCCGCCCGCCCTCGCCATTCCTGCGCCGGCCCCACTCCCGTCGGCCGTGACGGCGCAGGCTGCTGCCGCCCAACCGGCAGCGACCACGCCCGCGACCGGCACCGACCGGCTGCCCGCGACCATCGGCGGCGCCTTGCGCATGGCCGCGGCCAAGAGCGAGGCGGCCGCCGAGTTCGAGATCGCCAGTCGCTATGCCGAGGGCCGTGGCATCGCGCAGAATTTCACCGAGGCGGCCCATTGGTTCGAACGTGCCGCCAAGCAGGGGCTGGCGCCGGCCCAGTTCCGGCTGGCCGGGCTGCATGAGAAGGGCGTTGGGGTCCGCAAGGACCTCGATGCGGCGCGCCGCCTCTACCTCGCCGCGGGCGAGGCCGGACATGCCAAGGCGCTGCACAATCTCGCCGTGCTCTACGCCGAGGGCATCGACGGCAAGCCCGACTACCTGAGCGCGGCCAAATGGTTCCGCAAGGCGGCCGAGTACGGCATCGCCGACAGCCAGTACAACCTCGGAATTCTCTACGCCCGCGGCATCGGGGTGGAGCAGAACCTGACGGAGGCCTACCGGTGGCTCGCCCTGGCCGCCCGCGAGGGCGACAGTGAAGCCGCCAAAAAGCGCGACGAGGTGGGCGCCCGTCTCGATGAACGATCGCTGACGGCCGCGCGGGCCGTGCTGCAGACTTGGACCCCCGAGCCGCAGCCGGAGGCGGCCACGCAGGTCAAGACGCCGGTCGGCGGCTGGGACACGGCCGCCGCCGTGGCCGCGCCAGCGCCCAAGCGCAAGCCGCCGGCCGCCGGAGCCAAGTTCGACTTGTCGATCCCGCGTCCTGCACAATAAATAGCACGGCGAGACGTGCCTGCGCGGGCCAACACCGGTAGAATGCCTTCACCTACCCGCTGAGTCCCGAGCCTCAGACCCATTCGCGGGGCGTCGCGCCGGCGACGCCTGTGCCAAGAGTTGGCGCAAGTCGGCTTCGCCGCCTGCTGTCGCGATTTCGTCGGCCGCCATGTCGGGTGACGTGCCGCGAAGCCGGTCGAGACTCGATCAGCCTCTCCCGCGTGCCGGCGCCGAAGGTGTCGCTCGCCGCGGGACTTGATTTTTGGGCCTCCAACCGCGGGACCTGAGCGCGTGCAGATCTACCTTCCGATCGCCGACCTGCCGGTCAATATCTTCCTGATCCTGGCCATGGGGCTCGCGGTCGGATTCATCTCCGGCATGTTCGGCATCGGCGGCGGTTTCCTGATGACCCCGCTCTTGATCTTCCTCGGCATCTCGCCGGCGGTGGCGGTGGCCAGCGTCACCGGCCATATCTCCGCCTCCTCGTTCTCCGGCGCGATCAGCTACTGGCGGCGGCGCGCCGTCGATCTCGCGCTCGCCTTCGTGCTGCTCGCCGGCGGCCTGATCGGCACGGTGTCGGGCGTCTGGCTGTTCACGCTGCTGCGCGCGATCGGGCAACTCGACATCACGATCGGCATCTCCTACGTGCTGCTGCTCGGCATCGTCGGAACGTTGATGGTGACCGAGAGCGTGCGGGCGATCATGCGCGCGCGGCAGGGCAAGCCGGTCGAGCTGCGCCGCCCGGGCAGCCACACCTGGATCCACGGGCTGCCCTTGAAGCTGCGGTTCAAGCGCTCGCGCATCTACGTGTCGGCGATTCCGGTCTGGGGCATCGGCTTCCTGATCGGCTTCATCGGCGCGGTGATGGGCATCGGCGGCGGGTTCATCCTGGTGCCTTTGCTGATCTACGTGCTGCGGGTGCCGACCGCGACCGTGATCGGCACCTCGATGCTGCTCACGCTCGTCACCATGGCGTCTGCGACCGTGATGCACGCGGTGACCAACCATCTGGTCGACGCGGTGCTGGCGCTGATCCTGATGGTCGGCGGGGTCACCGGCGCGCAATTCGGTGCGCGGGCCGGACAGAAGATCAGCGGCGAGCGGCTGCGTCTCCTGCTCGGGCTCCTGGTGCTCGCGGTCGGGATTCGCTTCGCGCTCGACCTCGTGCTGCCGCCGGAGAGTCTCTATTCGATCCGGCCGCTGGAGACCAACGTATGATGCGCCGCCCGGCATTCGCGCTCGTTGCCGCGCTCGGCGCGTTCGTCGCGTCGCCGGCGGCGGCCGAGCGGCTGGTCTCCTCGCTGTCCAATCATCGGGTAATGGTGACGTCGAATTTCACCGGCGAAGAGCTCGTCCTGTTCGGCGGGATCGAGCAGGATGCGTCGTCGCGGCCCCGCCGCAGCGGCTACGACATCGTCGTCACCGTCACCGGACCGCGCCAGACGATGGTGACCTTCCGCAAGTCGCGGGCGCTCGGCATCTGGTACAACGCCGACTCGCGCGTGTTCGAGAACGCGCCCGCCTATCTCGCGGTGCTCTCGAATCGGCCGCTCGACGCCATCACCAATACCGAGACGCTGCGCCGTCTGCAGCTCGGGCTCGAGTTTGTTCCATTGCCGCAACGCGCCAGCCTCAACATCGCCGATTCCGCGAACGACGACCCCTTCCGTCTCGCGTTCATCAAGCTCAAGACCGACCATGGTCTCTACCGCGAGGTGTCGAACGCCGTCACGTTCCTCACTCCGGCCCTGTTTCGGGCCTCGATCCCGCTGCCGGCCGAGGTGCCGGTCGGCACCTACGAGGTCGACGTCAGGCTGTTCGCGGATGGCGCCATGATCGCGCGCACACCGGCCCCGTTCGAGGTCTACAAGTCGGGCTTCGAGCAGGTCGTCACCAACGCCGCGCGCGAGCACGGCTTTCTGTATGGGCTGGCCACCTCGATGATGGCGCTGTTCACCGGCTGGCTGGCCTCGGTGGTGTTCCGGCGGGATTGATCCGCGCGCCGACCGTTCGTGGTCGACCACGCACAAAAGCCAATCGCTGCAAATCGAGCGATCAATCAGGCAAACAGCGCGCGCCGGCAATTGCGTAGAGGCGCCCCTCGCCCAGCATGTGCGCGGTGAAGGCGAGCGAGCCGAACACGTCGGCGAAGGCGCGGTCGCGCACGTTGAGGCCGCCCGCATAGGCGCCGAAGGCGGGCATCACCAGCCGCGCGCCGTCGCCGGCGAAGCAGCGCCGGCTCACGGTGCGCCCACGCCCGTTCACGCGCGCGACCGGATGCAGGTGGCCGGCGACCTCGCCGGCGGCGCCGGTGGGCTGGTGCCGAAACACCAGCGGACCGAGCGCCAGCGCGCCGCCGAAGCAGCCGCCGATGCCGTCGGCCGGCTGCGGATCGTGATTGCCGGTGATCCAGATCCAATCGCGCCCGCGCTGCAGCGCGCCCAACGTCGCCCGGTCGCCGTCGCCGAGCCGCGCCGGCCCGGCGTCGTCGTGAAAGCTGTCGCCGAGCGCGATCACCACGCGCGGCGCATAAACGGCAATGAGCCGCGCCAGTCTCGCGAGCGCAGCAGCGGTATCGTAGGGCGGCAGCAACACGCCGCGCGCGGCGAAGCTCGAGCCTTTCTCCAGATGCAGGTCGGCGACCAGCAGCGCGCCCTGCTCGGGCCAGTACAGCGCGCCGGCGCAATCGGCGATGAGCGGGACGCCGGCGACGGCGATCTCCGATCCCGCGACCGAAAGGTCGTTGCGGGCGCCCGCGCGCGTCACTGCATCGCCTCCTTCACCAGCTCCGCTTCCGCCTCGGCCAAGACGTCCTCGGACGCTTCGCCGGAGACCTGTTCGCGCCCGATCTCCAGCATCACCGGAACCGCCAGCGGCGAAACGTGGTCGAGCGCCTTATGGATGATTCGGCCCTTGATGCGCGAGAGCATATCGCCGAGCCGGCGGATGTCGAGCAGGCCGGTGGCCGCGTCGGCGCGCGCCGCGCGCAGCAGGATGTGGTCGCCCTGATGCCGGCGCAGCACGTCATAGACCAGGTCGGTCGAGATCGTGACCTCGCGCCGCGACTTCTCCTTGCCCGGGAAGCGTCGCTCGATCAGTCCGGCGATGACCGCGCAGGTGCGGAACGTGCGCTTCATCAACGCGGATTCGGCGAGCCAGGCTTCGAGGTCGTCGCCCAGCATGTCTTCGTCGAACAAATCGGCGAGCGACAGTTCGCCGCGCTCGATCCGCAGCGCGACATCGCCGAGGCCCCACACCGCGAGCGCGTATTCGTTGGCGACGAAACCGAGCGGGCGCAGGCGGGCCCGTTCCAGCCGTCGGGTGAGCAGCATGCCCAGCGTCTGGTGCGCGAGCCGCCCCTCGAACGGATAGCAGACCAGATAGTGCTTGCCGGCGCGCGGAAAGGTCTCGACCAGGAGATCGCGCCGCCCCGGCAGCAGCGAGCGCCATTCCTGGATCTCCAGCCACTCGCGCACCTGATCGGGCAGTGCGCGCCACTGGTCATGGTCGGCGAAGATGCCCCGCACGCGGTCGGCCAAATAGGTCGAGAGCGGGAACCTGCCGCCCTCGTAGGACGGCACCTTGGGGTCTTCCGACGCGGCGCGCGAGACATAGACCTCGTCCTCGACCAGCGCCTCGTATTTCAAGATCTCGCCGGCGAACACGAAGGTGTCGCCCGGGGTGAGCATCTCGATGAAATATTCCTCGATCTCGCCCAGGATGCGGCCGCCGCGCGGAATCAGCTTGGAGGCGCGCGAGCGCACCAGTCGCACCTTGAGCATGTCGGCCTCGACGATGGTGCCCACGTTCATGCGGTAGCGCTGCGCGATCATCGGGTGGCTCACCCGCCAGCGGCCGTCCTTGTCCTGGCGGATCTTGGCGAAGCGTTCGTAGGCCTTGAGCGCGTAGCCGCCGGTCGCGACGAAATCGACGACGGCGTCGAAGTCGGCGCGCGGCAGCCCCGCATAGGGCGCCGCGCTCCTCACCTCGCCGAACAGCGCGTCGGCCCGGAACGGCTCGCCGCAGGCGCAGCCGAGCACGTGCTGCGCCAGCACGTCGAGCGCGCCGATCCGGGCGGCCGGCGTGTCCTGCGCGTTGGCGGCGACGGCGTCGAGCGCGGCGCGGCATTCCAGCACCTCGAAGCGGTTGGCCGGCACCAGCACGCCCTTCGACGGCTCGTCCATGCGGTGGTTGGCGCGGCCGATGCGCTGCAGCAGGCGCGACGCGCCTTTCGGCGCGCCCACATTGATCACCAGGTCGACGTCGCCCCAGTCGACGCCGAGATCGAGCGATGAGGTGGCGACCACCGCCTGCAGCCGGCCCGCCGCCATCGCCGCCTCGACCTTGCGCCGCTGCGCCACGTCGAGCGAGCCGTGATGGAGCGCGATCGCGAGCGCGTCGTCGTTGATGCGCCACAGCTCCTGGAAGATGCTTTCCGCCTGGCTGCGGGTGTTGACGAAGACCAGCGTGGTCTTGTGGCGCTTGATGAGCTGGTAGATCTCGCCGATGGCGTGGTGCGCCGAATGGCCGGCCCAAGGCAGGCGCTCGTCGCTGTCGAGCATGCTCACCTCCGGCGCCGCGCCGCCTTCGGCCACCACGACATCGGCGAGCGCCTGCCCGTGCTCGGGTTGCGGCACCAGGAAGCGGCGCAGATCGTCGGGCTCCGCCACCGTCGCCGAGAGGCCGACGCTGGTGAGGTCGGGCGCCAGCGTGAACAGGCGCGCCAAGCCGAGCGAGAGGAGATCGCCGCGCTTGGAGGTGACCAGCGCATGCAGCTCGTCGAGCACGACCCGCCGCAGCGAGCCGAACAGATAGGGCGCATCGGGCGAGGCGAGAATGAGCGCAAGCTGCTCGGGCGTGGTCAGCAGAATGTGCGGCGGGTCGCGGCGCTGGCGCTGGCGCTTGGAGGCCGGCGTGTCGCCGGTGCGGGTCTCGACCCGGACCGGCAGCGCCATCTCGGCGACCGGCGTTTCGAGGTTGCGCGCGATGTCCACGGCGAGCGCCTTGAGCGGTGAGATGTAAAGCGTGTGCAGCCCGCCCTCGCGGCGAATATTTCGGCCGGTGGAGATGAGCTTGCGCGGGCCCCTGGTTGGCTCGGCCAAAGCCGAGCTCGCCTGCAAGCGGGGCCGGGAGCTCACCGAGCGTGTGGAGGCACTGGCGCTCAATTCGACCAGGCTCGGCAAGAATCCCGCCAACGTCTTGCCGGCGCCGGTCGGCGCGATCAGCAGCACCGACCGGCCGGCGCGCGCCTTGGCGAGCAATTCGAGCTGGTGCTCGCGCGGGGTCCAGCCGCGGCGGGCAAACCAGCCGGCAAATGGTTCCGGCAGCGGAGCAGCGTGGTCGAGCGCCAAGCGGACATTCATGGCGAGCGAACGATCCAGCCGTTATTTCGTTGCAAGCGCTTTCTCGACGAAGCTGCCGGTATGGGTCTTCGACAGATCGACGGTCGCGCCGGCGACCGCGGGGTCGAACACCCTCAGCACCTGGTGGGCGGTTTCCACCGCGCCGGGAACGAAGCGGCCGTCGGGCGAATACATCGCTTTGCTGGCGGTGATCGCGCGCACATAGACCTCGCGGTTGCCGAGCGCGTAGTCCTCGGGCATCGCCTTGGCGATGTCGTCGGGCGAATGCACCGCGATCCATTTCAGCGCGCGCACGAAGGCGGTGACGATCGCCTGCACGGTGCGCGGATTCTTCTCGATGAAAGCCGGCGTCAGGTAGACCACGCCGCCCGGATACGGCCCGCCATAGACCGCCTGCGTGCCCTCGGGCGTACGGGTATCGGCGACGATCTTGATCAGCCCCTCGCTCTGCATGAGGCTGACCATCGGATCGGAGCTGACGATGGCGTCGATCTCGGCACGCTTTGCCGCCGCCACCGCGGTCGAGGTGACGCCGGTGGCGACGAAGGAGGCGTCGTCGGGCTTGAGTCCGCTGCGCACCAGCATGTAGGCGGCCATGAAATGGGTGCTGGAGCCGGGCGAGGTGACGCCGATCTTGAGCCCCTTGAGGCTCTGCGGCCCCTGATAGGCGATCGGCTTCGACGCGATCGTGCTCAGCACGAACCCCGGATAGCGGCCGTATTGCACCACCGCCGCCACCGGCTGGTTCTTGGCCTGCATCTGGATGGTGTGGTCGAAGGTGCCGACGCCCACCTCGGCGCTGCCCCCGACCAGCGACTGCAGCGCGCGGGCGCCGCTCTGCACGTCGGCGATCTCGACGTCGAGGCCGGCGTCCTTGAAATAGCCGAGCCGCTCGGTGACCGAGAGCGGCAGATAGAAGATCGCCGACTTGCCGCCGACCGCGAGCCGCACCCGCGGCGCTTCCGGCTTGTCCTGCGCGCTCGCCGCCGCATGGGTCAGCAGCGCGGCTGCGAGCGCCGCGACGGCGCCGGCTACGACCTGTCTGGTCATCGTTTCCTCCCTGACTCAGCCGTCAGAACTAACGGCCGAAGCTGGCGCCGTCGAGGCGCCCCGCCACCACGACGAGGCCGGCAACCGGCACGCCCTTTTCGGTGCGGGTCGACGCCTCGGCCAAATGCAGGGCGGCAAGGCCGGCGCCCGCAAGCGCCGCGCGCACATGCGCGGCGCCGTGGGCATAGCGCAAGGTCTGCTGCAGCACGACGCCCTCGCCCGGATGCGTCTCGACCGTGAATGCGAACAGCCCGCCGGGCGCCAATACGCCGGCGGCCGCGGCGGCAACCGGCGCGAGGCCGCTGACATAGACGAAGACGTCGGCGGCAGCGATGAGATGGTAGCGCGCGCGGGCCTCGGCCTCGGCGGCGAGGAACTCGCCCAGCTCGGCCGCCGCCAGCCGGTCGTAGAGCCCCTTCGCGCGTGCCTTGACGACCATCTCCGGCGAAAGGTCGACGCCGGCGAGCCAGTCCACGTAGGGCCGAAACGCCGCGCCGGCGAGGCCGGTGCCGCAGCCGAGATCGAGCATCGAGCCGATGCGCAGCGGCCGCCCCGCCGCCGCCTCGACCGCCGCCAGCAGCACCGCGGGTCCGCGATAGTCGAGGCGCTCCAGCAGCGACTGGTCGAACGTCTCGGCGTGCTGATCGAACAGCCGCCGCACATAGACCTCGGTCATCGCCGGTGTCACCTCGCCGGCGCTGAGCCGCGCCAGCTGCAGCCGCGCGCCGTGGTAGTCCTCGGGGTCGGCGTCGCGCGCCTTCTCCCAGGCCGCGATCGCGCCGGCGCGGTCGCCGAGATTGTCGCGGATGGCACCGAGCGCGAACCAGGCGGTGGCGAAGGCGGGAACGAGCTCCACGGTCTGCGCCAGGATATCGGCGGCGCCGGCAAGATCGCCGCGCGCGGCGCGATCGAGCGCCCATTTGTAGCGCCGGTCGGCGATCAGATCGCCGGAGGAGACGAACAGCGGTCCACCTGTCATCGGCTCATTTAGATCATATCTCAGACCAATGCGTCCCGAAGACATCCTAGCGCCGACGCCGGCCGGCCTGTGCTGCAAGCTCGGCTCCTTCCATATCGATCCGACCCGGCCGGTCGAGCGGGCGCTCATCACGCACGGCCATTCCGACCACGCCCGCGCCGGCCACGGCGCCGTGCTGGCGACGCAGGCGACGCTCGATCTTATGCGGCTGCGCTACGGAGAGGATTTCGCCGGCGCGACGCAGGCGATCGACTACGGCGAGACGGTGAAGCTCGACGGCGCGCGCGTGACCTTCCACCCGGCCGGTCATGTGCTCGGCTCGGCACAGATCGCCGTCGAGGCCGACGGCCTGCGCATCGTCGCCTCCGGCGACTACAAGAACGTGGCCGATCCGACCTGCGCGCCGTTCGAGCTGATCCCATGCGAGGTGTTCATCACCGAGGCGACGTTCGGATTGCCGGTGTTCCGCCATGGCGATCCCGACGGCGAGATCGCCAAGCTCCTGCATTCGGTCGCGCTGTTTCCCGAGCGCGCGCATCTCGTGGGCGCCTATTCGCTCGGCAAGGCGCAACGCGTCATCGCGCTTATCCGCAAGGCCGGCTACGACAAGCCGATCTATCTGCACGGCGCGATCGAGAGCATCACGCATTACTACCAGAGCCGCGGCATCGCGCTCGGCGAGCTGCGCGGCGTGCGCGGCGCCAACAAGGCCGAGCTGGCCGGCGCCATCGCGCTCTGCCCGCCTTCGGCGCTCAAGGAGCTGTGGTCGCCCCGCTTCCCCGATCCGGTTACCTCGTTCGCGTCGGGCTGGATGCGGGTGCGGGCGCGGGCCCGCCAGCGCGGCGTCGAGCTGCCGCTGGTCATCTCCGACCATGCCGACTGGGACGGGCTCACCTCGACCATCGCGGCGACCGGCGCCAGCGAGGTGTGGGTGACGCACGGGCAGGAGGACGCGCTGGTGCATTGGAGCGTGACGCACGGCTTGCAGGCGCGGCCGCTCGACATCGTGGGCTACGGCGACGAGGATGATGAAGCCCCCGCCAGCGCGGCGGAAGGATAGTATTTCGGCGCGCGATCTTGCTGCCGCCCTCGGATCGATGGCGCAGCCACTGCGCGCTCGCGACGCTGCGCGCTTTTGAGGTGAGACCCTATGCCCACCGCGACTGTGCTCATGCCGACGCACGACCATGTGGAACCGCTGCGCTATTCGATCGCAAGCGTGCAAAGCCAAAGCCTGCGGGATTTCGAGCTGCTCGTCGTTGGCGACGGCGCTTCGCCTGCAACATGCGCGGTCGTCGCCGAACTGCAGCGGCGGGATGAGCGCATCCGCTTCTTCAATCTTCCGAAGGGTCCGCGCAAAGGCGAGATCAATCGGCACGAGGCGCTCCGCCACGCCAGCGGCCGGTTCGTCGCCTATATCGGCGACGATGACCTGTGGATGCCCAACCACTTGGAGACACTGGACGCGCTGCTGGTCGATGCCGACTTCGCGCATACGCTCCATGTCGGGGTCGATGAGAGCAGCCGGTTGTTCGTCCTCGCGGCCGATCTCGAGAACCACGACTTCCGCCGGCGGGTGGTGACGCAGAGCTTCAATCGCTTTGATTTCACCTTTGCGGGCCACACCCTCGCCGCCTATCGCCGCCTGCCGTACGGTTGGCACACGACGCCGCCCGAATTTCCCTGGTCCGACCACTACATGTGGCGCCAGTTCCTGGCCGAACCCTGGTGCCGCGCGCGCTCTGCGATGATCCCGACCGGCATCTGCACCCAGACGCATCGTCGGCCGCTCCTGAGCGATCGCGAGCGCGCCGAAGACCTCGCGCTTTGGTGCAAGGCGATGGCGGCGGCCGACTTCCGCGAGAAGCTATGGCGGCAAGTGGCCGAAAGCTTCGCGCGCGATCTGATCCGCCTGGAGACGGAATCGGCGATGGCGGCCGCAGCGGCACCCTGATCACAAGCCTCGCCCCTACGAGCCGCGCGCAGACCCAAACGAATAGGGAATCAAGGGCGTGTCGATCGGAAGACGATATTTGTCGGGATTTGCATGATCATACGGCGCCGTCGGCAGGTCGATGACGACGACGTCCTTGGTCCCGACATTGTGCTCGGCGTGCCAGACATGCGTCGGAATATTGACCAGGCACCGGTGGTGCTCGGACATCGCGATCTTGCAGACGTCGCCATAGGTCGACGAGTTTGGGCGCGGATCGAACAGGACGAGCTCCATCTCTCCCAGCAGGATGAAATAGCGGTCCTCGTGTCGCTCGTGCAGGCCCCAGCCTTTGACATAGCCGGGGCGGATGGTGAAGCAGTGCAGCGAACCGATCGCGGCCGGATGCCAGCCCCACCGCTGGTCGAAAATCTCGACGAGGCTGCCGCGCTCGTCGCCGTGGGTTGGCGCGTCGCGGATCGTTACACCCTCGATCAGCCGTCGCAGCGGGGCGCCCTCCGCGGTCACGGTTTGCACATCGCGGGTCGCGGCCGCGAGTGTCCAATCGAGGACGGAGCCGGGCGCCAGCGGTCCCGGTTTGCCGCTGCTGCTCAATGCACTCACCCGCTCTGACGATTCATCGGAGGTTGGGTCGATTTGGTTCACGGCTCGAAAAGGGCTGCCGATTGCGCGAGTGATGCCTATCTAAAGCCGACGGTCGATACAAGCGACCACGCCGTGGAGATCGCCAGTGCTGGAAGCCGGCCCGTGCCCATGACACGACCAATGCGGCAGACGGTGGTCCGGCTGCGGCTGCCGGGCGGCACGCGGACTTGGGCGCGCCGATGAACCGCTTCGCCGAATTGCTCGATCGCCTCGCCTACGAGCCCGGCCGCAACAACAAGCTGCGGCTGATGACCGACTATTTCGCCAGCACGGGCGACCCCGAGCGCGGCTGGGCGCTGGCCGCGCTCACCAATTCGCTGTCGTTCCAGCACGCCAAGCCGAACGTGATCCGTGCCCTGATCGCCGAGCGCGCCGATCCGGTGCTGTTCGAGCTGTCGTGGGACTATGTCGGCGACCTCTCGGAGACGGTCGCGCTGATGTGGCCGGCGCCCCGCGCCGGCACCGAAGTGAACTCGGCCGCGCCGTCGCTGTCGCAGGTCATCGAGACGCTGTCCACGCTGGGCAAGGCGCAGCTGCCGGCGCAGCTCGCGCGCTGGCTCGACGCGCTCGACGAGACCGGCCGCTGGGCGCTGCTCAAGCTCGTCACCTCGGCGCTCCGCGTCGGGGTCTCGGCACGGCTCGCCAAGACCGCCGCGGCGGCGCTCGGCGGCAAGGACCCGCAGGAGGTCGAGCTGATCTGGCCGGGCCTGGCGCCGCCCTATGTCGAGCTGTTCGCCTGGCTGGAAGGGCGCGCCGACAAGCCGGCGTCGCGCGACGTGGCGTCCTTCCGGCCCGCCATGCTCGCCCATGCGGTCGAGGACACCGATCTCGCCGCGCTCGATCCCAGGGATTTCCTGGCCGAATGGAAATGGGACGGCATCCGCGTGCAGGCCGCCGCCGGCACGCGCGACGACGGCAAGCGCGTGTGTCGGCTCTATTCGCGCACCGGCGAGGATATTTCGGCGGGCTTTCCCGATCTGACGCAGGCCTTGCGGTTCGACGGCGCCATCGATGGCGAGCTCCTGGTGGTGCGCGACGGCCGCGTGCAGTCGTTCAACGTGCTGCAGCAGCGGCTCAACCGCAAGGCCGTCACCGAAAAGCTCTTGGCCGAATTTCCCGCGCATCTGCGCGCCTACGATCTCCTGGTCGACGGCGACGAGGACCTGCGCGAGCGTCCGTTCATCGAGCGGCGTGCCCGGCTCGAGGCCCTGGTGGCGCGCCTCGACGAGCCGCGCGTCGATCTTTCGCCGCTGGTGCCGTTCGCCACCTGGGAGGAGCTGACCGCGGCCCGCGCCGATCCGGCCGCGGCGGGCGGCGATCCCGACGCGGTCGAAGGCATCATGCTCAAGCGGCGCGACGCGCCCTACGTGCCCGGCCGCCCCAAGGGCCAATGGTGGAAGTGGAAGCGCGATCCCTACATCGTCGACGCCGTGCTGATGTACGCCCAGCGCGGCTCCGGCAAGCGCTCCTCGTATTATTCAGACTATACCTTCGGGGTCTGGACCAAGGGCGAGGACGGCGACGTGCTGGTGCCGGTCGGCAAGGCCTATTTCGGCTTCACCGACGAGGAGCTCCTCCAGATCGACCGCTACGTGCGCCGCAATACCGCCGATCGCTTCGGCCCGGTGCGCGAGGTGGTGCACGAGGCCGACCAGGGCCTGGTGCTGGAGGTCGCCTTCGAGGGGCTGCAGCGCTCGACCCGGCACAAGTCGGGGCTCGCGATGCGCTTTCCCCGCATCAGCCGGCTGCGCTGGGACAAGTCGCCGCGCGAGGCCGACCGCCTCGACACGCTCGAGCGCATCCTGGCCAGGATCGAAAGCGGACGATCCGGGGCGGCGACCGCGCCGTCGCGAATCGGCGAACATGATAAGATGATCCCATGAGCCTGCCGACGGAGAGGCCGATGGCCGACAACCCCCTCACCCGCTTCTTCGGCGGCCCGCCGCTCTCGGTCATCTTCCGGCTCATCCTGCTGTCGATCCTGATCGGCGTGATCCTCAAGGTGCTTGGCCTCGACCCGTTGAACATCATCCGCAGCATCGAGGACCTCGTGCGCGCCATCTGGGACATGGGCTTCGACGCGCTGGTCTGGCTGTGGCGCTATTTCCTGCTCGGCGCGGTCATTGTCGTGCCGATCTGGCTGATCGTGCGGCTGATGCGCGCGGCCAAGGGGCGGTAGCGGCCCTCCTGCCCCATTGATGGCCGATCCATCCTCCCGTCCGGGGACCATCACCAACGCCCGCGTGTTCGCCATCGCCGGCCCGGCGATGCTCGCCAACCTGACCACGCCGCTGCTCGGCATCGTCGGCACCGCGGTGATCGGGCGGCTGGGCGAAGCGCATCTCCTCGGCGGCGTCGCGATGTCGGCGCTGGTCTTCGACTGCCTGTTCTGGCTGTTCGGCTTCTTGCGGATGGGGACGGTGGCGCTCACCGCGCAGGCGACCGGCGCGCGCGACCTCATCGAGCAGCGCGCGGTGCTGATGCGCGCGCTCCTGATCGCCGCGATCATCGGACTGCTGCTGATTGCGCTGCAGGTTCCGGTTGCCGCCGCGGCCTACGGGGCGCTGGGCAGCAGCGAGGCGGTGCGCGCGGCGGCCGAGACCTATTTCTTCGTGCGGGTGTGGTCGGCGCCCTGCGCGCTCGCCAACTTCGCCGTGCTCGGCTGGCTGATCGGCATCGCGCGCGCCGGAACCGCGCTGGCGCTGCAGATCGCCATCAACACCGTCAACATCGTGTTCACGGTGCTGCTCGTGCTCGTCCTCGACTACGGCATCGCCGGCGCCGCGGCCGCGGCCCTGATCGCCGAAGCATGCGGGCTGGCGCTCGGGCTGGTCATGGCCCGCCACCGGCTCGGCGGACATCTGCGCACCGACGCCGCGCTCGTGCTCCAGCGCGACAAGCTCCTGCGCATGCTGGCGATCAACCGCGACATCATGATCCGCACTGCGGCGCTGATCGCGGCCTTTGCGTTCTTCACCGCCCAGGGCGCCCGCGCCGGCGACGTGGCGCTCGCCGCCAACGCGGTGCTGCACAACTTCATCTTGATCGGCAGCTTCTTCCTCGACGGCTTGGCGACCGCGGCCGAGCAGCTGTGCGGCCGCTCGGTCGGCGCCCGCGACGGCGCCGCCTTCAGGCAGGCGGCGCGGCGCGTGCTCGCCTGGGGCCTCATCTTCGGGGCGGGGACGACGATCCTGTTCCTCGGCGTCGGCGCCCCGCTGATCGACGCGATGACCACCAGCGCCGAGGTGCGCCAGGCGGCGCGGCAGTTCATGCTGTTCGCCGCGCTGGCGCCGGTGATGGGCGTCGCCGCCTATACCTTCGACGGCATCTATATCGGCGCCACCTGGGCGCGCGACATGCGCAACCTGATGGTGATCGCGCTTTTGATCTATCTGGCGACCTGGTGGGCGCTCAGAGAATACGGCAATAGCGGGCTATGGATGGCGCTGCTGGTTTTCCTGGTCGCGCGCGGAGCGCTGCAGGCGGCGCGCTATCCGGCGCTGGTGCGGGCCACCTTCGGCGCATCGGCACGGACCGATTGAGTTCGCGCAGGCGTCATTGCGGCCACGGCTCCGCCGTCACCGCCGCGGCGTCGGCGCCGACCAGCTCGTCGATTCCGGCGTGTCCCCCGCGCGAGAGCGCGTTGGACAGATCCGACTTGATGCTGGGGATCAGCCGAAGGCCGTGGAAGACCAGCGCGCTGTAGAGCTGGACCAGGCAGGCCCCGGCCCTGATCTTGGCGAGCGCGGCGGCGCCGGAATCGATGCCGCCGACACCCACCAGTGGGAACGCGCCCTCGGCCCGCACGTAGGTTTCCGCCAGCATGCGGGTGGCGAGCTCAAACAGCGGCCGGCCTGAGAGGCCGCCCGGCTCCTTGGCGATCTTTTGATCGCGCAGGCTCGGCGGCCGCGCCACCGTGGTGTTGCCGACCACCATGCCGTCGACGCGGCGGGCGCGCGCGATGCCCACGATGTCGTCGAGCTCGCTCAGCGTCAGGTCGGGCGCGATCTTGATCAGCACCGGCGTCGGCCCGGCCTGCAGGCTCACCCGCTGGCGCGCCTCGACCACGCGCGCGGTCAGCTCGTCGAACACCTTGGCCTGCTGCAGGTCGCGCAGGCCCGGCGTATTGGGAGACGAGATGTTGACCGTGAAGTAGCTCACCACCGGTGCGAAGGTCTCGATCAGCCGCACATAGTCGGCGATGCGGTCGGCGCTCTCCTTGTTGGCGCCGATGTTGACGCCGACGATGCCGCCCTGGCCGGCGACGTGGGCACCGGTTCGCCGCAGAAGACGCGTCAGGCGCAACGACTCGGTTTCCACTTCCTCCGGAACGGAAACCGCGCCGGCGCGGGCGGCGAGCCGGCGCAGCACCGCGTCGGCGCCCTCGCTGTTGAAGCCGAGGCGGTTGATCACCGCCTGGTCGCGCGGCAGCCGGAACAGGCGCGGGCGCGGATTGCCGGGCTGCGGCTGCGGCGTCACGGTGCCGACCTCGACGAAACCGAAGCCGAGCTTGATGAGCGCGTCGGGCACCTCGGCGTGCTTGTCGAAGCCCGCCGCCATGCCGATGGGATTGGGGAAATTGAGCCCGAAGGCGCGCACGGCGAGCCGCGGGTCGTCCGCCACCAGCTTGACGAAGGGCGGGATCTTCAGCGCATGGATCGCAAGCCGGTGCGCATCCTCGGCGTCGAGCAGGCGCAGCAGCGGCCGCACCATCGACTCCAAGAGGCCGATCACGGCTCGAGCTCCGGGAACAGGTGACGCCCGCCGGGACCCAGCGGCAGCGGTTTGACCCACCGCACGGCGGCGAGCGGCAGCACCCCGTAGAGGTGCGGGAACAGGTCGCCGCCTCGCGACACCTCCCATTTCAGCGCGCCGTCGAGCGCCTGTGCATCGACCGCCACCAGCATCAGGTCGGCGGCGTCGGCGAAATGCCTCTTCGCGGTCTCGCCGACTTGCGCCGCGGTCGAGAAATGGATGAAGCCGTCGCGGATGTCGACGGCGGCGCCGCCGAAGTGGCCGGCGCGCTCGGCCGCGCGCCACTCGGACGTCCCGCAGATTTTGTAGATGGTGGGCACGGCTGGCGCCTTGGCGGCAATCGCTCGATCGGGACGGCTGCCCCGCGCCGGCGGGGCGATGTCCAGTAACGCCGAGCCTGCAACGAATCTCAAGCGCGGCTCACGGCGGCGGCGCGGGCGGGATGGCGGGGAAAACCGCAGGCGGGGCGAAAAAATTGCTGGACTTGGCAGGAGTAAGGCTATAATTCCTACGAATTGGACAGAAGTCCGTCCGATTCGACGCTGTTATCGGAACCACGCCATGCTGACTCACGCCCAGATCTGGACCGCGCTCGATCGCCTCGCCGCCCGCGCCGGCCTCTCGCCATCGGGCCTCGCCAAGAAGGCCGGTCTCGATCCTACCACCTTCAACAAATCCAAGCGCGTCACGCCCGAGGGCCGCCCGCGCTGGCCCTCGACCGAGTCGGTGGCGAAGTCGCTGGCCGCGACCGGCGTCACCATGGACACCTTCGTGCAGCTGATCGATCCGGGCGGACGCACGGCGCGGGCCGTGCCGCTGATCGGCCTGGCGCAGGCCGGCAGCGGCGGCTATTTCGACGACGGCGGCTTCCCGGTCGGCAAGGGCTGGGACGAGATTCCGTTCCCGGCGGTCAACGACGAGAATGCATACGCGCTCGAGATTTCCGGCAACTCCATGGAGCCCGCCTACCGCGACGGCACCGTCATCGTCGTCTCGCCGGCCGCCTCGATCCGCCGCGGCGACCGCGTCGCGGTCAAGACCCGGGAGGGCGAGGTGATGGTGAAGGAGCTCAAGCGGCGCACGTCGAAATCGATCGAGCTGCGCTCGATCAATCCCGACCATGCCGAGCGCTCGCTGTCGGTGCGCGACGTGTTGTGGATCGCCCGCATCGTCTGGGCGAGCCAGTGATCACAGCATTGGCTGTGGCGCCTAACTCGTCATGCCCGCGCTTGTCGCGAGCATCCACGTCTTAAATCACGAGTCGAATCAAAAACGTGGATGGCCGGGACGAGCCCGGCCATGACGCAGAGAGTGTCATATCAATCATTATGGACTGCTGATCGCTGACCTCACCCGCTCAGCCGTGCCAGAACAGCCAGGCGGCGCGGGCGAGGTAGACCACGCTGATCGCGAAGATGACCGCGCGCGACCACTGCCGAAAGCCGTGGTCGGTCATGCGCTCGATCACGTAGGGCGCCAGCGAGGTGCCGGCGATGGCGAGCAGGATCGCCGGCAGGATGGCCGAGGTCGGGAGATCGCTGACGCCCGCGAGCGAGCCGAAATAGAGCGCGCGCACGACGTGACTGAAGGTTTGCGCAACCGCCTTGGTGGCGTTGGTGGTCTTGCGGTCGAGCGTGCTCTTCTGGAAGAAGACGTCGAGAAACAGCCCGCCGACGCCGGAGAGGATCTGGATGATCGTCGTCACCACGCCGGTGAAGAACGGCACGCCCCGCCACTCGATGTTCGGGCGCAGCGCGGCCGGCAACGCCTCGACCGCGAACGGGATCAGCCCGAGCAGCAGATAGACCATCGCCTTGTCGGGCACGAACGCGATCGTCCACATGACCGCGAACGAGATGACGGCGCCGAGCAGGTACCAGCCGAAGATCCGCCACAGCACGTAGTGCCGCCATTGCACCACCCGCCAGCCATTGGCGAAAAACTGGATGATCGAGAACAGGATCATCCCGGTGGCGACGTCGAAATAAGCCAGCAGCACGCCGAGCAGCACCATCCCGCCGGCCATGCCGAACACGCCGGAGACGAAGGAGGAAAAGACGATGGTGGCGCCGATGACGGCGAGGGCGGCAGGCGTCATTTAGGTCTGGGATATTAGCAAAGGAAAGAGGCTTCGTGTCCCGGGCAAGCGACGGCACCAATCTCGGGTTACCCGAGATTGGCACTACAAGATGCGCAAGTCGGCTAAACCCGACTTGCGTGCCGGAGCGAAGACCCGGGACCCAGGAGAGATTCGACGCGCCAAGCGCGTCACGATATTGCGCTTCGCGATTCTTGCGCTGGGTCCCGGGTCTCGTTCCGCTCGCTTCGCGAGCTACGCTCGCCCGGGACACGAGCGCGAGATTCAAGCCGATCGCGCCAGCGCGCCGTCGATCATGTCGACCGTGTTCTTGAGCCCATAGACCGCCACGAACGACCCGAAGCGCGGGCCCTTCTCCTGCCCGAGCAGCACCTGGTAGAGCATGTTGAACCAGTCGAGCGCGACGCCCGGCTTGCCGTCCTTGGTCTTGACCTTGCCGGTCTTGTCGAGGAAGGGCTCGCGCCGCCCCACCTCGTAGACCACGTCCTGGATCTGCTCGGCCGCGGCATCGTCGGGGAGCTGCGAGAGCGCGTCGCGCAGATCGAGCAGCGCCGCGCGCTCGGCCTCGGCCGGCTCGCGGAACTTCTTCTGCGGCAGCACGAAGTCGCGGAAATAGTGGATGGCGTAACGGACCAGCGCATCGAGCTTGGGATGCGTGCGCGGCGTCACCCCCGGCCGGTAGCGGCCGATGAAGCCCCACAGCGTCTCGGCGTTCTCGGCGTTCGAGGAGGCGACCAAGGTGAGCAGCATCGAGAACGAGATCGGCATGTCGGCCTTGGGCGGATGGCCGGAATGGATGTGCCAGACCGGGTTCGACAGCCGCTGCCTGCCGTCCTGCCGGTCATAGGCTTCGAGAAACTGCTGGTACTCGTCGACGTGGCGCGGGATGACGTCGAAATAGAGCCGCTTCGCCGCCTTCGGCTCCCGATACATGAACAGCGACAGCGATTCCGGCGAGGCGTAGCGCAGCCATTCGTCGATGGTCAGGCCGTTGCCTTTCGACTTGGAGATCTTCTGCCCCTTCTCGTCGAGGAAGAGCTCGTAGTTGAAGCCTTCCGGCGGCGCGCCGCCGAGGGCGCGGCAAATCTCGCCGGAGAGCTTGACCGAATCGATCAGATCCTTGCCGGCCATCTCGTAGTCGACGCCGAGCGCGACCCAGCGCATCGCCCAGTCCGGCTTCCATTGCAGCTTGGTTCGCCCGCCAGTGACCGGCGTGGTGATCCGTTCCTTGGTCTCGGGGTCGTCATAGCTGACGGTGCCGGCCTTGGCGTCGTGCGCGACGATCGGCACCTGCAGCACGATGCCGGTGCGCGGGTCGATGGGCAGGAACGGCGAATAGGTCTGCGCGCGCTCCTCGCGCAGCGACGGCAGCATGATCGCCATCACCTCGTCGAAACGCTCCAGCACCTTGAGCAGAGTGGCGTCGAAGCGGCCGGACGCGTAGCAGTCGGTCGAGGAGTAGAACTCGTAGTCGAAGCCGAACTGGTCGAGGAAGGCGCGCAGCCGCGCATTGTTGTGCGCGCCGAAGGACGGAAATTCGTTCGAGAACGGGTCCGGCACCCGGGTTAGCGGCTTGCCGAGATGAGCCGCCAGCATGTCCTTGTTCGGCACGTTGTCCGGTACCTTGCGAAGCCCGTC
>JBEVIH010000081.1:0-19380 GCA_040510815.1 Xanthobacteraceae bacterium | reverse complement strand
ATCAGGCCGACGCGCTCGCCCTCGGTGACGGCGAAATCGATGCTCTCGAGGGCGACGAAGCCGCCGAAGCGCTTGCTCAGACCCGCGACCTGGAGCAGCGGCTCGGCCATCACTTCGCCTTTCCCCGCCGCAGCCGGTCCTGCACCAGCCCGACGATGCCGTTCGGCGCGATGATGACGAAAGCCACGAGCAGAAGCCCGACGATCAGCAGGCTGAGCTCGGAGGAGATGCTCACCGTCGCCCATTGCTGCAGGGTCGTCACCAGGATAGCGCCGATCAGCGGACCGATCCACGAGCTGGTGCCGCCGATCATCGGCATGGCGATCGAGTTGACGGCGTAGTCGAGCGCGAAGGCGGAGGCGGGCTGCAGGTAGCCGATGTAGTAGGGGAAGGGCGCCCCGGCCATGCCCATGAGCGCGCCCGAGAGCGTGGTGGCGACCAGCTTGAGCTTCAAGGTCGGCACGCCCGACGCCTCGGCCGCCAGCTCGTCGTCGCGGATGGTGGCGAAGCCGTAGCCGAGCTGCGATCGCTCGATCGCGCGCGCGATCGTGATCGCGATGACGGCGAGCGCCAGCATGATCAGGAACAGATAGTTGATGTAGTTTCCGATCAGCGGCACGCTTTCCGGCCGGATCACATAGGCGCCGCGCGCGCCGCCGACATAGTTCCAGTTGACGATCAGGGTCTGCAGCACCACGGCGAGCGCCAGCGTCGCGATCGCGAAGAAGGCGCCGCGCAGCCGCAACGTCAGATAGCCCATGCCCAGCCCGATCAGGCCGGAGACGATGGCGCCGAGCACGATCAGCACCGGGATCGGCAGCGGATAGAACTTGTGAAAGAACACCGAGGTGTAGGCGCCGGCGGCGAAGAACGCCGCCGAGCCGAAATTCACGTAGCCGGTATAGCCGCCGAGGATGTTCCAGGCGGTCGCCAGCACGATGAATTGCAGCACCACGTAGCCGGCGTAGAACACGTAGTCGTTCTGGACCAGGCGCGCGAGCGCGAATACGACGGCGCCGACCGCGACGCAGATCAGAAAGAAGACCCAGGTCCGCACGATCGGCCGTCCTATCGTCCGAACAGACCCATCGGCCTGAACGCCAAGGTGAGCAGCAGGAATCCGAACGAAACGGCCGGCGCCCAGGACGGGCCGGAGAAGGTCGCGGTGAGGCTCTCGATCACGCCGAGCAGGATCGCGGCGATCAGCGTCCCGGGCAGGCTGCCGAGCCCGCCGAGCACGCAGATGGCGAACACGCGGCCGATATATTCGCGCCCGACCGACGGCTCGATCGGCTGAATGATGATGAGCAGCGCGCCGGCGACCGAGCAGGTCGCGATCGAGATCGCGAAGGCCATCCGCTTGATGCGGGTCGGCGAGGCCGCCATCAGCTGCAGCGCAAGCTGATCCTGTGCCACCGCCATGATGGCACGGCCCATGAAGGTGCGCGTCAGGAACAGCTGCAACGCGGCGAACAGCAAGAGCGCCGCGACGCACGGCACCAGCATGCGCAGCGGCAGATCGACGAAGCCGAAGCGCAGGGTCGGCCCGATATAGGACGCGTCGACGTAGCGGTAGTCGACGCCGAACACGATGATCAGCACGACCTCGGTGACGAACAGGACACCGAAGAAGAACGCGAGCCCGCTGAGCGCCTCCCGCCCGCGCCGCTCGAACGACTCGTAATAGACCTGATAGACCAGTGCGCCGAGCGCGTAGAACACCGGCAGCATGACGATGCTCACCACGATCGGATCGACGCCGAAGCGGGTGTTGAGGATGTAGGCGATGTAGGAGCCGAGGATGACGAAGGCCGGGTGCGCGATATTGACGATGTCGAGAATGCCGAACGAGATCGAGATGCCGACCGTCACCGCCGCATAAAAGCAGCCGAGCAGCAGGCCGGCGACCAAGGCATTGATCAGCAAGTCGGCCGAGATGATCACGTTTTCCCCCCGAGGCCCGTTCGGGCGCGTTCTTATTTGTCGGGACAGTGTGCAGGAAGGGTGAGGGCTTGGCTAGTCTGGTCCGTCCGCGGTTGCCGAACCCGCATCAACGCTCGGTCCCGAGGAGGCACGACGTTGCGCGGCTTTTGCCCACTTGCAGAAGCCGCCACCGGGAGGTGGGCAAAATCGCGCTCGGCTCGTCGTGACACCAGGCGACACGGCGGGCGATTTGCCCACCCTGGCGAACGACCGCGCTTACGCTGCGGCCTGGCGCCGCACCGTTTCGGGCAAAGGCAGCGGCTTGTTGGCGCTCTGCAGGAATTCGATGGTCATGAACACCATCTCCTGGTCGCCGAGGTTCTCCAGGTCGTGGACCTTGAACTGGCCGGCGCCGTAGTGCTCGTGCCGGGTCTCGCCGGGGGCGTAGGTGTATTCGACGGTGGTGCCGTCGTGCACGTGCTGGCGGCCGCGGCCGCCCGACACCGAGGTCCAGAAGTAGTCGAGCACATGGCGGTGGAACCCGATGCGCTGGCCCGGCTGCAGGCGGATTATCCAGACGCGCACGCGCTCGCTCTCCGAGACCAGCTCGGTTCCGACGCAGGGATTGGGGGCCTTCTTTTCCCGCTCGAACTCGGCGGCGATGTCCGCCGGCCAGGCCGAGCGATCGGAGCGGTCCGTCGCCTTGTCCATCATCGTCATCGTCATGGCATTCCTCCGGGGTTCGGCAGATATATAGCAACTTTTGGTCCCTAGTGTCCCGATTCCGAAGTTCGCCAGGACTCGCGGCACACTCTCATGCGAACTTCGGAATCAAAGGGACACTAGCAACTCTATGATTTCCAGTGTGGCTTTTGGATTTGACGTTCCTCTACGAGCTTGCAGCAGCAATGGAGGAACGTCAAATCCGCCACACTGGTAAACCGCGGGGTCGAGGCTGTTGGGTCAGACGAGGAACGCCCTGGTCATCGGTGGCTCGATGAGCGGCTTGCTCGTCGCCCTGCTGCTGCGGCGGCACGGCTGGGATGTCCACGTCTTCGAGCGGGTCGAGAACGAGCTCGCGGGCCGCGGCGCCGGCATCGTGGCGCAGCCCGAGCTGATCGAGACGCTGCGCGGGCTCGGCATCGATCCGGCCGATCTCGGCGTTGCGATCACCACCCGGAAGATTCTGGATGCGTCGGGCCGATTTGCCGGCGAATTTCTCTGCCCGCAGGTGCTCACCGCCTGGGAGCGTGTCTACCGGGCGTTGCGCGACGCCTTTCCGCCGGAGCGCTACCATCGCGGCCGCGGCCTCCGGACCTTCGAGCAGACCGAGAGCGCCGTGGTCGCGCATTTCACCGACGGCGGCACCGCCGACGGCGCCCTGCTCGTAGGGGCCGACGGCCTGCGTTCCACCGTCCGCCAGCAATGCCTGCCGGAGCTTTCCCCGCTCTACGCCGGCTACGTGGCCTGGCGCGCGCTGATCGCCGAGCAGGCGTTTCCGCCGGCGATCCACCGCGAGCTGTTCGAATACATGACTTTCTGCCTGCCGCCGGGCGAGCAATGCCTGGGTTATCCGATCGCCGGCCCGGACAATGATCTGCGCGCCGGCCATCGCCGCTACAACGTGGTCTGGTACCGCCCGGCCGACGAGGCCACCGAGCTGCAGCATCTGCTCACCGACGAGCGCGGCACCACCCACACCATCTCGATCCCGCCGCCGCTGATCCGGCATGATGGCATCGCGGCGATGCGCGCGGCCGCGGAGCGGCTGTTGCCGCCGCAGTTCCGCGCCATCGTGCGGCTGATCGAGGAGCCGATCCTGCAGCCGATCTACGATCTCGAAACCCCGCGCATGGCCTTCGGCCGGGTGGCGATCATCGGCGATGCGGCCTTCGTGGCGCGGCCGCACGTGGCGGCCGGCGTCGCCAAGGCGGCCGACGACGCGGCGGCGCTGGCGCAGGCGCTCGACTCCGCCGAGGTCGCTCCGGCGCTCAAGCGCTTCGAGGCCGCCCGGCTGCCGGTCGGCCGGCGCATCATCGAGCGCGCGCGCCATCTCGGCGCCTATCTGCAGGCGACCCAGACCGCCGAGGAGCGCGCCCGCTCGCAGCGCCACAGCATTCCCGAAGCGGTGCTGGCGGAGACCGCGGTGCTCGATTTCCTGCGGACGTGAAACCGGCCGTAGGGTGGGCAAAGGCGCGTGCCGAGTCATATCCCGGTTCTCGCTGGCGCGTGCGCCGTGCCCACGCGGGTCTCGTGCGTGTGAGAGAAAGACGCGTGGGCACGGCGCGCAACGAATATCCCTCGCGTGGGATCGCCACGGCATGCGCGCCTTTGCCCACCCTACCGTCGGTCAGCGCTTGTTGGCGCGGCGCGGCTTTTTCCTCCGCCGCACGCCCGCCATCTGCTCCAGCACCGCGCAGACCGCAGCGGTGTCGTGCTCGGCGTGGCCGCTCCGCATCGCCTTGCTGTAGAGCGGCACGGTGGCGTCGAACATCGGCGTCGGGCAATCGAGCTGGCGCGCAAACTCGCCGATCACCGCCATGTCCTTCTGCCAGACCGACACCTTCATGGTGGCGTCGTCGTAGCGGTCCTTCACCATCATCGGCGCGCGCAGCTCGAACACCCGCGAATTGCCGGCGCCCGACGTCACCATCTCGAACACCGTCTTGGGGTCGAGCCCGGACTTGAGGCCGAGCACCATCGCCTCGGCGGTCGCGACGTTGTTGATGGCGACCAGCAGGTTCGCCACGTATTTCATCCGGCTGCCGTTGCCGAAGGCGCCGAGGTCGTGCACCGCCCGCGAGAAGCCGGCGAACATCGGGCGCAGCTTGCCGATCGCCTTGCTGTCGCCGCTGGCATAGATGACGAGGTCCTTCGTCTTGGCCTGGGAGCCGGTGCCGCTGACCGGGCAGTCCAGCAGCACGTGGCCGGCCTTGCGCAGCGCGCGCTCGGCCTTGGCCTTGTCCTCCATCCTGAAGGTGCTGGCCTCGACGATCACGCGCGTGGGCACCCGCGCCGCCACGATGGCGGCGACCGTTTGGTCGAGCGCGGACGGCTTGGGCAGGCTGGTGATGATGGTCGGCACCGCGGCGGCGAGGCTTTTCGCGTCGCTGGCGATCTCGACACCCGCCCTCGCCATGGCGCGGCGGCGGGCCGGGTCGATGTCGTAGCCCACCACGCGCCAGCCGGCGGCAACGAGGTTTTCGGCGAACGCGCCGCCCATGATGCCGAGGCCGACGATGCCGACGGCCCCTTTGCTTCTCGCCATTCCCATTCTCCGTCGCCCTGTGATTCCGCCGCGGACGCTACACACCGGGTGCGGGGGCATTCAAGTTCAATCGCGTCACGGCGGCAGTCTTTCTCGCAGACACATTATCCCGTATCGTCGGCGCCGACTGCCGGACCGACACGGCAGATGTGGGGGAAGGCCATGACCATGTCGCATATGTTCGTTCGCCGGTCCGCGCCGGGATTGCTGCTCGCCGCGCTCGCCGCCGCGCCGGCGCTCGCCCAGGGCCTCATTACGACGCAGCGGCTCTCGGCCGCGCTCGCGCTCGAAGCGGTCGGCGAGGCGGTCGCGGCTTGCGCCAGGAACGGCTATGCGGTGACGGCGATCGTCGTCGACATCAACGGGGTGCGGCAGGCGGTGCTGCGCGGCGACGGCGCCGCCGTCCACACCCTCGATAGCGCCTATGCCAAGGCCTATACGGCGGCCTCGCTGGCGCCCGTGCGCAACGAGGACTCGACCAAGGCGATCTTCGAGCGGCTGAGCAAGAGTCCGGGAATGACCACCGCCGGTCTCGCCAGCCTGCCCAACGTCACCTTCACGCCCGGCGGGGTGACGATCCTGGCGGGCGGCAAGCCGATCGGCGGCATCGGGGTCGGCGGCGCGCCCGGCGGCAATTTCGACGACGACTGCGCCCGCGCCGCGCTCGACAAGATCAAGGACCGCATGAAGTAGCCATTTCGGCTTGTCGTGCCCGGCGCCTGCGGGCAATGACATCGGCCGACGGTTTACCGGGAGTGTTGAATGCAGATCGGAATTGCCGGCATCGGAAAGATGGGCGCCGCCATCGCGCAGCGGCTGATGGAGGCCGGGCACAAGGTCTCGGTCTGGAACCGGTCCGCCGCCAAGACCAAGCCGCTGGCGGATGCCGGCGCGACGGTCGCCGCCACGCCCGCGGAGCTCGCGAAAAACGCCGAGGCCGTCATCACCATCCTGACCGACGCGGCGGCGATCGACGCCGTCTATAGCGGTGCCGCCGGCCTCCTCTCCGGCGACGTGCGCGGCAAGCTGTTCATCGAGATGAGCACCGTGCGGCCGGCGACCTCGGTGGCGCTCGCCGAGAAGGTGCGCGGCAAGGGCGCGGCTTTGGTCGAGTGTCCGGTCGGCGGCTCGACCGGTCCGGCCCGGCAGGGCAAGCTGCTCGGCCTGATGGGCGCCGAGCCCGCCGACGCGGCGCGCGCGCGGCCGATTCTCGACCAGCTCTGCCGGCGGATCGAGCATGGCGGCCCGGTCGGCGCCGGCGCCATCCTCAAGTTCACCGTCAACATGCCGCTGATGATCTATTGGCAGGCGCTCGGCGAGGCGCTCGCGCTCTGCCGCTCGCTCGACCTCGATCCGGCGCGGCTGATGGACATGCTGAGCGAGACCTCGGGCGGTCCCAACGTGCTCAAGGTGCGCGGGCCCGGCATCGCCGCGATGCTCAAGGGCGGCGACGGCGGGCCGGTCACCTTCGACGTCGACGGCGCGATCAAGGATCTGCGCGCGATGCTGGCCGAGGGCAAGGCGCGCGGCGTCGAGCTGCCGCTCGTCGAGAAGACGCTCGCCTGCTACGAGGAGGCGCAACGCAAGGTCTCGGGCGGGGCCGAGGTCTCGGCGGTCTCGGTCTATTGGGCGAACCGCGCCAAGCCGTAATCGTTCAACCAAGTGGGAGCCATCATGTCCGTCGTTACGCTTGCGCAAGCCTCGACCATCGTCGATGCCGCACTCAAGAAAGGCCGCGAGACCAGTTGTGCGCCGCTCACCGTCGCCGTGCTCGATGCCGGCGGGCACCTGGTGGCGTTCAAGCGCGAGGACAAATCGGGGCTGCTGCGCTTCGACATCGCCTTCGGCAAGGCCTGGGGCGCGCTCGGCATGGGCTTCGGCTCGCGGACGCTGGCCGAGCGCGCGGCCAACACGCCGCAGTTCTTCACCATGCTGGCGGCGGCGAGCGGCGGGCGGATCGTGACCAATCCGGGCGGCGTTCTGATCCGGGATGGCGGCGGCGACGTCGTCGGCGCGGTCGGAATCTCCGGCGACACCTCCGACAAGGACGAAGCCTGCGCGGTCGCCGGCATCGCGGCGGCCGGGCTGAAAGCCGACCCGGGCGGCAGCAAGGCTTGAATTCTTGCTTTAACGGTCCCGCGGACTCGGCCGGCTCCCTCTCCCTTTGGGAGAGGGGTGGGGTGAGGGGTTAAGGTCTATCGTTTCGAACCCCCTCACCCCAACCCTCTCCCCTGCGAGGAGAGGGAGCGCACCGAGTTCGCGGCGCGTCCATACGTCACGCGATCACGCTCGGCGCTTGCGTCGGTCTGCGGCCGGTTCCGCCAATGCCCTGTCCCAGATCGCGTGGATGTGGGCGACCTCGGCATCGAACCGCTCGAGAAACAGCCGCGCCGGCACGCTCAAGGTGCGCCGCGCCGGCTGGATCACGACGAATTCGGCGTGCAGCGGCGGATCGGCGATCGGATTGACCACGAGGTCGCCCTTGCCGATGTCGTTCACCGAAATGAGGCTCGGCAGCACGGTGACCCAGTCGGAGCGGGCGACGAATTCGAGCGTGCCGATCATGGCGTCCATTTCCAGCAGGGCGGCGATCTCGACGCCGTGGGTCTGGAAGTAGGTTTCGAGGTTGCGGCGGCGGACGTTGTCCGGCCCCGGCACCACGATCTTGAGCGGCACGCAGTCGGCGAGTCGCACCGGCGCGAGCGGCTTGAGGCCGCGCTTGGCGCCGGACAACAGCATCTCGCGATCGCGCACCAGCAGCCGCGGTTTGAGCCCGACGCGGCCCTCGAAGGCGGGCACCACGGCGAAATCGAGCTCGTCGGCCAGCACCATCTCGGTCAGCACGCCGCTGTAGCCTTCGAACACGTGCAGGCGCACGTCGGGATAGCGCGGCACGAAGTCGTCGAGCGTCGGCGCCAGCACCGCGCGGGTGAAGGTCGGCATCAGCCCGATGCGCAAGTCGCCGGCGACCAGGCCGCCAAGGCGGCGGGCCGCCTCGTTGGCGTCCTCCAGCCGCCCGACCGCCTCGACGCAGCTCTTGTAGTAGCGCAGTCCCGCCGGCGTCGGGACGATGCCGCGCGTCGAGCGCTCGAACAGCTTCACGCCGAGCGCGCGCTCGACGCTGGCGACGTGCTGCGAGATGCCGGACTGGGTGGCGTTCTCGCGTTCGGCGGCGCGGGTGAACGAGCCCTCCTCGCACACGGCGATGACGGCGCGGACTTGCCGCAGCGCGATATTGGTCATGTGGCCGACCTATCATGAAAACTAATGACTGAGCGCAGAATATATTATTTTGTCAGCAAGGGCCACCCGGCTAGGATTCTTGCCAACAGCGAACGCGCCGCGGCCGGACCGCGGCGACAGGTCGGGAGGCACTCAATGGGCACGGCAAATTTCGGCATCGGCGGCTTGGACTGGCAACAGCGCGTCAACTGGGATCGCCTGCGCAAGTACCGCACCGAGCGTGCACGCGAGATGATGAAGAAGCACGGGCTCGGCGCCATGCTGTGCATGTACGACGAGAACGTGCGCTACCTCACCGGCACGCTGACGCCGGGCTGGAACCGGCTCAAGCCCGGCCTGCGCTACGCGCTGCTCTGCGGCGACGGCGCGCCGGTGCTGTTCGAGCAGGGCGACCTCGGCTTCCAGATCGAGCGCCATTCGCCCTGGATCCCGAAGGAGAACGTCCGCTACTCCTACGCCTGGATCAAGGGCGCCGCCGGTCCGGCCTCGCAGCAGCAGGTCAAGAAGTTCACCGACGCGATCATCTACGAGATGAAGCGGCACGGCGTCGCCGGCCAGAAGCTCGGCTGCGACTTCATCGACATCAACATGATCAGCATCTTCAAGGAGAAGAAGATCAATTGGGTCGACGGCATGACGCCGATGATGGAGGCGCGCGCGGTCAAGAACGTCGACGAGCAGGAATGCATGCGTATCGTCGGCGCCATCGGCGACGCCACGCATTGGGAATGCATGAAGTTCCTGCGTCCCGGCATCACCGAGAACCAGGTGACCGCGCACCTGATGAAATTCCTCTACTCGATCCCGGGCATGGAGGACGTCGAGGACGTGATCGTGTCGTCGGGCCCGAACACCTGGCCGAACTGGCGCAATTTCTCCGACCGCATCATCCAGCCCGGCGAGATCGTGTTCATGGACCTCGCTGCGCTTACCTGGAACGGCTACAAGTCCTGCTATTACCGCACCTATTGCGTCGGCAAGGAGCCCACCAAGGAGCAGAAGGACACCTACGCCACCGCGCTCGAATGGCTCTACGACTCGATCGGGGCGGTGAAGGTCGGCACCACCACGCGCGAGATCGCCAAGAAGTGGCCTTCGGCCAAGGAGGCGTGGGGCTACAAGGAAGAGGACCAGGCGGCGGCGAACCTCTGGGGCCATGGGCTCGGCCTGGCGCAATACGACCCGCCGGTGATCTCGCGCATCTGGTCGCTCGATCATCCGGTGGAGATCAAGGAAGGGATGACCTTCGCGCTCGAGACCCAGCACGGCAAGCGCTTCCGCTACGGCGTGCGCATCGAGGAAATGCTGATCGTGCACAAGAAGGAAATCGAGATCATCTCCAACTTCCCGGTCAAGCAGATCACCGTGGTCGATCCGATCCCGGGCTACGGCGACCACGTGAAGTGACGTTGACCGCAGGTCAACGTCATCCCCGGGCCGCCGCGCAGCGGCGGAACCGGGGATCTACGTCAAGACATGAGCTGGCCGGGAAAGACCCGACCATGATGAGCGGCAGTTGAGCGAGCAGGGCTCATGACCGACTATGTCATCCCGCTGAGCGCCGCGACGGCGGCCGATGCCGACCGCCTCGGGCCGAAGGCCGCGAACCTCGCGGCGCTGGCGCGTGCCGGATTGCCGACGCCGGGCGGCTTCTGCCTCGGCGCGGACGCCTATCGGGCGCAGATCGCGGCGCTCGGGCTCGGCGAGATGGTGCGCCGCTTCGCCGATGCCGACATCGTCGGCCAGCGCCGGCTCTCGGTCGAAATCCGGCTCGGCCTCTTCGAGCAGCCGGTCGCGCCGGAAGTCCTCGATCCGCTGCTGGCGGCGTGGCGGGCGCAGCGCGCTGGGAGCGGGGCGCCGAGCGCGGTGCGCTCGTCGGCGCTGATCGAGGACCGCAAGGGCGCCAATTTCGCCGGCCAGTTCGAGAGCTTTCTGGGGATCGACGACGAAGCGGCGTTCCTCACCGCGGTGCGCGCCTGCTGGGCCGCTCTGTGGACCACCAATGCGCGCCGCTACATGGACAACCACGGGCTCTCGCCCGCTGGCACCGCGATGGCGGTGCTGATCCAACCGCTGGTCGACGCGCGCGCCGCCGGCGGCGGCCTGAGCGAGACCGCCGAGGGCCAGATGCTGATCAGCGCGACCTGGGGGCTGGGCTCGGCGATCGCGCAGGGCGAGGTGGTGCCGGACCGCATCCTGCTCAACCGGCAGGGCTTCCTGCGCA
The DNA here is from genome assembly GCA_040510815.1 of Xanthobacteraceae bacterium. GTDB lineage: Bacteria > Pseudomonadota > Alphaproteobacteria > Rhizobiales > Xanthobacteraceae > VAZQ01. The sequence goes on along the minus strand of JBEVIH010000081.1, from coordinate 8,722 downwards.
AGATCGAGGCGGGCCGCAAGGACCACCGCGAGACCTGCGGCCACGGCGCCGGCGCCATGCCGCAGGCGGTCCCGAGCGAGCTTGTCGGCGAGCCCTGCCTCGACGCCGGGCAGGCGGTGACGCTCGGCCGCTTGATGCGCAAGGCCGAGGCGGTGATGGGCGGCCCGGTGGAGATCGAGTGGGCGCTCGACGACGCGGGCTTCAAGCTCTTACAGGCGCGGCCGCTCGAGGTCGAGCCGATCCACGTGCCGGACGAGATCTGGCTCAAGCATCCCGGCCTCAACGGCCATCCCGCCGGCATCGGCTGGGGCGCCGGCCGCGCCGTGGTGGTGAACTGCGAATGCGAGCTGGCGCGGGTGGCGCCGGGCGACGTGCTGGTGACGCGGGTCGCGGGTCCGGCGCTGAGCCAGGTGCTGCCGCGTGTCGCCGGCGTGGTCGCCGAGCTGGGCGGCTCGACCTCGCACCTCGCCTCGCTGGCGCGCGAGCGCGGCATCCCGATGGTGCTGGGCGTGCTCGACGCCACCAGCCGCATCCCGGACGGCTCGCAGGTCGCGGTCGACGGGGTCGCCGGCGTCGTGCGGTGGCTCTCCTGATGCGCGCAAATCCCGCCCGGCCGAGAATCTTCGTCACCCAGCCGGTCGCCAAGAGCGCACTCGACCGTTTGCGCGAGGTCGCGACCGTCAAGGTCAATCCGGATGCGAGCCGCATCCTCGCCAAGACGGCGCTGATCGCCGCCGTGAAAAAATGCGACATCTTGTTTTGCCTGCTGCACGACCGCATCGACCGCGATGTGATCGCCGCCAATCCGAAGCTGCGGCTCGTTGCGGCACAATCGATCTCGCCGTCCAACGTCGATGTCGCGGCGGCGACCGCGCGCCGGCTTCCCGTCACCGTGGTTCCGCCGGTCACCACCGAAGCCACCGCGGATCTCACGTTCGGGCTGATGCTCGCGGTCGCGCGGCGGATGATGGAAGGCGACCGTTTGGTGCGGGCGGGGAAATTTCCCGGGGGACAGTCGAGCTACCTGCTCGGCTCCTTCGTCTGGGGCAAGACCATCGGCCTCATCGGCGGCGGCGGGCTGATCGGCCGGGCGGTGGCGCGGCGCGCAAACGGCTTCTCGATGCGCGTGCTCTATTGGACGCCGCGGCGCAAGCCCGAGAGCCTGGAACGCGAGGCCGGCCTGACCTTCGTTCCCCTCGATCAGCTGCTCGCCGAATCCGACTTCGTCTCGCTGCATTCGCCACTCAAGCCGGAGACGCGGCACCAGATCGGGGCGCGCGAGCTCAAGCTGATGAAGAAGACCGCGTTCCTGATCAACACCGCGCGCGGCCCGATCATCGACGAAGCGGCGCTGGTGCGGGCCTTGCGGGCGCGGCGGATCGCCGGCGCCGGCCTCGACGTGTTCGAGCACGAGCCCAAGGTCGATGCCGCGTTGCGCAAGCTGCCGAACGTCGTGCTGGTCCCGCATCTCGGCAGCGCCACCGTCGAGGTGCGGGACGAGATGGCGAATATCGTGGTGGACAACATCCTGGCGCTGCTCGACGGCAAGACGCCGCCGAATTGCGTCAATCCGGAGGTGTTGCGAGGGTCATGACATTGTAGAGCGTGGAGCGACTCATGCCTCGTACCTTGATCGCCGTCACCGACAGCCCGTTTCCCTCGCTCGATCCGGCGAAGGCGGCGCTCAAGCGTGTCGATCCGGAGCTGCGCATGGCGAAAAGCCCGTCGGCCGACGACATCCTGGCGGTCGCGCGCGACGCCGACGCCGTCCTCGTCACCTACGCCAAGCTGCCCGGCGACCTGCTGCGCGAGCTCAAGCGCTGCAAGGTGATCGGCCGCTTCGGCCTCGGCGTCGATAATATCGACATCCCGGCGGCGGGCGCGCTCGGCATCACCGTCACCTACGTGCCGGATTATTGCATGCAGGAGGTGTCCGACCACGCGATGGCGCTGCTGCTGTCGCTGGTGCGCAAGGTGCCGCTCTCCAACAAGCTGGTGCAGTCGGGTCGCTGGGAGGTGCCGCCGGTGGTGCCGATCCACCGCCTGAGCGGGCGGGTGCTCGGGCTGGTCGGCTTCGGCAACATCCCGCGCACCCTGGCGCCGAAGGCGAAGGCGTTCGGCCTGCGGGTGGTGACGCACGATCCCTACGTGTCGGCGGACGTGCTGGGCAAAGCGGGAGTGGAAAGCGTCGGCTTCGACGAGCTGCTGGCAATGTCCGATTTCGTCTCGGTTCATGCGCCATTGCTGCCGGCGACGCGTGGCCTGTTCAACGCCGAGGTCTTCCGCAAGATGAAAAAAGGGGCGCTGCTGATCAACACCGCGCGCGGGCCGCTGGTCGACGAAGCGGCGCTGATCTCGGCGCTCGATTCCGGCCAACTCGGCGGCGCCGCGCTCGACGTGGTGACGAGCGAGCCGCTCGCCAAGGACTCCAAGCTGCTCGGCCGCGACAACGTGGTCCTCACCCCGCACACCGCGTTCTACTCGGTCGAGGCGCTCGACGAGCTGCAGACCAAATGCGCGACCGACGTGGCGCGCGTGCTCTCGGGCGAGCCGCCGGTCTATCCGGTGAAGGCATAGCGTTTTCCGGCGAAGTGGAAGCCGGTTCGCCGAAGAAAACGCGTCAAATGCAATCAATAAGGCATAGCGTTTTCCGGCGAAGTGGAAGCCGGTTCGCCGAAGAAAACGCGACAAACGTAATAAGCCCTAGCGTTTTCCCGCGAAGGCCTGCCCGCGCTCGCTTCGCGGTTTATTGCGTCCGCCCGGCCGTCATGAATAATGACGCGATCGCCGCTTGCGGGAGAACACCATGATCAGGGCGAGACCGGTCGGACTTGTGTTGGTGGTGCTCGGCTGCGTCGCCCTCGCGCCGCGTCCGGCGGCGGCGCAGGACGCCTATCCGTCGAAACCGGTCAAGCTCGTGGTGCCGCTGGCGGCCGGCGGCGGCATCGACTTCACCGCGCGCGCCACCGCGCAGAAGCTCTCCGACCTGCTCGGCCAGCAAGTGGTGGTCGAAAACCAGGGCGGCGCCGGCGGCACCCTCGGCGTCAACGCCGTGGTACGCGCGCCGCCCGACGGCTACACGCTGCTCTATCATTCGGTCACCGGCGTGGTCAGCGCGGCGGTCGGCAAGGACCTGCCGTATGACTGGCTCAAGGACCTCGCGCCGGTTTCACTGGTCACGCGCTTTGCCCCGGTGCTGATCATCAATCCGTCGCTGCCCGCGAACGACCTCAAGCAGTTCATCGCGCTGGCCAAGGCCAATCCGGGCAAATTCAGCTACGGCTCGTCCGGGCCCGGGACCGCCATTCACCTGGCCAGCGAGCTGTTCAAGGCGGCGGCCGGCGTCGACATCGTGCACGTGCCCTACCGGGGAAATGCCGGGGTCATGCCCGACCTGCTGGCGGGCCGCATCGCCATGCTGATCGACGGCGTCCCGGCGCAGACCAAGAACATCGAATCCGGCGCGGTGCGGGCGCTGGCGGTGACGACGAGGACGCGCACCGCCGCGCAGCCGGACGTGCCGACCATGGTCGAGCAGGGCCTCGACTACGAGGTGCCGTACTGGACCGCGATCTACGCGCCGGCCGCGACGCCGAAGCCTATCATCGACAAGCTCGCGGCCGAGATGGCCAAGACCATGAAGGATCTCGGCGTCGTGGGTCGCCTGAAGGACGCAGGAACCGAGGCGGTCGGCTCGAGCCCGCACGAGCTCGACGCCTTCAATCGCGATCAGTTCGCGCTCTATCGCGGGATCGTCGCGGACCCCCGGCTGCAGCTCAATCTGCGATAGGCCGCTTCGGCCTGACGGCGCGCGGCGAACGGGTTACTCCGCAGTCCAGCCGCCGTCGAGCACGAGTGCCGAGCCGGTCATCAGCGACGAGGCGTCCGACGCCAGGAACACGATCGCGCCGGTCAATTCGTCGAGCTGGCCGAGGCGGCCGAGCTTGATCTTGCCGAGCACCTCGTCGCGGAACGCCTTGTTCTCGAAGAACGGCCGCGTCATCGGCGTCTCCAGGAAGGTCGGCCCCAGGCTGTTGACGCGGATGTTGTGGGGGGCGAGCTCGATCGCCATCGCCTTGGTGAAGCCCTCCATGGCGTGTTTGGAGGCGCAGTAGACGGTGCGGCGGGCGGCGCCGACATGGCCCATCTGCGAGGAGATGTTGATGATCGAGCCGGACGCCTTCGCCTCGATCAACCGGCGCGCCACCGCCTGGGCGACGAAGAACGCCGCGCGCACGTTGAGGCTCATGATGGCGTCGAAATCCTCGACGCTCACATCCATCAGCATCTTCGGCCGGTTGGTGCCGGCATTGTTGACCAGCACGTGGAACGGCTCGGCGCGCTCGATCGCGGCGCGCACGGCCGCGATGTCGGTCACGTCGAGCATCAGCGCCTGGGCCTGGTGACCGCGGGCGCGGATCGCCGCAGCGGCGTCCTCGATCTCGCGTTGGGTGCGCGCCGCCAGCGTCACGTGGGCGCCGGCCTCGGCGAGCGCGGACGCCGCGGTGAGCCCGATGCCGCGCCCGCCGCCGGTGACCAGGGCGCGCTTGCCGTCGAGGCGGAACGAAGGCGTCTTGGCGAGCTCGATGGGCGTGGGCGCACTCATGGTCGGCCGCGCAGCGTCGCTCACTCCGCCGCCTGCGCATAGGCCACGTTGCGGCCGCCGTAGCGGCGCACCCGCACATTGGCCTGCTCGGCGTGGGCGTAGAAACCTTCGAGGATGCACAGTCGCGAGCAATATTCGCCGACCAGGGTCGAGGCCTCGTCGGTGAGCACCTTTTGGTAGGTGCAGGTCTTGAGGAATTTTCCCACCCACAGGCCGCCGGTGTAGCGTGCCGCCTTCTTGGTCGGCAGCGTGTGATTGGTGCCGATCACCTTGTCGCCGTAGGCGACGTTGGTGCGCGGCCCCAGGAACAGCGAGCCGTAGTTCTTCATGTTGGCGAGGAAATAATCGGGATCGCGCGTCATCACCTGCACGTGCTCGGAAGCGACGCGGTCGGCCTCGCGCACCATCTGGTCCGCGTCGTCGCAGACGATGACCTCGCCGAAATCCTCCCACGCCTTGCCGGCGAGATCGGCGCTCGGCAGGATCTTCAGGATGCGTTCGACCTCCGCCATGGTGGCGCGCGCGAGCTTCTCCGAATTGGTGATCAGGATCGCCGGCGAGGTCGGGCCGTGCTCGGCCTGGCCGAGCAGGTCGGTGGCGCAGATCTCGCCGTCCACGCTGTCGTCCGCGATGATCAGCGTCTCGGTCGGGCCGGCGAGCAGGTCGATGCCGACGCGGCCGAACAGCTGGCGCTTGGCCTCCGCCACGTAGGCGTTGCCGGGCCCGACGATCATGTCGACCGCCGCGATGCTGTCGGTGCCGAGCGCCATGGCGGCGACCGCCTGCACGCCGCCGAGCACGTAGATTTCATCGGCGCCGCCGAAATGCATGGCGGCGACGATTGCCGGATGCGGCCCGCCCTTGAACGGCGGCGCGCAGGCGATGATGCGCTTCACGCCGGCGACCCGCGCGGTGACGATCGACATGTGCGCCGATGCGACCATCGGATAGCGCCCGCCCGGCACGTAGCAGCCGATCGAGTTCACCGGGATGTGCTTGTGGCCGAGAACCACGCCCGGCAGGGTCTCGACCTCGAGGTCGCGCATCGTCTCCTTCTGCTTCTGCGCGAAGTTGCGCACCTGCGCCTGCGCGAACTTGACGTCGTCGAGGTCGCGCTTGCCGACCTGGCCGATGGCGCGCTCGATCTCCTGCGGCGTCAGCTTGAAGGACGGCGGCGACCAGCTGTCGAATTTCTGCGACAGCTCGCGCACCGCCGCGTCGCGCCCGGTCTCGATCTGCTCGAGAATCTGCTCGACCGTCGCGCGCACCTTGGCGTCGGCGGCCTTGATCGCGCTCGCGTCCATTCCGCGCTTGAGATAGCGGGCCATGACTCATCTCCGTCGTGGTTCTTCGTCATGGCCGGGCTTGTACCGGCCATCCACGCCTTGCTTCTTCACAGTCTAGAGACGTGGACCCCCGGGACAAGCCCGGGGGTGACGACACGAATGTGCGGCGCGAGGCCCCGGATCGACCTCGCCGCTTCGCAGCTCGGTTGTCCGGGATGACACGTGCGGTGTCACTTGATCGCCTGCGGATTGATCGGCGAGCCGGTGCCGCCGGTGATGACGAGCGGCGGGCCGCAGAAGAAGAACTCGTAGATGCCGTCGGCGTCGCAATCCTCGGCCAGCTCCTTGAGGTAGAAGATTTCCCCCATGCACAGCCCCATCGCCGGGATCACCACCCAGTGCCAGGGCTGGTTCGCCTCGGTGGTCTCGTTCGGCCGCACCTCGACGCCCCAGGTGTCGGTGCAGATCGCGGCGATCTGCTTGTCCTGGCACCAGTAGCAGTTCTCGAACCTGACGCCGGGGGCGTCGCCGCCGGCATAGCCGCCCCACTGCTTCTCCTTCAGGCAGCGCTCCATCTGCCCGGTGCGGATGATGACGAAATCGCCGCGCCCGATCGCCACGTTCTGGTCCTTGGCGCACTTGTCGAGCTCGTCGTTGGAGATGCCCTCGCCGTCCTTGAGCCAGTCGACGCCGCGGAAGCGGGCGATGTCGAGCAGCACGCCGCGCCCGACCATCTTGCTCTTGGAGTGCTCGATGCCGAGAACGCTCAGCCCCTTGGCGTCGATCAGCTTGGCGTCGAAGCCGTTGTAGGCCTTGTCCTCGTAGAAGATGTGCCCGAGCGCGTCCCAGTGGGTGGCGCCCTGCACACACAGGTTGAGGGTGTCGTCGGCGTAGCGGATCTTGTTCCAGTCCTGGCGGCCGGCGATGGCGTCGGTGCCGGTGGCGAGCATCTGGTGGATCGGATTGAAGCGGCCGCCGAACAGGCCGGTCTGCGGGCCGTTGCTATCGAGCGGGATGCCGAGCGCGAACACCTTGCCGCTGCGGATGAGGCTTGCGGCCTTGACGATGTCCTCGGGGGTGACGTGGTTGAGCGTGCCGATCTGGTCGTCCTTGCCCCAGCGGCCCCAATTCTTGAGCTTCTCCGTGGCTTCGGCGATCGCCTGCCGGCCCACCTTGATGTCCATCGGTCGTCTCCCGTGTTCTTTCCGCGATCCGCCCCGAAACGCCGATCGCACTGACCGCCGGACCCTATCCGTCCGGTAGCGAACCGATCATGGCCCGCAAGGTCCGCCTCGTCCATGCAGCAGGCAGGCCAAAATTCGCCGGGCGGCATCGGCCTTCGGGGCGCGGGCTCAGTGCCCGGCCACCGGCACCATCGACAGCCGGACGTCGGCCGCGGGCACATAAGCCTCGGGCAATCCGAGCTCCTTGCGCACGATGTTCGCGCCGCGCACCAGCGCCACCATCTTGTAATAGGCGTGCATCCGGCTCATCGACTGCCGGCCGAAGCCGCAATCGCTCGACAGGACGAGCCGCTCGGGCGCGATGTGCTTGAGCGCGAGGCGGATCAGCTCGGCGATCTCCTCGGGACGCTCGACCTGCAGGGTGCGGTGGCTGATGACGCCGAGCGCCACCTTCTTGTCCCGCGAGATCATCCTGCCGATGTGCTCGAAGTCCATGCCGCGGTTGAACGCGCCTTCGAACGTGATGACGTCGACGTCGAGCTGGTCGAGGTAGGGCAGGGCGTCCTTGTAGGACTGGTCGCGGCTCGCCACGCGCTGGGCGGCGGGGCTGCCCCAGCAGGTATGGCACCACACCTCGCATTTGCCGCGCAGGCCTTTGACCTCGGTGTTGAACGCCTCCACCCATTGCGCCGGCTTGATGGACGCGTTGGGGTCGGCGATGACCTGATGGATGGCGGGCTCCTCGACCTGCACGATCGGCGCGCCGGCGTCGGCCAGGGCGTGGTACTCGCGGTTGAGCGCGGTCGACAGGTCGAGCAGAAGCGTCAGCCGGTCGCGGTAATGCTCGTCGGTGAGCATCAGCGCGAGAATCTGCGCCGAGATCGATCCGATCTTCACCGGCCGGTCGGTCATCGTCGCCATCGCCTTGTAGGCGCGATCGAGCTCGAGCGTGGTCGCGCCGATCTTGCCTTCGACCGGCGGCGTCATGCGGGTCTCGATCACCTCCCACATCAGGTCGCCGGGCCCCTTGTCGGCCATGAAGTGCGCCGGCGGCACCTCGACCCGCGGCTTGCCGATGCCGGCGATGCGCTCGGTGGCGTAGCTCACCCAGCTGCGGCCGGCGACGTCGTCGTCGAGCCGCGCGTCCCCGTCCACGAAGATGTCGATGCCGGCGCGGTGCTGGGCCGCGACGTTGCAGGCCAGGCAATCGAAGTGCTGCTCGCGGTAGGCGGCTTGCGAGAAGCCGTGCGACAGCGGCATGCCGCGCAGGTTCGCCGTGTACCAGCTCGGCCGCGGCAGCGCCCCGGTCGTGGTGGTGAGCAAGGCCTTGCCCTTGGTGGCGGTGAACATGCCGCTGCCGCCGCTGCTACACCCTGCCGAGGGCGTGCAGAATCCGGCCGGGGGTGAACGGCATGTCGGTGAGCGGCTTGGCGCCGAGCGGCCGCAGCGCGTCGTTGATGGCGTTCATCACCGCGCCCGGTGCGCCGGCGGTGCCGGCTTCGCCGGCGCCTTTGGCGCCGAGCTCGGAATCGGCGGTCGGCGTCACCACGTGCCCGACCTCGATGTCGGGCATCTCGGCCGCCATCGGCACCAGGTAGTCGGCCATATTGCCGTTCAGCATCTGGCCGCGCTCGTCATAAAGGCAG
>JBEVIH010000080.1:0-14309 GCA_040510815.1 Xanthobacteraceae bacterium | reverse complement strand
CTGATCGCCCGCACCAATCCGCCGGAAGAGGTCGACATCGACGCCTACCAGTATGCCTCGTCGGTGGTGGCGGCGGCGCGCACGGACGCCGATTTCAGCACGCTGGCGAGCGAAGGACACTGGTCGCTGGTCAAGCCCGATCCCCGCCAATGGGTGTGGACCGACGACTATTCCAACGTGATCGGCGCGATGATCCGCCATCTGCGGCAATAAGGCCGGCGATCTTCAACAACCGCCCGCCCGCGACCGGTTCCGACCGGCTTCACATTACCGCGAAAGTGGCCTAGCGTTGACGTCGGTGGTTGGACTGGCTGGGGAGGCTCCTCCCAATGCGCGCACTCGACCCTCGAGTGGCGGTTCGAACGGCAATTGCCGGAAAAAGCTCTTGCGTGCGGCGGCGGCTGGTGCAATCGGCCGCGGTCGGCGTGCTCTTTTTGCATGCCGCGGCGCTGCCGGCATCCGCGCAGCAGGGTCCGCTGCAGCCCGGCGAGGCGGTGGTGACGCGGTTTTCCGGCACCACGACCGTGCCCGGGCCGCAAGGCGATCTGGTCGTGATCAATCCCGGGGGCACCTCGGCAAGCATCATCGACGTGCGCTCGCCGGGCCGGCCGCCGGGCGGCGACCACTGGATCAACGAGCCACAGCGCCAACCGGTGACGGCGAGCCAGGTCGGGCAGGTGTTCGGGGTGACCCTCGACGGCGAGAACGCGCCCAACATCTATCTGTCGGCGACCGCGGCCTTCGGCCTGCACCGCATGCCGGACAACTCGCAATGGATGCCGGGCATGTGGGGCACCGGCGGCGGCCCCGGCACCATCTACCGGCTCGATGCGCAGACCGGATACCAGCCGCGCCCGTTCGCCAACGTCACCCTCGACGGCCGGCCCAACACCGGGGCGGCGCTCGGCAACATCGCCTACGACCGCTTCCATCGGCAATTGTTCGTGTCGGATCTCGAGACCGGGATGATCCATCGCATCCGGCTCAGCGACGGCGCCGATATCGGCCGCTACGATCACGGCATCCAGGGCCGCGCCAATTTCTTCGACGCCGACAGCAAGCAGCAGCGCAACCTGCCGCCGATCCCGTTCAATCCGGGCTCGCAGGCGCGGATCAGCGACTGCCCCTCCGGCCAATTCCAGTTTTCGGCGGAATGCTGGAACATCGCGGCCAACGGGCGCCGGATCTGGGGCCTCGGCGTCGGCCGGGTCGCGGCCGGCGGCGAGATCCGGCTGTACTATTCGGTCGCCAGCAGCCCGGAGCTGGGCGAGGCGGCGGCCTGGAACAATCTGGCGGAGGACGAGAAGCGCAATTCGGTGTGGTCGATCCGCCTCGGCCCGGACGGCGGCTTCGACACCTCGAGCGTGCGGCGCGAGTTCATCATGCCGGACTTCTTCTTCGGTCCGCAGGACGTCGCGCGCGCGGGGCTCAGCCGCCCGGTCAGCGACATCTCGTTTCCGGTCTGCACCGACCGCCCGGTGATGCTGCTCGCCGAGCGCGGGGGCCTGCGCAATCTCGGGCTCGACAACGAATATCCGTTCGCCGCGCCGCATGAGTCGCGGGCGCTGCGCTACGAGCTGCACCAGGACGGCGTGTGGCGCCCGGTCGGCCGCTACGACGTCGGCTCCTACAACCGGCTCGCCGAAGGCGCGCCGTACCTGTTCGCCAACTGCGCCGGCGGCGTCACCTACGGCTATGGCTACACGGCGTCATGGACGGTGGACCCGCGCCAGCCCGACCAGTTCGTCTGGATCACCGGCGACGCGCTGTGCTCGCCCAAGGGATTGTGCAAGTCGCCCCCGGGCGCCCAGCAGGCCGAGGGCGACCCCTCCGAGGTGCACGGCATTCAGGGGCTCAAGGAGAGCACCTTCGCCGAGCTCGCGCCGGCTGCCGCCTATACCGAGATCAAGCAGGCGAGCGGCTACCCCGGCGACTCGGTCGGCCTCGATCAGTCCTATTTCGTCGATACCGACATCAATATCGACGCCAACGGCAACGTCATCCAAGAGGAGCTGGTGCGCAACGACGCCACCAAGATCGGCGATGTCGTCATCTACGAGGTCTGCGAGGTGCAGCCGGCGGGCTTCGTGCCGGTGCTGGCGCCGCCGCCGGTGCTGATCTACGAGCCCGGACATTCAATCGACGTGAGCCACGTGCGATGGGCGTCGCACCGCGTCCAGTACAGCCATTATCGCTACGGCTCGCATTGGCCGGTGATGAGCCACAATCGCTGGGGCTCGCATTGGCCGGAAGGCTCCTACGGCCACTGGCCCCCGGGGTCGTGGACCCACTGGCCCCCCGGGTCGCGCGTGCACTATCCGCGCGGCTCGGTCACCCACTGGCCGCCACACTCGTTGCCGCACTGGCCTCCCGGGTCGCGCACGCACTGGCCTCCCGGGTCCCGCACCCACTACCCGCCCGGCTCGCGCACGCATTGGCCACCCGGGTCCGTCACGCATTGGCCCCCCGGCTCCGTGTCCCATTGGCCTCCGGGGTCCGGGACGCACTCGACGCCCGGCTCGCTTCCGCACCGCCCGCCCGGCTCCACCGGCCATTGGCCACCTGGCTCCTCGCTGCATCGGCCACCAGGGTCGCCGAAGGTCCACACGCCGCCCGGGTCGCTGCACCGCCCGCCCGGCTCGGTCACCCATTTCCCGCCCGGCTCGCTGCCGCATCAGCCGATCGGCTCGATCAAGCAGCACCTGCCCCCCGGCTCCTTGGTTCACAAGCCGGTCGGATCGATCAAGCTGCATGAACCACCCGGGTCCTTCAGGATTCCGGACCATCGGCCGGCCGGCTCGACGCACTTCCCGGCGGGCTCGGTGAAGACGCATCAGCCGATCGGCTCGATCAAGCTGCACCAACCGCCAGGGTCGATCAAAACCCACGATCCTCCGGGCTCGATCAAGCTGCACCAGCCACCGGCGTCGCCCGGGCACCAACCGCCCGGCTCCGCCCATCAGCCACCCGGCTCCACCCATCAGCCACCCGGGTCGATCAAGCTGCACCAGCCCCCCGGCTCGATCAAACAGCACGAGCCCCCCGGCTCGATCAAACTGCACCAACCGCCGGCATCGCCCGGGCACCAACCGCCCGGCTCCGCCACCCATCAGCCACCCGGCTCCGCCACCCATCGACCACCCGGGTCCGTCCATCAACCACCCGGGTCAGCCCATCAACCACCCGGCTCGATCAAGCTGCACCAGCCGCCTGGATCGATCAAAACGCACGATCCTCCCGGGTCGCACCAACCTCCCGGCTCGATCAAGCTGCACCAGCCGGCTGGCTCGCACCAACCTCCCGGCTCGATCAAGCTGCACCAGCCGGCTGGCTCGCACCGACCTCCCGGGTCGATCAAGCTGCACCAGCCACCCGGCTCCCATCAGCCACCCGGGTCGATCAAGCTGCACCAGCCGCCTGGGTCGGTGAAGGTTCACCAGCCGCCCGGGTCCCAGAAAGTCCACCAGCCGCCTGGCTCGCAGAAGGTGCACCAACCTCCGGGCTCCGGGAAGCACGACCCGGTGGCGTCGAGGACGAACCCAAAATAACCGCGCCGGTCGGTGGCGGCGGCGACGCGCGTTCGACATTCGGGGCGACCGCCAAGAGACATCGCCGCCCCGCGGGGGCGGCACAACACCGGAGGTCATTGCCCGGAATGGTTTGCGTAGGTTCGGTGCCCGGTCCGCTCGCGCGTAGCCTCGGCGACATGCGGATCGGGAAAGCGTCTGCCCGACGGCGCCCGGGCATGCCCCGCCTTGATCAGACCCGTGCCGGCCGGCAATGCGTCGCGCTGCTGGCCTTAGGCCTTTCGCTGACGGCAGCGGTCGCCACCGCGGCGGCGGCCGGCGAGCGGCCCCGGCTCTACACCCACCAGACCTACATCGAGGACATCACCAACGACACCGTCCTGCCGCTGCATGATGCGAAGGCGATGCTGGCCTGGGTGCTCGAAAGCCTGCCCGACCGGGTGAAGGTCTACCCGACCGAGAACTACTATTATTTCCACTTCTTTCATCAGGGCGTGCGCTACGCCGGCAACCTGCGTCTCGACATGATGGATCGCGACGAAGGCAAGCTGCATTTCGCCTATTTCGAGGATCTGCAGGAATGGAAGGAGGACGCGCCGCTCACCTACAACGCCTTCGACAAGTCGGACGGCGTGCTGGTCGAGAAGGTCGACCGGCTGCTCTACCGCGTCAGCTACGGCGAACGGCAGGTCATCTTCGAGCTCAACGACTTGGCCAAGGTCGTGCCTCCGCCGCACGCGATCGGGCCGGACGAGAAATATCTCGGGCCGGTGTTCGATGATTCCGGCATGCGCTTCTTCCTGATGTTCAATCCGAAGCTGAAGGTGTTCCACTACATTCTCGACGAGACGATCAAGATCCCGGACCAGTTTCGCCCCTCCGTCAACACCAACCGCATCCTGATCGGGGTGCGCACCGGCTTCGCCTATTACCTCGACCTGCGCATGAATCGGAAAATCCTGATCGGCGTGTTCGAAGCCAATTCCCGGGTCAACAACTACTTCGACGGCCCGTTCGACCAGCTGCCGGACAATTTCGTCGTCGGCGACGAGCTGCGCGACGCCATCCTGGCGGTCGAGCCTTCGCTCAAGGACAACATCGACCGCGTCGGCGGCTCGTTCGACAAATCCGGCCGCTACCTGATCGGGCCCTATGCGACCTATCGCACCGAGGACCAGCTCTATCCGTTCCACTACTGCGCGACGCTGAAGACCGTGCCGACCGCGAACTACTATCAATGCTTCGTGGCCGAGCAGGAATACGGCGGCTATCCGGTGCCGCTGCCGCTCAAGCAGATGGCGCAGACGCAAACGCAAACCAAGAAGAAGAAGCGCAAGGCCCGATGACCGGCTCGGGCCTCGGGCTGAGCATGGCCAGATCGAACAGCCGCATCCGGTGCGTGACGATCGCGATGGCACTGGCAACGGCGCCCTGCCCGGCCTGGCCGCAGACCATCCACACCTTCATCGATTTCGCCGACCAGCGGCCGCGCGACTGCCACGCACGTCCGAAAGCGGGCGGCGCGCCGGCGCTGGTGAAAGGCTATATCGACAATGAGCTGCGTTTCTGGGGCTATTCGACCTGGGACGGCGCCGGACAGCCGATCATGCTCTTCAATATGGGGGTGTTGTCCCGGCTGCCGCCGATCATGGCCAGATTCACCTTCTATCACGAATGCGCGCACCTCACGTTGCGCACGACCGACGAGGTGCAGGCGAGCTGCGAAGGCCTCAAGCAGATGCGCGCCAAGCGGGAGCTGTCACCAGCCGACGAAGCGATCGTCAGGCAGGAGCACTACCGCCTCACCGCGCTCGGCTCGCTCTATCTCGGCACCGGCCGGGCGCTATGGGACGCCACGATTGCGTGCGCGGGCGCTCGGGACGACGGCGGGCGCCGGCCGGCTCCTACGACCGCACGATGACGCTCACGAAGAAGCCGTCCGTGTCGGTGCGCCGCGGCGTCATCAGCAGGCCCTCCTCCGACATCAGCACGGCGCGGCGGAAGAGATAGCCGCGCTCGCCGAGCGCATTCGCCACCTCGGCCGGCGGCGTCACGGCAAAGCCCGGATGCCGCGCCAGGAAGCCTCGCACCTGATCGCCATTCTCCTCGGCCAGCACCGAGCAGGTCACATAGGCGATACGGCCGCCCGGCTTGACCAGCGCGGCGGCGCGGTCGAGCGCCTCGGCCTGTTCCTTGATCCGCAGCTCGAGCGCGCCCGGCCGCACCCGCCACTTGGCGTCGGGATTGCGCCGCCAAGCCCCGGTGCCGGTGCAGGGCGCGTCGATCAGCACGAGGTCGGCGCGGGCGGCGAGATCGGTGAGCTCGTTGCCCACGGATTTCGGCGTGCGAACCTGCACGTTGTGAACCCCCGCGCGCTCGAGCCGCGCGTGGATCGGCGCCAGCCGCCGCTTGTCGAGATCGGTGGCGTAGAGCTGGCCGCGGTTCTCCATCGCCGCCGCCAGCGCCAGCGTCTTGCCGCCGGCGCCGGCGCAGAGATCGACCACCTGCTCGCCCGGCTTGGCGCCGGCGAGCAGCGCGGCGAGCTGGGAGCCCTCGTCCTGCACCTCGACCAGGCCCTTGATGAAGGCGGGCTCGGCGTGGATCGCGGGGCTCTTGGCGTCCGCGGCGAGCGCGATGCGCAGCCCGAGCGGCGACCAGCGCGTAGGCTGCGGCGCAAGCTCGGCGAGCGCTTCGGCGGCCTTGTCGCGGTCGCCTTTGAGCGGGTTGACGCGGAGGTCGAGCGGCGCGCGGCTCGAGAGCGCGGCGCCCTCGGCCGCCCGTTCGTCCCCGAACACGCGGCCGAGATGCGGATCGAGCCATTCCGGATAATCGCCGGCGATCGCGGGCGGTGCCCCGTCGAGGCTCGCCGCCTCGAGCCGCGCCCGCTCCACGTCGGTGAGCGGCGCGGGCGCATAGCGCGCGCCGTCGGCGAGCCGAGCGATGGCGGCCGGATCGAGCTTGCGCTCGAGCCGCAACATGCCGATGAGAACCGCGCGCGGCGCCGCGTCGCCCATCACATAGGCGCTCGACGCGCGCCGGCGCAGCGCGTCGTAGACGAGCCCCGCTATCGCCGCCCGGTCGCCGGAACCGGCGAAGCGGTGCGAGAGCCCCCAATCCTTGAGCGCGTCGGCAGCCGGCCGCCGCCGCGCCTCGATCTCGGCGACGACCTCGATGGCGGCGGCAAGGCGGGCGCCCGGCGTCATCAGATCCCAAGCAGGATATGCAACATGAAGATCGCCCACATCAACACGAGCACCACGGCGGCGACCGCGAACACCGCGAACCGTTGCGTCATGCGGTTGCTGGTCACGTGGATATAGGCATGCACCAGGCGCAATGCGACGAACAGCCAGGCCAGCGCCACGAACAGGTAATCGGCGTGGCGCGTGATGATCACCAGAATGGTCAGCACGTAGAACAGCACCGGCAGCTCGAGCTGGCTGTGATACGCATTGCCGATCTGGGTCTCCTGCTTCGGCCAGTTCGGCTCGCGCAGCGCCACGTCGCGCGGATGCACCTCGCCGCGCCGCACCGCCGCGACGCGGGCGCCCGCCATCCAAAACAGCAGCACGAAGGTGAGCGCGACCTCGACGAACAGCGGAAGCAGGACGAATTGGACGGACATGGTCGCTTCCCCTCACAGCTTGATGCTGATCGCAGTCTCGCGGTCGTCGTCGACGAAGGCGGTGAGCCAGACCTGCGGGTCGAGCAACGCCTGGCAGACCGCGTTGGCGGTCCCGCCATGATTGAGGTTGGCGGTGACCAGCACGCCGCGCTGCCGCAGCAGGCGGTGGAGCGCCGCGTGCAGCTTCGGCACCGGCGTATGCCCGTCGAAAAACGCCAGGTCGTAGCCGGGCTGGAGCTTGGGCAGCACGTCGGCGAAATCGCCCTCGTGCACGACCACGCGACCGTCCATGCCGGCCGCCGCGATGTTGCCGCGCGCGAGCCGCACATGCTCGCTGTCGCGCTCGACGGTATCGACCACCGCCTTGGGCGCGCCGTGCGCGAAGCTCAGCGCGGTGTAGCCGAGCGCGGTGCCGAGCTCGAGGATGCGTTTGGCATCGGCTGCCGCAGCCAGCGCGCCGAGCAGCGCGCCGTTGTCGTAGGGCCAGGCGCCGCAGCCATGCTTGGCGCGGTGCGCCAGCGTCGCAGCGCGCACCTTTGCGAATGGATCGGCGGCTTTCTCCATCCGGTCATGGTGCCAGCCCTCGGCCGGCTTCGCCACCGTCATCGAAGCGCCGCGACGATCGCGGGCCAGCCCTCGCGGCCGTTAGACCTAGATATCGGCTCTGGGCCTTTCACGCGGTCCGATCGGCGGCGCGCGCGCTGCGAGGTTGTGATGCAGCACGTGCTGTAAAGATGCGGGTTGAGCTCCAGCCTGCGGTCCTGAGCACCTCTGCGCGGGCGGTACGGCGGAAGTCGTCGGCCAGGTCCGAATCGCAAACGTTCCTCGCCAGCACCATACCGCCGACGCACAAGGCAACGAGCGCGAGCGCACGCTTGTGCGCCCGCGGCCCGTTTAGGTGGTCCTCGAAGACGTTGACTAGCTGCTCCACGACCTCCTGGTAGGCGGCCTTGACCGGTTCACCGCGGCGTTCAACGTCGGAGGCCGTCCCGAGCAGCGGGCAGCAGCCGTCGTGATCGTCCAAGTGCTCGCGCGAGAAATAGGCCTCGACGATTCGTTGGGCACGATGCTTCGTGACCGCAGTCGGCTGGCGCCGCGTTTGCCAAGCAGCGGGCGTTTTCTTGCACAGAAACTGCCGAACGGCCGCCGCATAGAGCTCGTCCTTGCCACGGAAGTGACGATAGAAGCCGCCATGGGTGAGGCCGGCTTCGCTCATGATTTCCTCAATGGACACCCCGGAATAGCCATTGCGGTTGAAAAGCCGCCTGGCGCTTTCGAGGATTTTCTCGCGGGTGTCGCGCTTGTGCTTCGGCGAATAGGGCATGGCTTCGTCCTCAAGCGAGCTGACGATAATACCGCCAAAAGATGATGTTGAACATCTTTCGCCGATGGATTTTTAGAGAGTCCGCAAGCTCGTCGTCCGGCCGCCCGGCGCGGCCCGGAGTTCCCATGACGAACGGACCGAGCCGCGTTGTTCTGATCACAGGTGCATCGTCCGGCATCGGCCGGGCAACCGCCGAGCTGTTGGCCGCCCGGGGCCACCAAGTCTTTGGCGGCGTCCGTACACCGGCAACGACGCCTCCGCTCGCGGGCGTCGAACTCGTGCCGCTCGATGTCCGCGATGAGGCTTCCGTCAAAGCCTGCGTTGAAGAGGTGCGTAGCCGCGCTGGCCGGATCGACGTGCTGGTCAACAATGCCGGTGTCAATCTGGTCGGTGCCGTCGAGGAAACGAGCATCAGCCAGGCGCAGGCGCTGTTCGACACCAACGTCATCGGCGTCCTGCGAATGATGCAAGCCGTGCTCCCGGGCATGCGGCGTCAGGGCGCGGGCCTCATCGTCAACATCAGCTCGATCCTGGGCTTCATGCCGGCCCCGTTCATGGGCGTCTATGCGAGCACCAAGCACGCTATCGAAGGCCTGTCGGAATCGCTTGACCACGAGGTGCGCACGTTCGGCATCCGCGTGATCCTGATCGAGCCGCACTATACCCGGACCAACCTCGACGCGAGCGCTGCGCAAGCGGAGGATCGGATCGACGCCTATGCGCCGATGCGCCAACGGACGGCGGCAGTGATCACCCATAGCACCAACACGGCGCCGGAGCCGAAGCTCGTCGCCCAGGAGGTGTTGCGATCGATCGAGGGGCGCTACCGCATGCGACGGCCGATCGGCCAAGCAGTCCTTCTGAGCTGGCTGCGCAGGCTGCTGCCGGCCCGGTTGTTCGAGCCGAGCCTGCGCAAGGCATTCGCGCTTGACCCATCGAGCAAGAGCGCCGCCGTCGCGCAACCGGGTACTAAACCCTGAGGGGAAAGCACCATGCTCGACGTGATAACCGTCATCGGGTTCAGTCTCATCGCCTGGGGCATCGTCGTCGCGTGGTACTTCTGGCCGCAGCTGCGGGGCCGGTCGCGTGCAGACGCCATGCGGCCACTGCTCATGCTGCATAGTTTTCGCTTCGTCGGCCTGTCGTTCTTGGTGCCCGGCGTTGTCTCGGCCGATTTGCCTGCCGCTTGGGCAGAGCCAGCTGCTTACGGCGACCTCATTGCCGCGATCCTCGCCCTGCTGGCCTTGGCGGGGCTCAAGAGCAGGTTGGGAACGCCGCTGGTCTGGCTGTTCAACGTATGGGGCTCCGCGGACCTCATTTACGCCTTCTATCAGGCCAATCGCATTGGCCTCGAGGCTGGTCAGTTGGGTGCCGCCTACTTCATTGACACTGTCTTCGTGCCACTGCTCCTCATCACGCACGGGCTGTTGTTCCGTCTCCTCTTGTCGAACGTTGCCGTCGTCGGGCCGGACAGCCGGCGAGCGGCGCCGGGATCGGCCGAAGCACGTCCGCTTTGAGGGTGAAGCAGATCTGGCCTGAGGAATGACGCGACGTCTGCTTTTACCGCGCATTCAACCCTGAGGGAAACAACATGCTTGACTTCATCGGCATGGTCATCACGGCGGCCTTGATGGTGCTGGTCGTCAACGCCCTGACCACCTTCATGGACGTCTCGCGTGTCGCCAAGGTTACGTTGGCGGCCGTGATCGGCGTCTGGATCGGCCTTGCAGCCGCCGCCGCGGAAGCCGGGTGGCTCACGATCTCGAGACCGGTCCCGGTCGTCGGACTCTTCGTGGTGGTGCCGCTTCTCGCGGCGGCGCTCGCCACCGCCTGGCCGGCGGCATGCAATGCGATGCTGAGCATACCGATGTCGGTGATGGTCGCACTCAATATCGTGCGCGTGTTCGCCGTGCTGTTTCTCGTGCTGGCGGCCGAAGGGCGACTCACGGGCCCGTTTCCGTACAGCGCCGCCTGGGGCGACATCATCACCGGCGTCGCCGCGGTGCCGGTGCTTTGGCTCTTGAAGGACGGGGGCGCGCGCTCCACTCCGGCAATCGCGGCCTGGAATCTGTTCGGTGCCGCCGATCTCGTGCTGGCGATCGGCTTCGGCGTCACGTCGGCAGAGGGTTCGCCCTTGCAGCTTTTCCCCGGCCCGGGGTCGGAAGCGATGCAGCACGCGCCCTGGTCGTTCGTTCCGACGGTGCTGGTCCCGATTTGGCTGATCCTGCACGCGATCATCGCCATGCAGCTCCGGCGCGCCAAAGTGGGCCAAGCGGCGAGCGTGGTCGCCTGAAGGCTCGCGGCGGCTATTCTCATCGGGCCAGCGCTGAGGTGAAGCCGGCGGGAATGCCTGACGATCGTCGGACCAGTCGTTTGAAAGCGATCTGCCCCCGCCTACTGTAACCCGGCCTTCGTAAGGCCATCGACGATGCGCTGAAAATCGCCCGGGTCCTTGTATGGCAGCACGCGCGCGCGCTGCTCGAGCGAGAAGTCCGGATTGATTTTGAGCATCTCCGCCCACGCCCTGCGCGCCTCGTCCATGCGGCCGAGATGGCCGTAGCAGGAGGCGAGCAGCATGCGGCTCGAGTCGGTGCCGGGGGTGCGGGCGATCCGCTCCTGCAGCCGCTGCGCGGCCGGCTCGTAGTGGCCCAGGCTGAAATGCGCCTGCGCCAGGAAGTGCAGCACGATCGCCGAATAGTGCGGGTCGAGCCGCATCGCCAGCGCGAACGCTTCGAGAGCATCGGCCGCGCGCCCTGCATACATCAATGCGAGTCCCGCCGCGGAATGGCCCTGGGCAAAGTTGGGATCGAGCGCGATCATTTGGCGAAACTCCGCGAGCGCGCCGGCGTGATCGCGCCGCCACAGCAGCGCGCTGCCGAGTGCCATGTGGCTCACCGGCTCCTGATCGTTCAACTCGACCGCGCGGCGCGCCCATCGCTCCGTCTCGTCCAGCGCTTGCGCCGGATCCGCCGCCCAGTCGCTCACGTACTGGGCAAGCGCGGCGAGCGCCAAGCCGGCGTGCGGCGCGGCGAAATTCGGATCGATCTCGATCGCGCGGCGGTACATCGCCTTCGCTTGCAGCACCGAGTACCGCGTGCTGCCGCTGAGCAATTCTCTCCCGCGCAGCCAGGTTTCGTAGGCCTCTACGTTGGCCGTCGCGTGCCGGCGCAGCCGCTGCGTCTCGTTCTGCGTCAGCTCGACCGCGAGCGCGCCGACGATCTTCTCCACCACCTCGTCCTGCGTCGCGAAGATGTCGGTGAGATCGCGGTCAAACCGCTCGGCCCAGACATGCCCGCCACTGTCGGCATTGATGAGCTGCGCGGTGATGCGCACGCGGTTGCCGGCCTTGCGGATGCTGCCCTCCAGCACGAAGCGTACCCCGAGGTCACGCCCGATCTCCTGTACTTTGACCGACCGGCCCTTGTAGGCGAACGATGAGTTGCGCGCGATGACGAACAGGGCCGAGATCTTCGAGAGGTCGGTGATCAGATCTTCCGTGATGCCGTCGCTGAAATATTCCTGCTCGGCGTCGCCGCTCATGTTCGTGAAAGGAAGCACCGCGATCGAGGGCCGGTGTGGCACCGCCGGGGCCGCTGATGGTGCCGCGCCTGCCACTTGCGTCGGCGCGGCGATGCGGAACACCTGCACCGGCCTGGCGATGTTCTTGAGCTCCCGTTCGCCTAGATCCTCCAGCGCGATCTCCGGCGTGCTGCCAACGAAATCGCGCACCGTGCGCGAGATGTAGACCGCGCCCGGCTCGGCGATGCTCTCCAGCCGCGCCGCCACGTTCACCCCGTCGCCAAAGATGTCGCCGTCCTCGACGATCACATCCCCGAGATTGATGCCGATGCGGAATTCGATCCGTTGCTCGTGCGGCACGCCGGCGTTGCGATCAGCCATGCCGTGTTGCACGTCGATCGCGCAGCGCACCGCTTTGACCGGGCTGGCGAATTCCGCCAGCACGCCGTCGCCCGTCGTCTTGACGACGCGCCCCTGATGCTCCGCGATCTTCGGCTCGATCAGCTCGCGCCAGTGCGCCTGAAGGCGCGCGAACGTGCCCTCCTCGTCGGCGCCGATGAGCCGCGAGTAGCCTACGACGTCCGCGGCGAAAATGGCGGTGAGCCGGCGCTCCATGGCACCCCGTTGTGAAAGAAAAGCGAACCCGCTCCGACTAACGAACGCATGTGGGCTATTATATAGGTCTCCGCGGCGGAATTTCCCGCCCCCGCGAAGCGAACAGGGACGCACGGGATGCAAAAAGGGTTGCCAAGCGTCTGCAGCAACACCCTTCCCGACCATCCCACTCGTTACGGCCGCTAGACGGCCGCATTCCGTCGCGAGACTTGCTGACCTTGATGCCGGAACTGGCGGCGGAGCGATCCACCCCATGAGCAGGTCGACGATCAGACCCGAGCGCTTGTCTCGGTTGCGCACGCTCTGTCTGGCCTTGCCCGAAGCGTCGGAGAAAGAGACCTGGGGCGATCCCACCTGGCGGGTGCGGGATCGCATCTTCGCTATGCAGAAAGGCAATTACGCGGGCGGCCGGCCTTCACTGTGGGTCAAAGCGCCAGAAGGCGCGCAGGCTGTACTCGTCGAATGTAATCCGGAGCGTTTCTTTGTGCCTCCCTACGTTGGCCACAAGGGTTGGATCGGCCTCCATCTCGACGGCCCCCGGCTCGATTGGGATGGCGTTCATAGCCTCGTACGACAGAGCTATCGCCTGATTGCACCGAAGCGGCTGGCAACACAGGTCGATGCGAAGCCGCCGAGGCGCTGAGCCATCGCAAAGGAAATGGCAGCAAAGGGGTCCCTGTAATGTCAGCGCAAGAGATGCCGCCACCGTTGGCCCTCTATCGGATGATCAGCGGCTTCGGCGCCGCGACGACCGCGGGCCAGCCCTCGCGCATGCTCGGATATCTGGGCGTCCAGCCGCACGCGCGCAGCTTGCGGTTCGAGATGCGCAGGCTGCGCGCCAGCATCTCGCCGAGCGAGCCGAACAGATATTTCAGCCATGGCGGCGGCAATCGCGGCGGGGCGACGCCAAGCACGCCGGCAAGCGAATCGAAGAACTCGCGACGGCGCAGCGGCTCGTCATCGACCACGTTGTAGGTGCCGGGCGGAACACCCAGCGCCGCGACGACCGCGGCGGCGGCGTCCTCGTGCGAGACCAAAGAGGTATAGGCGTCGGCGACGCCCGGGATCGGCGCCCAGCCGCGCCGGACGTAACCGATCAGGTCGCGGGTGAACCAGGAATCGGGGCCATAGAACATCGCGAACCGCAGCACCACGCCCGTGCCGCCGCTGCCGGAGAAGCGCTCCGCCGACCGTTCGGCGTCTGCGACCGTTCGGTTGTAGCGCACCGGCGCGATCGGCGTGCGCTCGTCGATCCATTGGTCGCCGCGATCGGGATAGACCGGGGCGAACGATTCCTGGATGAACCGCGTCGCACCGCCAGCCATCGCCGCGTCCACCAGATTTGCCGACGCGAAGCGGCGGATGCGGTCGTTCTCGGCCCAGGCGCCCGGCAGGAAAGCCCGATAGCCCGCGGGCATATGGGTGGCGAGATTGACGACGGCATCATGCCCGGCCACCGTTTTGCGGACGGCGTCGGCGGCGAACAAATCGACCTCGATCAGGGTCGCACCGGCGCGGACAAGCTCGGCGTGCGATTGTGGCCGGCGCACGACAGCGGTCACGCTGTGCCCCGCGCCGATCAGCAGCGGCAATGCTCTGCGCCCGATCACGCCGGTCGCGCCGGTGAGAAAAATCCGCATTATCGCGCTCCGAGAAGGGCGACGCTTGCGGGCTTAACTCACACGGCGGTGGATGGTTC
>JBEVIH010000079.1:0-21884 GCA_040510815.1 Xanthobacteraceae bacterium | reverse complement strand
CGCCGGCGGGCAAGAACTTCATAGCAATGCCGTTGATGCAGTAGCGCAGGCCGGTCGGCCGCGGGCCGTCCTCGAAGACATGTCCGAGATGTCCACCGCAACGACGGCAATGCACCTCGGTGCGCGGGATCATCAGAGCATAGTCGCGCCTGCTGCCAAGCGCGTTCGCAATTGGCTGGTAGAAGCTCGGCCAGCCGGTGCGGCTGTCGTATTTGGTGTCCGACGCGAACAGCGGCAGCGCGCAGCCGGCGCAGGCGAAGACGCCGGTGCGCTTTTCGTAGTTGAGTGAGCTTGAATACGGCTGCTCGGTGTGATGCTGGCGCAGAACCTTGAACTGCGCGCGTGTCAGGCGTTGGCGCCACTCGTCGTCGCTGAGTGCGATCTCGAAACTGCCCATCGCTTCGCTGGTTTCGTAGATCCACCAAAATCCGGCGGCCGACGCGAGCGCGGCACCGCCCAGGATGAAGTTGCGGCGACTGGGCATGGTCACGATCCGGGCTTGCCCCACAGCTCTTCGAGCCGTGCGTCGCGTCCGCAGTTGAAGCGGTAGAACTGGTAGCGCGTCGGATTCTTCTTGTAGTAGTCCTGGTGATAATCCTCGGCCTTGTAGAACGTCGTCGCGGCGGTGATCTCGGTCTGGATCGGCTGCTTGAAGCGCGCCTGGTGCTTCTTGCGGGTCGCCTCCGCAAGCGCGCGCTGCTCGTCGCTATGGTAGAAGACGCCCGGGCGATACTGGTTGCCGCGGTCGCAGAACTGCCGGTCCTTCGCGAGCGGATCGTGGTTCTTCCAGAACACGTCGAGCAGCCGCTCGTAGCTCACCACCGCCGGGTTGTAGACGATCTCCACCGCCTCGGTGTGGCCGGTCCGGCCGGTGACGACCTGCTGGTAGGTGGGATTGGCGGCGAGGCCGCCGATGTAGCCCGAGGTCGTGCTGATCACGCCCTCGACCTTGTCGAAATCCGCCTCCACGCACCAGAAGCAGCCGCCGGCGAAAATCGCAGTCGCGGTCTTGTCCGTCGCCGGCGAAGTCCCCTGCCCGGCGGCGCTCGCCACCAGAGCGAGCCAAAGCGACAACCCTGCTCCCAGACCTCGCATGCGGTTCTCCCAACATTGGCGCAAACGCGCGCCCGCGTGAATGTATACGGCGTTCGGACCGGCTCGTGACAACAACTCGCCTCACGTTCATGCGATGACGGCGTGAACGGCGGCCGGCCTCAGTTAAAGCGCGGCGTCTTGACGAGATAGAACTTGCGCATGTCGGGGCGGTACTTCTCCATCTCCACCCGGTTGAGCTCGAGATCGGGCTTGGCGTCGGGCGGCAGCAGCGAGAAATAGGGCATTCTCTTCGTCTCGGCCTCGAATTCGGTGCGGGCCTTCTGCAACAGTTCGGGCGAGGTCATCAGATCGAGAATCGAGGCTGCCAGCACCTTGGCGCCGGTCACCTGGCCCTTGTGGGAGATCGACCCGACCGGCGTCACTGCCGCCTTCCATTCGTGGTAGGCGATGCCGGGGACGGACGAGGGAAAGCCCAAGAGGCCGGCCGGCACGACCCAAGAGACGTCGCCGTTGTCGTTCGACGAGGTGGCTTGCGGTCGCCCGCCGAGCGCCACCGGCGTCGTTCGCAATCCGAGCACTGGACGGCCCGCGACCTTCTGGAAATCCTTGGCGAAGCGCTGCTCTTCCTCGGTCCATGTCGGCACGCCGACGACTTCGATGTTCTTCTGGATGGCCTCCGCGATTGCCTTGTTGCCGAGCTGCGGCCAGGCGGAGGCGGAATATTGGATGTCGAGCGTGGTGCCGGTCATCAAGGCCGCACCCTCGGCGATCTTCACCAGCTTCTCGTAGGTTTCCTTGGCGTCCGGCATGTTGGCATCGCGCACGAACCACCAGATCTGCCCCTTGTCGGGGATGATGTTGGGCTGGATGCCGCCCGCGGTGATCGTGCGATGCGCGCGGTAGGTGGGCTTGAGGTGCTCGCGCAGCTTGTCGAAGCCGATATCCATCAGCACCACCGCGTCGACCGCGTCCTTGCCGTCCCAGGGGTTGACGGCGCCGTGCGCGGTCTTGCCGGTGAAGGTGAACAGCGAGCTGATCGCCGCGTAGTTCTGCAAACCGTAACCGGTGGCGACCGAGTCGCGGATATGCAGGTAGATGATCGCATCGACGTCCTTGAAGTAGCCGGCCCGCACCAGGAACGGCCGGCTGTAGAGCTGCTCCTCGGCCGGCCCGAACGAGAGCGCGACCGTGCCTGAGAGATTGTGGCGCTGCATCACCTGCTTGACGGCGAACGCGGCCATGGACGCCACGCCACCGTGGGTGTTGTGGCCCTCCATGTGGCCGGGACCATCCTTCACCAGCGGCTTGCGCTCCCATGTCCCAGGGGTCTGCGAGCCGCCCGGCAGCGCGTCGACCTCGGTGACGATGGCGATCTTCGGCCGGCCGCTGCCGTACTCGGCCCAGAGATTGGTCGGCATGCCGGCGCCGCCGAGCTCCACCTTGAAGCCGGCTGCCGTCAGCGTGTCCTTGAGCAGCCGGGTGCTCTCGAACTCCTGCATCCCCAACTCGCCGAAGAAGAACAGCGCATCGCTGATGTCGGTCATCTGCTGGGCGTTGCGGTCGACCGCCTCGAACGCGAGCTGCTTGAGGTCATTGGCGGGCACTGAGGCGGCAAACGGAAAAGCGAATCCGAGCATCAATGCAATCTTGGCTGCGCCACCGATGATCTTACGCTGCATGTTTGGGCCCTCGAATTGATGCGACCTACGCGACGCGCGCCACTCGGATGAAATGCTACGTCCGCGCCGCACGCCCGGCAAGGCGTCAAGCTCCCACGCGCGGGCTCAGTCGTGCAGCCTCGTCAGGGCCAGCGACAGCTCCGGCACATAGGTGATCAGCGCGAGCACGATCGCGCTCACCACGATGAATGGCGCGACGCCCGAATAGATCACGGACACCGGCTGCTTGAACACCGCTTGCGCCACGAAAATGTTGATGCCGAACGGCGGGGTGAAGCAGCCGATGCTCAGATTGGCCGTCATGATGATCCCGAAATGGATCGGATCGATGCCGGCGGCCCTGACGATCGGAAGCAGGATCGGGGTGAGCAGCAGGATCGCCGAGGCGGTGTCGATGAAGCAGCCGACGATGAGCAGAAACACGTTGATGATCAGCAGCAGCGTCCAGGGCGGCAGGTTGAAGGCGGTGAACGCCGAGGTGATCGAGGGCCCGACGCCGCTGGTGGTCAACAGCCACGAGAACACGCCGGCCGAGGCGACGATGATCATGATCTGCGACGTGATATAGGCGGCGCGGCGCGAGAGCTGGATGAAGTCCGCCAGCCCGACCTCGCGATAGACCGCCATCGCGACGACGATGGCGTAGACGCAGGCAACGCCGCCCGCCTCGGTGGCCGAGAACAGCCCGGAATAGATGCCGCCGAGGATGATCAGCGGCATGCCGAGCGCCCAGGCGGCGTTGACGGTTTCGCGGCCGAGGCGCCGCCAGGAGAACGGCTCCGGCGGATCGATGGTGCTGCGCCACGACTTGACCAGGATGTAGGCCACGAACGCGAGCGCAAACAGAAAGCCCGGCACGAACCCGGCGGTGAAGATGCGAACCAGCGACTGCTCGGCCACCGCCGCGTAGAGGATCATCGCGATCGCCGGCGGGATCATGTTGTCGATCAGCCCGGACGCCGTGAGCAGCCCCGCCGCGAAGCGCACGTCGTAGCCGGCGTCGACCATCGGCTTGAAGGTGATGCGGCCGACCGCCGCCACCGTCGCGGCCGAGGATCCGGAGATCGCACCGAACACCACGCAGGTGCCGACCGTGGTGATCGGCAGGCTCGCCTTGGTGGCGCCGAGCAGCGACTTGGTCCAGTCGACCAGGCGGCGGGAAATGCCGCCGTAACCCATGATCTCGCCGGCGAAGATGAAGAACGGCACCGCCAGCAGCGCCGAGCTGTCGAGCGTTCCGAACATGACCTGCTGCAGCGCCGTCGGCGGGATCGAATAAAAGTTGACGATGACGACCGCAGAGGTGGCCAGCAAGATGACAAAGATCGGAAAGCCGAGGACCAGCAGGACGAGCGGCAGGACCGTCATTGCCCAAGTCATGCAGAGAGCCTCATGCGTTGAGCCTCATGCGTTGAGCCTCATGCGCGGCGCCGTCCTAGATCGCCGAGGTGACGTCGTCCGCGGACATCGGCTTGACGATGCGGCGGCCGAAGGCCACGCGCACCGCGACCACCAGCGCCGAGAACGTGAAGCCGACCAGCAGCGCCGCGTGCGGAATGGCGATGGGAATATCGAGCGCGATCGACCTCTGGTCGTTGCGCATCAGCGTGCGCACCACGGTCATGGCCTGCCACGCCATGAATGCGAAGGTGGCGAGCGAGACCGCCGCGATGACGGCATCGAGCGCGCGCTGCCATCGCGGCGAGAGCCTGGTCGAGAACAAATCCATGGTGAGATGACTGCCGTCATAGGTCACGGCGACCGCGGCCAGAAAGATCGACCAGATCACCAGAAAGACCATCGCCTCGTCCGCCCAGTAGATCGAGGCCAGGAACAGATAGCGCCCGATGACGTTGGCGAAGTTGATCGCGATCGCGGCCAGCAGCAGCAGCGCCGCGAGCGTCAGCGGCGCCCGATGCAAGAGAAGCTCAGCCAGCGCCTCCAGCTTCTCCCGGGACCAATGCGCGTGCATCGAACATCACCTGTCATGCCCCGCGCAAGCGGGGCATCCAGCAACCACTGAAAATCACGGAACAGCTAAAGCGGTGCACCAATCGTCGTTCCGTGGATACCGGATCGCCCGCTTTCGCGGGCGATGACAGCCGGAGCATGGGATCAATGCTTCGCCGCCGTCGCGCGCACCCGCTCGAAGAAGGCCTTGACCGGCGGATCGTCCTTGGTGACCTCGTCGCCGACCGTTTTCAGCGCCGCAACGAGCTTCGCCCGCTCCGCCTCGGGCATCACGAACACCTCGCCGCCGACCTCGGCCCAGCGCTTCGGCATGCCGGCCATGAACTCGGCCGTGAACGTGTCGGCGCGCTTCTGCGCCGCCTGCCCGGCGTCCATCACCGCCTTTTGCAGGTCGGCCGGCAGCTTGTCGAACCACGGCTTGCTCACGGTCGCCACCGGCACCAACATCGTGTCGTTGGTGACCGTGACCAGCTTGGAGACGTCCTGGTACTTGAGCGTGACGTAGATCGAGATCGCGCTGCGCGTGCCGTCGATGACGTTGCGCTGGAGCGCGGTGAGCACTTCGTTGAGCGGCATCGGCGAGGCGGTGGCGCCGAGCCGTGCCATCGCCTCGCGCTCAATCGGCGTGGCGTTGACGCGAATCTTCTTGCCCTTGAAGTCGGCAAAACTGCGGATCGGATCCTTGGCGAGATAGTCGTGCTGGGCATAGGCAAAGGTGCCGATGCCGACCAAACCCTTGTCGGCGCCGAGCGCCAGGATCGCCTTGTTGAGCTCGGCATCGGCCAGAGTCGCGGCGGCGTTCTTGCGGTCGCCGAACAAGATCGGCGCGCTGAACACCCCGAAGCGCTTGTCGACGCCGACGTAGAAATCGGCCGGGCCGATGAAAGCCTCGATGGTGCCGAGCTGCAGGCCCTCGATCTGGCGCGGGATCGGACCGAGCTGGCTTTGCGGATAAATCTCGACCTTGATCTTGCCGCCGCTGCGCTGCTCGATCTCTTCCTTGTAGAACTTGATGTATTCGTGCTGCGGCTCGTTGACCGTGGCGGTGCCGAATTTCATGGTGAAATTCTGGGCAGTCGCCGCCGTTCCGGCGCAGGCCGCGAACGCGACGCCAACCGCCAACGCCGATAGCCGAAAGCACATTCGCATAGCACCCTCCCCGGTGTGGTCGCATCTCAAGGCGCAACTTCATCGAATTCTTTGCGCCCGTACCTTATTGTGCCATACGGTGCGGTCAAGCACCGGCACCTCAAGCAACAAGGGGAGTGCATGCGTTTCGAAGGCACCAGCGCCTATGTGGCGACCGACGACCTCAAGGTCGCGGTCAATGCTGCGATCACGCTCGAACGGCCATTGCTGGTCAAGGGCGAGCCGGGCACCGGCAAGACCGTGCTCGCGCTCGAGATCGCCAAGAGCCTCGGCGCACCGCTGCTCGAATGGCACGTCAAGTCGACCACCAAGGCGCTGCAGGGGCTCTACGAATACGACGCGGTGTCGCGGCTGCGCGACAGCCAGCTCGGCGACGAGCGCGTGAAGGACATCCGCAACTACATCAAGCGCGGTAAATTATGGGACGCCTTCGTGGCCGATGCGCGCCCGGTGCTGCTGATCGACGAGATCGACAAGGCCGACATCGAGTTTCCCAACGATCTGCTGCAAGAGCTCGACCGCATGGAGTTCTTCGTCTACGAGACCGGCGAGACCATCAAGGCGCGGCGCCGGCCGATCGTGGTCATCACCTCGAACAACGAGAAGGAATTGCCGGACGCGTTCCTGCGCCGCTGCTTCTTCCACTATATCCGCTTTCCGGACGGCGACACCATGCGGGCGATCATCGAGGTGCATTTCCCGGGCATCAAGCAGCGCCTGGTGTCGGAGGCGCTCAAGCTGTTCTACGAGATCCGCGAGGTGCCGGGACTGAAGAAGAAGCCCTCGACTTCGGAGCTGCTCGACTGGCTCAAGCTCCTGATGGTCGAGGACATCGGCCCGGAGCTGTTGCGGGAGCGCGACCCGAAGAAGCTCATCCCGCCCTTGCACGGCGCGCTGTTGAAGAACGAGCAGGATGTCCACTTATTCGAGCGTCTGGCCTTCATGGCCAGACGCGACGGGCGGTGAATCAACGCAGCCGCCAGATCGTGCGATCAGTGCGCGCTCGGCTGGGCTGCCCATCCGGCTGCGGTTCTTCCAATTGCTCTTCCGCGTAGGATACGTCCGCCACGGCCGAATGCGGCTGCGGCTGCTGGTCGTACCCCGCGTCCTCGGCGTAGCCGCGCCGGTTCGCGTCGTCGTCCGCACGATCGTCCGCGGTTTCGCTGCGACGCCGCCGCGGCGGCGCCACCGGGACCGGCTCATGGGCGCTGAACGGATCAGCCGGCAGGTCGACCAGCCCGGGCTCGGCGGGCAGCTGATCCGCCGGCACCGCCGCCCCGATCTCGGCCTCGGCCCGCTCCTCGGGGGCGCGCAACGCCGCCCGCTGCCGCGCGCGCCGAACCTCCTCCTCGCGCTGGCGGGCCTGGCGCGCCGCGAAGCGCTCGCGGGCATTGAACCACCAGTAATAGCCCTGCATGGCCGCGCGGCCGAGCCGTCCTCCCGCCCACACGAACTCGTATGGCGAGAACAGGCGCCACGTGTCGTCGCCGTCGACGATGGCTTGGCTGATGATCCGGCCCGCCATCGCGGTGGTGTTGATGCCGTGGCCGCCGAAGCCGCTTGCGATCCACAGGCCCGGCGAAAGCTCGCCGATCTGCGGCATGCGATGCAGGGCGTTGCCGAGCACGCCCGACCAGACGTGCTCGATCTCCACTCCCGCGAGCTGCGGATAGAGTTCCTCGATGTCGGCCTTGAGCCTTGGCCCGTACGACCGCGGATCGCTCTCCCAAGTGGTGGAGCGCCCCGAGAACAGCAGCCGGTCACCGCCGACCACGCGATAATGGTGATTGGCGAGGTCGGTATCGGTGACCGCGCCCCGATAGGTAATCGCCTCGGCAAGCCGCCGCCCGAGCGGCGCGGTGGCGACGACGTAGGACCAGATCGGAATCAGCGTGCCGGCGATGCGCGGCATCAGCGCGCCAAGATGAACGTTGCAGGCGAGCACGATCTGGCTCGCTCGCACCCGCGCCTGCGGCGTCGCGACCCGCTTGCGCACACCCTCGGCGTCGATCGAGAGCGCCGGCGTGTTTTCGAAAATGCGCACGCTGGCGGCTTCCGCCGCCGTCGCCAGCCCCAATGCATAGTTGAGCGGATGGATGTGGAAGGCGTGCGGCAGATGCAATGCGTGGAAATAGTGGTTGGTCTTGAGCACGTCGCGCACGCGCTCGGCCGGCCAGCCCTCGATCTCGGTCTCCAGCTCCTGGCCGATGAGCTCGAGATCGGCCAGCGCGTCAGCGGTATTGTCGGTCTTGGAAACCTTGAGCCAGCCCGGAACGGGGTCGATGCCCGGCATGCCTGTGTCGCGGATCGTGGTGCGCACGTAGTCGAGCCCCGCTTGCGACAGCGCCCACAGCGCCTTGGCGTGATCGATGCCCACGCGGCTGACGACCCGCGCCATGGACTCGGCAAAGCCGGGCAGCACGAAGCCATCGTTGCGCCCGGATGCGTTCCAGGCGATGCGCTTGGCTTCCAGCACCGCGACCGACCAGCCGCGCCGCGCGATCTCGCGCGCGGCGGTCAAGCCGGCAAGGCCGCCACCGATCACGCAGACCTCGACGTCGAGATCGAAGGTGAGCGGCCCGCGCTCGGGCGCCGCCCGCATCGTGGCGGTGTACCAACTCGGCGCGTAGGCCGCGGGCTCGGACGCGTTCACGTTTTCTCCCTATCGGGCATCGGAGGTCGGCGATCAGTAATCAGACCTGGACCGCTGACGCAACGACGCCGTCCTGCACTCTATGATTCCCGTTTGATGCTGACTAGCATGAGGCGCTGGAAGACGGCGGTTACGGGAACCGGCGATGTCCTTTCCGATCACCGATCACTGATTCTGGTCAGCCATGCGCCTGATGCTGCTTCGCCACGCCAAGTCGGAAAAGGCCGAGCCGGGCGAGCGCGACCACGAGCGCACGCTCAATGCCCGCGGCCGCAGCGAGACGCCCAAGATCGGCGCCTATATGGCCCGTCACGGGCTGATCCCTGACCGCGCGATCGTATCGACCGCCCGGCGCACGCGGGAAACCTGGGAGCTGCTCGCCGGCGCCTTCGGTACCCCTCCCCCGGTGGTGTTCGACGAGCGCCTCTATGACGCCGCCCCCAAGACGATCATCGCCGTCGTCAAGGAAGCCGAGCGCGCGGAGCACGCCCTGCTCGTCATCGGACACAATCCGGGCCTGCATGATACCGCACGGCTGTTGATCGCCTCGGGCGACGTCGAGGCACGCGAGCGGCTCAACGAGGGAATGCCGACCGCGGCGCTGGCGGTCATCGATTTTGCCGGCGAGAATTGGCGCAAATTGCACGCCCATGGCGGGCGGCTGGAACGGTTCGTGAGCCCCCGCTCGCTGACGGCCGCCACCGACCGGGTTTGAACGCGGACGTCGGGGAGGGACGACGGCGGACGGCCGGGGCTGCCGAACGTTCGAACGAATCATCGATCCGTCCTGTGTCATCTGTCGTCCGTCCTCGGGACGTGGCATGATGGGTGAAAAACCAACCAGAGAGAGACGGTGCCATGTACAAGCAGATCCTGGTTCCGATCGACCTCAGCGATCCGGAACTTGCCAAGCCCGCCATCGCCAACGCGGCGATGATGGCGCGTCAAAACGACGGCACGATACGGCTGGTCAACGTGTTGCCGCTCACGCCGGTCATGCTCGCCGAATATGTGCCGCCGGACTTCGAGGTCCAGCAGAGGAAGGCGGCCGAGGATGCGATCGCCATCATCGCCAAGGAGACCGGCCTCGAGCCGTCACGGGTGTCCACGACGGTTCGCCAAGGCGGCATCTATCAGGAGATCCTCGAGGAGGCGAACAACATCCATGCCGACCTCATCGTCATGAGCTCGCACCGGCCGCAGCGGCACGCGGTGCGCACCTATTTCCTCGGCTCCAATGCCGGTCACGTGGTGCGCTATGCCAAGTGCTCGGTGCTGGTGGTCCGCACCTGAGGACGGACGACAGACGACGGAGCACAGATTGTGCTCCCGTCCGTCCTGCGGCGTGTGAACATCGGCAGCTGGCTAGCCGCGCGGCACGAGATGCTCCGGCAACGCCTGTGGGCGATAGCTGCCCGGACGGTTGCGGCGAAAATAATTGCCGCTTTGCCAGACGAACAGGCAGAGCATGCCGCCGATTAGGGCGGCCGCGGACCAGGCGCCGGATTGCAGCGCACGCACCGTGAGCACGGCCAAGCCCAATGACACGATCACGAACACCGCCAGGCCCAGCCAGTACAGAATGGCCGGCGAGCCGGCCTCGAACGTGACCCGCGCGCCTGACGCGGCGATGCGCCGATGCAGCTCGCGGATGAAGGCGCCGTAGGCCTGGTCCCGGCCTTCCTGCTCAAGGATGCTTTTCCACGAGCTCGATGCGATCGACAGCCGTGGGCCGTCGACGGGCCAAATCTCTGTGACGAAGCGTCGGGCCTGCATGGTGACGGGACGAAACGAGAGCCGGACGCGAGCGATGCGCGCATAGGCCGTTCGGCCCTGGTACCGGCCGATCTGCCATTCGATCGCGTCGGGGGCCAACCGGAACTCCCATGGCGCTCCCATGAGCGACGGCTTGTAGGCATAGGCGGGAGCGTCGGGTTCGGTCGCGTCGGTTCCGTCTTGCATGGTTTCAGACGCCTCACACTTCCGGCGACAATTTGCCGACCCGCCGCAACTGCGGAAAGGCCCACATCCAGATCAGCATCACGACGATCGTTCCGAATCCCCCCATCAGCACTGCTGGAACCGCGCCGAGCCAGGCGGCGACGACGCCGGCGCGAAATTCGCCGAGCGTCCCCGAGGAGCCGGTGCACATCGCATTGACCGCCATGACCCGGCCCAGCATGTCGTGGGGCGTGCGCAACTGAACGAGCGATTGACGGATCACGACGCTTACCGCATCGGAGGCGCCATACACCACCAGCGCCAGGAAGGAGAGCACGACCGAGGTCGACAGCCCGAAGATCAGGGTCGCGAGCCCGAACATGCCGACCGCCACGAACATGATCCGGCCGGCGTGACCCGCGATCGAGTGGTGGGCGAGCACGATCGCGGTCGCGAGCGCGCCCACGGCCGGCGCCGATCGCAACAGGCCCAGCGCCCACGGTCCGGCCTCGAGAATGTCGCGGGCATAGATCGGCAACAACGCGGTCACGCCGCCGAGCAGCACGGCGAACAGGTCGAGCGAGATGGCGCCGAGCACGATCGGCTGGTGACGGATATAGCGAAACCCGGCGAAGACGGTTGCGAGCGTGACCGGCTTGCGCTGCTCAGGGCGCGGCGCGACGTGGATCAAGCCGATCAATGCGCTCGCCGCCACGAAAACGAGCGTGCAGGTGGCGTAGACCGCGGTCGGGCCAAACGCATACATCAAGCCGCCGATCGACGGCCCGCAGATGACGGCGGTCTGCTGGGCGGTGGCGGAGGCCGCGATGGCGCGCGGCAGCAGCGTGACCGGCACGATGCCGGGCAACAGCGCGTGCATGGTCGGAATCTCGAAGGCGCGCGCGGTGCCCGACAGAAACAGGATGGCGAACATGGCCTCGCGGCCGAGCCAGCCTTGCGCGGTGCCGACGGCGAGCAGGAGCGCCGCCAGCGCCTTGCCGATCTGACAGACGCCGGCAATGACACGGCGGTCGAACAGGTCGAGCACCTGCCCGGCGATGATCGACATTGCGATCAGTGGAAAGAACTGCACCAGCCCGACCAGACCGAGGTCGAGCGGATTGTTGGTGAGCTCGTAGATCTGCCAGCCGACCGCCACGCCCTGCATCATGTAGGCGCCGTTGGTGAAGGTCCGCGCGCACCAGAACAGCACGAAGGAGCGGTGGCCGGTCAGGTGCGTGGGAGAGGCGACGGGCTCGGACATGCAGCTCTTTTCACGTCATGGCCGGGCTTGTCCCGGCCATCCACGGCTTTGATTCGGCGTAGCATTAAAGACGTGGATGCCCAGCACAAGGCCGGGCATGACGATGGAGAGTTTGGCGCACATCAACCGAAAATATCCGACGTGGCGATTACAGCGGGATCGCCAGCAGCGTGTCGACCAGCCGGCTGTCGAGGATCACGATCTTCTCGGCAAAACGCGCCTCGCCGTCATTGAAAACAATTCGGTCCTGGTAGCGGCCGGTGGCGAACAGCACGGTCTCGCCGGTATGCATGATGCGGGCAACCAAAAAGCTCGTCTGCGCCTGCACGGTCCCCTCCCCGCCCGGCTCGATCAGCGGCGCGCCGATGACGTGGCGGTAGCGCTGCGCCTCGTAGACGTTGGCGTCTCGCAGCGAGCGCACGCGGTCGCGCAGCATCGCGCGCGACGTCGCGTAGATCATCGCGAGCGGCAGCCCGCGCTCGACGTTCTCCGCCGTGGTGATGCGATAGCGGCCTTGCTCGACGAAAAAATCCGGCCAGGCCTCGAGCTTGTCGTCGTCGATCGCTTGCGCGTAGCGGGCGTTGAGGTCCTGGACCTTGAAATGCAGGGTAACATCCATGCCCGTCTTTTGCGCCCGCTGCGCGCGCCAGTCAAAGCCCCATCTGCGAGCGATAAGCCTTCCAGAAACCGCGGACTGCCGCCTCGGTGACCCGATTGTCCTCGGAGGCGGTGCCTGCCCCGCCCATCTCCACGACGGAGACCAGGTCGGGCGCCGAGTTGACCGCGCGCTGCACGAAGCCCGGCGCGGCGCCGTCCTCCATCGAGATATATCCGGCGGGCCCGATCAGATTGGCTTGCCGCAGACGGCGCTCGGTCATCGCCTCATCGTCGGTGGTAAAGCCAAAGCAGGTCCAGGCCAGCTCGGTCCTGTCCAGTCCCCGCGGAATGAGCCGGCGCACGGCCAGGCTGTTGCGGGTCTGCTGCAGCGTGAAGGTCGGAAACACCGTGAGGATGTGCAGCCCGATGCCGTCGCCGAACTCGTCGACCCAGTCCAGCAGTTCGGGTGCTTCGAGCGAAAAACTCTCCTGGGCGGCGCGCATGCCGGCGTAGTCCTTGCCGGCGTCATCGGCGGCGACCGAGTAGCTGACGTGGTTGCCGCCCGAAGCGCTGATGACGAGCGCCCCCTTCTGCGACAACCGGTTCATCTGGAATGTCGTGAAGAAGGTATGAAGGAGGCTTGCATGGTAGCTGTCCTTCACGTTCTCCATGTAGAGCTTCCAGTTGCTGGGCAGCATCTGGCTGTAGCCGCCGAGGAGCTTGGCGGGCGCGCGCATGACGCGGCGGATGCGCGCAACGATCTCAGGCCCCAGATATTGCTCGAGCGGGGCCGTGCCCGCCGACAGCGTGCCGAACACCAATCCCGCGATCGTCGCAACGCGAAGCTTGCGTGGCGGATATGCGTCGGGCCTGGCGTCGGCCGGCATGCCGCCCTTGCCGCCGACGCCCTTGCGGAAGGCGACGCCGGTCAGCGTGCCGCAGAGGTCGTAGCTCCAGTTGTGATAGACGCAGATGATGTCGCTCGCCTCCCCGCTCTCGTTGAGCACAAGCAGCGAGCCGCGGTGCGCGCAGCGGTTCTCGAAGGCGTGAAGCGCGCCGTCCCGGTCGCGCGTCACCACCACCGGCATTTCACCGAGATTCGAGCGGCGATAGCTGTTGGGGCGCGGCAACTCGGCCTCGAGGCAGAGAAAATTCCAGGTCGGCCCGCGAAAGATGCGCTCCTGCTCCGTCTGGTAGATGTCGCGGTCGGAATAGACCCAGTAGGGCACGCGGGTGAGCCCTTCGGGAGGCCATTGGTGCGTGTTGCTCCGAAGATTCATCACAATGTCACTCTCGATCCCGGCCGCCGACGCGCGAATTGAGCGGCCCGCGCCGGAGATTTCCAGCTTAATCGATGAGCATTCGCCCCATGGAGTCTTATTCCAGCTTCACGCCCGCCGACTTGACCACGTTGTGCCAGCGGATGATCTCCTCGCGCATGTACGCGGCGGTGGCCTGTGGAGTCCCGCCGATCGGCTCGGCCGACAACTGGCCGAGACGCGCCATGACCTCGCCCTGGCGCAACGCCTCGTTCATATCGGCGTTGATCTTGCTCACGATCGCCGGCGACGTCTTGGGCGGCGCGACCACCGCGAACCATGCCGCCGATTCGAAGCCCGGCAGCGTCTCCGCCATGGTCGGCACGTCCGGCAGCGACGCCATGCGCTTGGGCGTCGCCACTGCAAGGAGCTTGAGCTGACCCGCCTTCACCAGCGCCAGCGACACGCCGAGATTGTCGAACATGATATCGACGCTGCCCGCCACCAGGTCGGTCAGCGCCGGCGCCGAGCCGCGATAAGGGACGTGCTGCACCTTCACCTGCGCCATCAGCTGGAACAGCTCCGAGGTCAGGTGCGAGGTCGTGCCGTTGCCCTGGGTGGCGGAGGTAAGCTTGCCGGGATTGGCCTTGGCATAGGCGATCAGCTCGGCAACGGTGTTGGCCGCGACCTTCGGATTGACCACCAGCGCGTTCGGCACCCGCCCCATGATGATGATCGGGATGAATTCGGTGGGGTCGAAGCCGAGCTTGGGATAAAGATTGTGGTTGATCACCAGCGGCGGCGGCGGCGCTGAGAGCAGCGTGTAGCCGTCCGGCTCGGATTTGAAGGCCGCCTCGGCACCGATATTGCCGGCGGCGCCGGTGCGGTTCTCGACGATCACCGGCTGCCCCCATTTCCTCGACAGCCACTCGGCGAAGATCCGCGGCATCACGTCGGCGGTGCCGCCGGCCGGGAACGGCACGATGATTTTCACCGGCCGCGATGGATAGTCCTGGGCGGGCGCGCTCGGCAGTGCCGCGAACATGGCGGCAAGCGCGATCGCCGCGCCGACCAGGCAGCGCGCGCGAAACCGGCGGGAAGCATCGACAAAACCCAGGACCATGACGTGTTCCTCAATCCAATCCGATCAGTCGACGCTGATCTTCGCCGCCTCGACCACCGCCCCCCAGGTCTCCAGGCTTTGTCGGATCATGTCGCTCATCTGCTCGGGCGTGCTGCCGAGCGGCTCGGCTTCGAGCGCGAGGATTCGTGCCTTGAGATCGGGCTGCTGGAATCCCTGCCGGATCGCATCCGACACTTTCCTGGTGATCTCCTTGGGCGTGCCGGCCGGCGCCGCCACCGCCATCCAGGTGTCGGCATAGACGCCGGGCAGCGCCTCCGCGATGGTGGCGACGTTCGGATAGTCCTTGAGCCGCGTGCGGCTGGCGGTGGCGAGGAATTTGAGCTTGCCGGCGTCGATATTGGCTTTGTTGGCGAGCAGATAATCCGGCACCATGTCGATATTGCCGGCGAGCAGATCGTTGATGGCCGGGGCGCTGCCGCGATAGGGAATCTCGGTCATGCGGAAATTGCCCTTGAGCATCAACAGCTCGCCGAGCAGATGCCCGGTGTTTCCCTTGCCCTGGTTGCCGTAGTTGACCTTGCCCGGATTGGCGCGCGCATAGGCGACGAGCTCGGCTGTGGTGTTGAACGGCGCGCCCGGGCGTCCGATCAGGATCAGCGGATAGGTGGCGAGCACGCTGATCGGCTCAAGGCCACGAGTGTCGAACGCCGCCTTGGTGAACACCAGGTGGGTGATGCTGAAGGTGAGCTGCGGCGCGCACAGCAACGTGTAGCCGTCGGGCGGCGACCGCATCACCTGCTCGGTGCCGACGCGGCCGCCGGCGCCGCCGGGGCGGTTCTCCAGCACCACCTGCTGGCCGAGGATGCCGCTCGCCCTGTCGGCGGCGAAACGGCAGAGCAGATCGGCGGTGCCGCCGGCCGGCAGCGGCAGCACCATCGTGACCGGGCGGCTCGGATAGCCGGTTTGCGCGTGCGCGGCGCCGACCGCCGATGTCAGCGCGACCATGCCGAGAATTGCACCGATGCGCCAATACATGGGAGTCCTCACTCGTAGAATTCGGGCGACAGCTTTTGGGCGTCGCGCTGCGCCTTGTCGTGGTTGATCCAGAGCTGCGCCCGCTCCTTCGCCATCACGTCGGCCATGCGCTGCATCGAGGTGACGGTCTTGTCCTTGTCGGTGTTCTGCGACGGCACGCGACGGTTCTCCCAATTGTCCTTGAAGTGTACGGCGTCGCCCGACAGCAGCACCGCGCCGGTCTTCGGTAGCTTGACCAGCAGGCATTGGTGACCTGGCGTGTGTCCCGGCGTGGCGATGATCGTTACGCTGCCGTCGCCGAAGACGTCGTGGTCGCCCTCGAGCTTGGTCACCGGGTGCTCTGGCTTGAAGCGCGGGCCGAGCGGCGACGGCCATTCGTACTCCGCCTTCTGCACCAGCAGCATCGACTGCGGGAACAGCGTCACATTGCCGATGTGATCGGGGTGGGTATGGGAGACGGCAACGTATTTGATGTCGGAAGGCTTGACCCCGAGTTGGTCGAGCTGGGCGGCGAGCGTCTTCGGCCGCCGCCAGTGGGTCGCGCGCGGATCCGACGGCGCCTGACCGTCCGGCATCGCGGCGATCGCGTCGGTGACGCCGGTATCCCACAAGAGCCAACCCTGCGCGTGCTTGATCAGGTA
The DNA here is from genome assembly GCA_040510815.1 of Xanthobacteraceae bacterium. GTDB lineage: Bacteria > Pseudomonadota > Alphaproteobacteria > Rhizobiales > Xanthobacteraceae > VAZQ01. Next base: position 5,555 of record JBEVIH010000079.1, on the reverse strand, counting down.
GCAACTGTCGACGAAGTCCATCGACTGGCCGACATGGACGCCTGGCGACCAGCGCGAGATGTCGCCGGCGCGCCCTTCCCCGCAATTGAGAATATAGAGCCGCTCCACGCCCGATTTGCCGCCTTGCGCGGCGGCCGGATCGCCGCCGAGCGAGAGTGCCAGGCTCAAGGCACCAGCGAGAACAATCGAGGTGAATTTCATGGCGCTTACTCCTGCCTGATGCTCAATTCTTGGGCCGAGACGGCGCGAACCGAGGCGTCCTTGCGACCGTGCGGTCGCTGCTTGGCGCGCGTGGTCCGCTGTTGTCACACAGTAACAGGTCCTGCGGGTTGCGGGCCCGTGCATGGTCGATGGGCAATCCTCTTTCTTTTGGCTGGCGCCTTCTGCTAGCCATATCGTCGCATATTGTGAAGACGTGCAACATCGCCTGTCCTGATGGTGGAGCAAGGGTGCAGCGATCACAATGGACGCCGCCGCTGGGGGGCGGAGGCGCCAGGTCAATGCGAGGTCGTGTTCACCATCTGGTGGATGGCCCCGCGACCATCTGATCGCCTTGTTGCCGCCGTTATGTCGGCAGCGGCCCCAGAAAAGCTAAAATCGTACTAGATTGCCGCAGCTTCGAAACGACCGGAGAACATCTGTGTCCACGCCCCGCATCGGCGCCGGCTTCACCATCGCGCTCGTCGCCTGCGCGCTGCTGGCGTCGTCGCTGCCGCCCGCCGGCGGTCCCGCGCACGCACAAAAGCTCGCGGAAGTGAAGAAAAAAGTCGAAAAGAAAGGCGCGCCGAAGGGCACCGGGCAGCAGCAGCAAGAGCGCACTCCTTTTACCCTGGAAGAGCAGGATGCCGCCGTCGTTCCCGGCTTTCCGAACGTGCGGGTGTGGGGCGACTCGGCGGCCGATTTCGCGCGGCTGCTGCCGCAGGCGACCGGCCCTTGGCTGGCGATCTCCGGCGGCGGCTCTGATGGCGCATTCGGCGGCGGCCTGCTCACGGGCTGGAGCCAGGCGGGTAACCGGCCTGAATTCGCGGTGGTGACGGGGGTGAGCATCGGCGCGCTGATTGCGCCGTATGCCTTTCTCGGATCCGCCTACGATGAGGAGCTGCGCAAGAATTTCACCACGATCACCGCCGCCGACGTGTTCGAAGACCGCATGACGCGCGAAAGCCTGTTCGACTACTGGCCGTTGCGGCGCTTGATCGAGCAGCGGGTCACCGCCAAGCTCTTGTCTGATATTGCCGCGGAGCACCGTCGCGGCCGCCGTTTCCTGGTGGCGACGACCAATCTCGATGCCGGACGTCGCGTGGTGTGGAACATGGGCGCCATCGCCGAGCGCGGCGACGACAAGGCGCTCAAGCTGTTCCGCGACGTTCTGCTCGCGTCGTGCAGCATCCCTGGATTTTTCTCACCCGTCGCCATCGACGTGGAGGGCAACGGCAAGCAATTCCAGGAGATGCACGGCGACGGCACCATCACCGCCCCGTTCTTCGTCGTGCCCGAATCCATGCTCGCGCCGTCGAGCACGGCGTCGCGTCCTCCCCTCGACCAGCTCTATGTGATCGTGAATTCCAAGCTGGCGCCCGAGTTCAGGATGGCGGATCGAACCATTGCCGGCTTTCTCGGGCGCTCCATCGACGTGGCGCTCACTGCGGCCCTGCGCGCCGAAATCATGCTGATGCAGGTCGGAGCGCAGCGGCTCGGAATCGGCCTGCGCGTCGCGCATCTCGACCCGGCGTTCAATCATCCGTCTCGCGGCCCGTTTGACGGAAAGTACATGCAAGCGCTGTTTGATTTCGGCGTCGAGCAGGGAAAGAAGGGCACCGCCTTCGAGGACATGCTGGCCCACCGGTCCCTGCGAGGCTCGAACGAACCGCGCTGACCGCCTCCGCGGCCCATCCTTCTTAGTTCGCCATTTTGGTTGCGGCGGAACCTTCTTGCGCGCGGCCCGTTGGGTTACGGGTTGGTGGCTCCCCGGAACCCGTGGAACCATCTTTTGCGCGTCGCAACTCTCTCAATCGCCCTGTGGGCGAGCATCATCTCGGCCGGCACGGCGTTCGCCCAGGCCGATGTCCGTCCATCCGCGCCGCCGGCCTGCCCGCCGGACGTGAAGGGCGATCCTCCGACGGTCGGCCGCAGCCAGCCCTCCCAGTCGCTCAGCGACCAGCGCGCCGACTCGAAGGGTGTCATATGCCCGCCGGCAGGCGTCGACCCGGAGATGCAAAAGACGCCGCCGGCCGGCGGCGAGCTCAAGGTCATTCCCCCGCCGGGCTCGCCCGGCGGAAATCCGAACGTGCAGCCGAAATAGCCGCCGCGCACGCGATCGCTGTCACCCGTTTGTGCCGATGGAGCTGGTCATGCATCGAAGCTGGTCGATGCCGGTTGCCCAGGCCCTGCAACGCCACAGCGGCGGCGGGTCGCCCAAACCGATGGGAGAGAATCCTGAGCGCGACGATCGGCGGAGCACACCAAATCATGCGCCGGAAGACGTACAAAGGACAGAAGAGACGGTGCGCTCGGACGAGTCGATGACCTTTACCGGTCCTGCGTTGGACGTCTGTCCGTCACCTTAGGCCGCGTAGAATTACTTCTCGGCGTTGCTGCCCATCCAGCTGCCCAGCCGTGTTCCGGGTTCGGTGATCCGAACCGCAAACTTCCATGCCAGCCAGAACATCGTGAAATAGAGCGCGATGAACGTCACCAAGCCGGCATAGGAGGAATAGTGGCGCTCGACCAGCAGGCCGAGCGATATGGCTATCGCCTGCCCGGCCACCAGGCTCACGATGAAAACCAGTAGAAGGCCCATGGCGTCGCACCCCTTCTTGTCCTTACGCGATGTCTACCGCCGCAGCCTCGACAACGCCCGCGGCATGATCAATCGCTCCGAGACGATCGGTCGCGCTTTCGGCCCGTGCCTAGATGTCGCAGTGACGCGTGTTGCGCGCAGAACGATCAGCGTCTGGCAATCGGCGCGAAGTATGCCGGTACTCCGCTCGCGCCAAGGCGAGCCGACGCTTTCGCCCGGCTCGCCTTGACTCGGTCCGACGAGTCGTCCGGCTTGCTTAGCTCGCGGCCTTGAGGTTGAGAGCGGTTTCGGCGATCTGCGTGAGCTTCTTGTCCGCCGCCTTCTCCTCATCCAGGTTCTTCTGCAGCACGCTGGCGCAATCGTTGCGCCCGAGTTGCTTCGCCCAGGCGATTAACGTGCCGTAGCGAGTGATCTCGTAGTGCTCGACCGCCTGCGCGGCCGCCGCCAGCGCGGCGTCGAGCACCTCCTTGTCGGCGACTTCGCCGGCGATGTCGTCGGCCTCCTCGAGGATGCCGTCGATCGCCGGGCAATCCACGCCCTTGGGCTCGACGCCGTGCATCTGAAACACCTGCTCGAGGCGCTGCACCTGGGTCTTGGTCTCGCCGAGGTGCGACTGGAACGCCTGCTTGAGCTTGCCGTCGGTGGCCTTCTCGATCATCTCCGGCAGCGCTTTGAGGATCTGCTTCTCGGCATAGTAGATGTCGCGCAACGTGTGCACGAACAGGTCATCCATCGTCTCGATCTCTTTCGAAAAGAAGCCCATGACTCGACCTTTCTGTCTTGCTTGATCTTGTGGGAGGCAGGCAGCGTGGCGTGGCCGTGGCTGTGGCTGCGCTACCCTTCATGTCGGCAACGGCGGAACCGTGCGCACGGTTCCGGCGAATCGCCGGCCTGCGATCGCTGCTCTCTCCCCGGCAGCCGTCAGCGATATCCGGCGTCGCGCGGGAGACACCCAGCGCTATTGCACCGACGATGAGGACCCGCGCGGGGATCACTCGCCATGCCGACGGGACGAGCCCCTCGTGATGCGCGGGGCCGGGGAAGCGGTCAGGGGCGGTGGCTCATTTTGGCCAAACGAACCCAAGTGGCATAAAAGTCACACCGAACCCGCCCATCAACCATGTTTGAACCAATTTGTGCCAGACTGCGACTAATCGGGTGGCGCACAAAGTCACCACAGCAACCTGCCTTTCGTCTCGGAGAACGGCCAGCGCCAAAGCAGGGGATACAGGAAGGGGCACAATGACTTACTCACGGATTTTGAACTGCACTCGCGGCTTCGTGGCAGTGGCGGCGCTGGCTCTGGCGGCCGCATTGCCTGCGCTCAAGCCGGCCGAGGCGGTGCCGAACTATGATGGGCTTTGGAGCGTCGTGATCGTCACCGAGCAAGGCCTGTGCGATCGCGCTTATCGGGCTCCGATCCGGATTACCAAAGGCAACCTCGCCAATGCAGGCGCCGGCGCCTTCACCATTACCGGCAAGGTCGCCAAGAACGGCCTGGTGACGGTCATGGTCAGCCAGGGCGACAAGAGCGCGACCGGCACCGGCCGCTTGTCCGGCAAGACCGGCGGCGGCTCCTGGAGCGGTGGTCCGTGCGCGGGCACATGGCAGGCCGAGCGCCGCAGCTGATCAAAAATTTCCGCACTATGGCCAAAGTGCAACGGTTTGCGATGCCCGGGCCCCGCCCGGGCATTCGCCTTTGACCCCCACGGCGCGCGCTTCTCACCCGGCCCCGACGCGTCGAGTCCGCCTGGCGCGCGCGCGTCCTTGCCATCGCCAGGTCCGCCGCCGTAAACGCTGCCGACAAGACAACTGCCCGCCATCAGCCATGCAGCCTTCCAAGCGGGAAATATCCGAGCTCGCGTTGTCCCGCGCGCTGATTTTCACCACCGCCTTGACCTGCGGCGTGCTGACCGCGCTGGCGGTGCAGATCCAGTTGAGCCGCATGGGTCTCGATGTCGTGAGCCTGTGGCAGAACCTGTTCTCCCCCGGGGCGCTGCAACTGCGCACGGCGGGCCCGTGGTGGGCGATCGCCGGCTCGGCGTTCATTGCCGGCGGGGTCGTTGCTGCCGTGCTCAGCCGGTTCCCGCCGCCGTGGCGGGGATTTCGCGTGATCCGATGGATTTTGGGCGGACTTCTCGTCTTCGCGCTCGCCCATGTCGGCCACGGGGCCGCGCCGCCATCAGGGGGTGGTGCAGCAGCTCAAGTGGCGGCGAGCCTCACGGCCCTCTGCGTCGCCGTGCTCATGGCCATGTTTGGCGCCTTTTTCACGCTGCGGCGCTGAATTTGCGGGCTCCATCGTTGGTTTTGCGGTCATTCGGGCCAGATTCGCCCGTCCGCGGCCCGGTTCCACTGACGCCACGTGGTCATCCACAAAGAAAATCCAATTTTGTTCGAACCTTGACCGGCCTCCAGCGACTAACGGTCAAGCATTGGTGCGTCTTCGCGGCCGCGCGGCCTCACCGTTTGCCACGGAATGCGCCGGAGACTTCAAGGAATGGCATCGCTTGCCGATTACGCTCCGGCCCAAGCCGGTGAGCCGCACGGCCCCTCCCCTCGAATTGCCGCGCTGCTGACCCTGCTCGCACCGGGACTAGGCCACATCTATATCGGTCAGGCGCTGCGCGGCATCACCCTGTTCGCCCTGGTCCTGGTGGCGGACATTCTGCTGATGTTTGCGCTGATGGGCGTGCTCGCACGCTTCTGGATGCTGGCGATCAGCGTCGCCCTGTTGTTCGGGCTGTGGATCTTCATC
>JBEVIH010000078.1:0-8011 GCA_040510815.1 Xanthobacteraceae bacterium | reverse complement strand
GCTACAACGGCATGGCGGCGATCGTGCACGCGGTGCAGGCCACCAAAGGCAAGATGGGCGGCGAGGAGGCGGTGGCGTCGCTCAAGGGCTGGAAGTTCAACAGCCCGCAAGGTCCGATCTCGATCGATCCCGCCACCCGCGACATCATCATGAACGAGTATCTGGCCGAAGTGGTGATGGGCAGCGACAACAAGCTGCACCAGAAGGTGATCGGCAAGATCGACAACGTGAAGGACACCTGCAAGGAGCTCAAGATCGGCCCCTGCGCGCCGAAGAATTGATCGGCGCAGCCAGTGGTCGACACTCTTGACGTCATGCCCGGCCTTGTGCCGGGCATCCACGTTTTGCTTTGTTGACGCGAGACAGACGTGGATGGCCGGGACAAGCCCGGCCATGACGTCGTTGCGGGGCGCTCGTGATTTTCGGCACTGACGTCGTCAGCATTCTGTTGGGCGGACTGTCCGCCGGCCTGGTGCTGTTCATCGTGTCGGTCGGCCTGTCGGTGACCATGGGCCTGATGGGCTTCGTCAACCTCGCCCACGGCGCTTTCGCCATGCTCGGCGGCTACGTCATCGTGCTGGCGATGAACCGCTGGCACGTCGGCTTCGCGCTCGCGCTGGCGCTCGGCTTTGTCGTCACCGCGGCGGTGAGCGCGGTGCTCGAGCGCCTGCTCTATCGGCGGCTCTATCGCGCCGCCGAGCTCGACCAGGTCCTGTTCACCATCGGCCTCGTCTTCGTCTTCATCGCCTCGATCACGCTGGTGATCGGGCCGGAGAACCAGCCGCTCACCCTGCCGCGCTCGCTGCAGGGGCAGATCGATCTCGGCTTCACCAGCTACCGCACCTACAGCATCTTTTTGATCGTGGTCGGGGTGGTGATCGCGCTCGGGCTCTGGCTCGGCTTCGAGCGCACCCGGATCGGCGCCCAGATCCGCGCCACCGTCGACAACCGCCGCATGGCCGAGTCGATCGGCATCAACGTCGACCGCCTGTTCACCCTGACCTTCGCGTTCGGCAGCGGGATGGCGGCGCTCGGCGGAGGGCTCGGCGCCGAGTTCCTCGGTCTCGATCCGCAGTATGCGCTCAAATACCTGGTCTACTTCCTGATCGTGGTCGCGGTCGGCGGGCTCGGCCAGGTCACCGGCGTGTTCTACGCGTCGCTGCTGATCGGGGTGCTCGACTTCGCGCTCAAGCTCTATCTGCCGAAGGGCGGCACGCTGTTCATCTTCGCGCTGACCATCCTGCTGCTGCTGTGGCGGCCGCAAGGCCTGTTCGGAAGGACCACCACATGACCGCGGTCACCGGGGCCCCGGCCGAGCATCCGGCCGCCCGCGCTCTGATCGAGCGTCATCGGCTGCGGCTGTGGGAGCCGCTGCCCTGGATCCTCGCCATCGCGTGCTACTTCGCGTTTCCGAACTATCTCGGCTTCGGCGCCGAGCTGCTGGTGGCGATCCTGTTCGCGCTCTCGCTCGATCTCGCGCTCGGCTATGCGGGCATCATCACGCTCGGCCACGCCGCGTTCTTCGGCGCGGGCGCCTATACGGTCGGGATGCTGGCCTATCATGGCGTCTGGACCGAGCCGATCACCGGCCTGATCCTCGCCGCCGCGGTGGCGGCGATCATCGGGCTCGCCTCGGGCCTCGTGCTTCTGCGCACCACGGGCCTGACGCTGCTCATGCTCACGCTCTGCACCATGGCGCTGCTCGAGGAGGCCGCGAACCTCGGCGCCGACTACACCGGCGGCTTCGATGGGCTGCCGAGCCTGCCGATCTCGCCGATTTTCGGCCGGTTCGAGTTCAATCCGCTCTATTCCAACACCCAGTATCTCTATGCGCTGGCGGTGCTGTTCGTCTGCTTCCTGTTCGTGCGCACGCTCGTCTACTCGCCGTTCGGCGAGAGCCTGACCGGAATCCGCGAGAACATGTGGCGCATGCACGCGGTCGGCTCGCCGGTGCGGGCGCGGCTGGTCGTCTGCTACACCATCTCGGCCGCCATTGCGGGGATCGCCGGCGGGCTGTGGGCGCAGGTCTCGGCCTATGTGAATCTGAGCGCGCTCGGCCTCGATCGCGCCGCTGCCGTGCTGATCATCTTGATCCTGGGCGGCTACGGCCGGCTCTACGGCGCCTTCGTGGGCGCCGTCGCCTACATGGTGCTGTCGCACTTCCTGGCGAGGTTCTATCCGACCGCCTGGCAGCTCGGGCTCGGCCTGCTGCTGGTGGTGATCGCGCTGTTCGCCCGCAACGGCATCCTGGGCATCGCCGAAGCGTTCTGGCGCCGCTTCGGCAGGCGCAGCGCGTCATGACCGCGCCGCTGCTCGAGACCCGCAATCTGGGCCGCAACTTCGGCGCGCTGGCGGCCGCGCGCGACATCAATTTCCGGCTCGAGCGCGGCGCCCGCCACGCCCTGATCGGCCCCAACGGCGCCGGCAAGACCACGTTCATCAATCTGCTCACCGGCGTGCTGCCGCCGAGCATGGGCGAGGTGCTGCTCAACGGCCGCGACATCAGCGCGGTGTCGCAGGCCGGGCGCGTCAAGCTCGGCATCGCCCGCACCTTCCAGATCAACCGGCTGTTCCGCGGGCTCTCGGTGCTCGAGAACGTCTATATCGCGGTCGCCGAGCGGCTCGGCGCCGCGCCCTCGATGCTGCAGCCGGCCGGCAAGCGCATGGACGTGATCGACGAGGCGATGCAGCTGCTCGCGACCGTCAAGCTCCTCGACGACGCCGGCGAGCGGGTGTCCGAGCTGCCCTATGGCCGCCAGCGCCTGGTCGAGCTCGCGATCGCGCTCGGACTGAAGCCCGAGGTCCTCCTCCTCGACGAGCCCGCCGCCGGCGTGCCCAGCGCCGAGAGCCACATCATCCTCGACGCCATCGAGGCGCTGCCCAAGCATATCGGCGTGCTGATCATCGAGCACGACATGGACGTGGTGTTCCGTTTCGCCGAGCGCATTACCGTGATGGTGGAGGGTGTCATCCTCACCGAGGGCGTCCCGCGCGAGATCGCGGCCGACGAGCGCGTGCGCTCGGTCTATCTCGGCCAATCGCGCGAGGCGCAGCACGAGGCGCGGCCGTGAGCGCGGCGCCCGCGCTCGAGCTCGACGACGTCTCCGCCGGTTACGGCGAGACCGTGGTGCTCGAAAAGGTGGCGCTTGCGCTCAACGACGGCGAGACGCTCGCGATCATCGGCCGCAACGGCGTCGGCAAGACCACGCTGCTGGCGACCATCATGGGCCACACCACGCGCCACGGCGGCCGCCTGCGCCTGCACGGCCGCGACATCGCCGAGCTGCAACCCTACCGCCGCGCTTTGGCCGGGCTCGGCTACGTGCCGCAGGAGCGCGAGATCTTCCCGTCGCTGAGCTTGCGCGAGAACCTGGAGGTCGCCGCCCGTCCCGGGCGCTGGACGCTCGAGGAGGTGTTCGCGCTGTTCCCGAAGCTCAAGGCGCGCCAGGACAACCGCGGCAATCAACTCTCCGGCGGCGAGCAGCAGATGCTGGCGATCGGCCGCGCGCTGATCGGCAACCCCTCGGTGCTGCTGATGGACGAGCCATCCGAGGGCCTGGCGCCGGTGATCGTCGAGGAGCTGATGCGGGTGGTCAAGCAGCTCGCGCAGTCCGACCGCCTCACCCTGCTGCTGGTCGAGCAGAACACCCGGCTCGCCCTCGACGTCTCGCCGCGCACGGTGGTGATGGACCGCGGCCGCATCGTCTATGACGGGCCGAGCGAGACGTTGCGTCAGGACGCCGCCAAGCTCGATCGGCTGATCGGGCTGGCGAAGCTGTAAGCTTACCCGCTTCAGCCGGCGACCAGAGAGCTCTGCTCCCGCATCCGGATCGAGTTCATCCGACGGATTGAAGTTTCGCGCCGCCGAGATCGCCGGCGACGACCAGCGCAAAATCCTGCGGCGGCCGCAGCAGGTTGGTCGCGGTCACCTGGATCAGATACGAGCCCGGCTTTGGATTGTCGATTCTCACAACCTCGACATTGTTGTCGACGTCCGGGATATTCAAGGACTGCCTGAGCTGCTGGTTGCCGAACAGCTTGGTGTTGTCGGGAGTCTGCACGAACAGATTGAGATTGTTCTGCAGGCCGCGCCCCGGAGGGTCGGTGTAGGCCAGGCAGATGCGCAGGCTCTGGCCGCCGCCGACCTGCAGCATGAAGCGCCGGCGGGCGCCGGTATTGGCCAGCTGCCGGGCGGGCACCTTCCAGTTGTCCTCGAAGTCGAGCTCGAGCCCCGGCTGGCCCGGATTCGGGATCGTGGCCGACATGTTCACGCAGCCGAAGCCCTGATCGTAATTGCCGTCCGGCACGACACCGGGCGGGTTGCTCTCGTTGGCGTCGCGTCCCTTGAGCCAGCGGGCGCCGTTGACCAGCGTTGCCCGGAGCAGCGCCGCCGACGGTTCGTGGTTGCGCTTGCTGACGTAGTACTGCCGCACCAGCGCCGCGCAGCCCGAGACCAATGGCGTGGCCATGCTGGTGCCGCCCATGTAGGCGTAGCTGGCGTTGGCGTGCGTGCCCCAGAAGTGGGTGACCGGCGCAATCGCCGACTTGGTGGACAGGATGTCGGTGCCGGGCGCGACGATGTCCGGCTTGATGCGCCGATCGTCGGACGGGCCGCGGCTGCTGAAGGCGGCCAGGCACTCCGGATCGCCCGATACGCGCTCGTCCGAGATCGGGCGATCGGGAAACTTGTTCGACCAGGTGAGGCCCCAGGTGGACCCGCTCAGCCCGCCGTCGCTGCGGTCGCTGCGACTGGCGCCGACAGTCAGCGCATTCTTGGCGGTCGCCGGCGCCCCCAGCGACAACCAGTCCACCACGCCGGCCGGCGTGTTCCGGCGGTTGGAGGCCTGACCTTCATTGCCGGCGGCGATCACGATGAGCATGTCGCGCCGTCGGCTGACAAACTCGTCGACCTCGTTCGAGTTCATCGTGTAGGTCGACGCGGTGGCCGCGCCCCAGCTGTTGTTGTGGATGCGCGCGCCGGCCTGATAGGCCTGCTCGAACAACTCGCCGAGATCGAGCGGAAGTCCGCCGAGGCCGCCGCCGCTGTCGAGCAGCGATTGAAAGAAAAGCTTCGCTGCCGGCGCCACGCCCTTGTGGCTGCCATTCGACGCCTTGCCGTCGCCCAGGACCGAGCCTGCCACGTGGGTGCCGTGGCCGTTCGGATCGTCGGATAGCCCCGGCCGGCCGAGCGCGATCGGCGGTGCGAGGCGGCCGGCGAAGTCGGGATGCTGAGCGTCGATCCCGGTGTCGGCCACGGCGACGGTCTCGCCGGCGCCGTCGAGTGGAAACGGCGCGCCCCCCGGATTGCTGTCGATCTTCATCAGGAGGCGGGCGCGGTCATTGAACAGCTTCGGCTCGATATATTCCTCGCAGCGCTCGACCTCGGGCAGGCTCACCAGGTCCGAGAAGACCGGTGCATCTTCGAGCATATAGATCCTGATCTTGCGCCCGGAGGCGCCAGCGACCGCGACGTGCTGCTGATCGAGCCAGCCTTTGACCTTGGCCAGATCCTCGGCGCGATGCAGCCTGACGTCGTAGGTCAGCATGCGGCGAACGCCGCTCGCGGGCGCCTGCGGGCTGAGGGATTCGAACGCCGCACCCGGAGCCGGTGCGCTCTCTGCGGAATTGAAGAGCTGGAGCGTCGCCACGAAATCGAGCGCGCCGACGCTGCCCACCTGCTGCGGCGTCAGGAACGCGGAGTAGAAGTCGTTGCGGTAGTTCTCCATCAGCTTGACGCTGAGCGCCTCGAGCCGCTGGCGATAGTCCGGGAGCAACGGCCCTTTGACCTGGATGAGATAGACGTTGGGGCGGCTCAGGTCGATATCGGCCGCCGCGCCCGGCGCCCGCTCCAACGTCCTGGAAATCGTAATGCTCCTGAGCTGGCCGGAGATCGTCCTGGTGCCGGCCCCCGGCGTCTCCGCCCTGGCGGCGACCGGAACATTCTGGTCGTCGACCTCGGCGACCATCTGCACCACGAGGCCGCCTTGGCGCATCTCGTCGATCTGGGCCTCGTCGGCGACGCCGGTCACGAACGCCTCGGTCGCCTGGCCCGCCGGCATGACGCTTTTTGCCTTGGCGATTTCCCCTTCGTGCATGCCGTGCGCAATCACGCGATACTTCTTGGCCATCTTCTCCTCCCTCGATCGCGGCCGCGCAGAGCATGATCCCGAAAAAGCCTGCCCCGGACTTGATCCGGGGTGGATACCGGTTTTCGGAAAAGATCATGCTCCACCAGAAGCTAGATCGGGATGACGATTCGAAGAAAAGTCATCCCGATCTAGGCATAGAACGAGCGCCGGCGGCGCCCCTGAGGAAAGCCGGCACGCTGCCGCGTCGTCGATGACGGTGCGGTCGTCCTTGCCTTCGGCGAGGTGAAAGAAGAACGGTTTGCCGCTCGCGATCTTGGAATGCAATGCAACTATAGATATATTTGATGGTATTTCTACAACTAAATCGCGGGTCCCGCCATCGACGTCCCGGAGGGTGGCGGCCCCTCTCCGCATCAGCCGACAAATTTTGAAAAGCGCATTCAGCGAAGCAGCCGCTGGTATGCCGATGCTCTGTCGAGGTGCAGGGGCGGCCCATCGCTTGGCAGGCAACGAACTCGAGCGCCAGTCCCGCCTCGGTCGGCAGGTTCGCGTGGTCGTGCTGGTCATGCCGAGACCTCCGCGTGCGTATTGAGCCTACGCCAAGGGGATGCGCGCGTTCAACCGAGCTTGACCACCGCAGAGCTTTTGCGACAATTCCGGTGCGCAGATGCGACCCGACGCGGCTGAAAGAAGGAGTGGCCATGGCTCAGATCAGACACATCGCCATCGCGAGCGATCATCCCGGCAAGGCCGCGGACTTCTACAAGAAGGCCTTCGGCTTCCGCGAAGTCGCCCGGCACGGGTTCGATCCGAACAATCCCGACGTCGCGCCGCGGCCTTGCGCGGTGATCCTGACCGACGGCTACATCAGCCTGGCGCTGCTCAAGCTCGCCACGGATCAGACCGGAGTGGGCCTGGACTATCTCGGCCTGCACCACATCGGTCTCGTGGTCGACGACCTCGATGGCTGGACCAGGCACCTCGAGGCGCTGGGTGCGCCGAACATCACCACGCTCGAGGACATGCCGCCGAACGCGCACACGGAGATCAAGTTTCGGGCGCCCGACAATGTGGTGTTCGACATCAGCCCGGCGACCTGGCCGGGCGCCGCGCCGGTCGATCCCGCCACCATGAAGCAGCCCGCGCTGGAAGCGGCCGAATAGGAAGATGCGCTGGACTTAGTTCAGCGCGCCGGCGGCGAAGCGGCAACCGTGTCCGGCACGCCTTCCGTGCCGATGAATACCGCTAGAATTTTCACCGGCTCGCGGCCCGCGTTGTAGCCGTTGTGCGCCTCGTCCATCGCCTCGGCGAGGCCGTCGCCTTTTCGGAAGATGCGCCGTCCTCTCGCGCCGTAGTCGACCGTGAGCTCGCCCTCCAGGATATAGCCGAACAGTGGCACCGGATGGGTGTGCCAGCCGGTCTGCTGCCCCGGCTGCAGCGTGATCTCGACCGCCGTGATATGGGCCGGGGCGCCCGACGGATACCGGATCGGCTGGCCGGTGACCGTGCTGCCGGTCGAGAGAACCGCTCGCACGCCCGGATCGGCCTGCGCGGGCGGCGCCGGCGCCACGGTCTCGGCGACCGCCGCGGGCCAAGACAGGCACCACCCGAGCAGCAGACCGGCGGCCACGCCCGATGCCAGCCGCGGTCGCCGCTCCGAGCCGGTCCGGTATTTCGGCATGGATATCTCCGGCGTTCACTCAAAATGATCGATCGACTTTCGCGCGCGCCGAGGCGACGGTACCTCAGTCGAACTTGTAGTTCAGGCCGACCCGCGCGAAATGCACCCGCGTGCTTCCCCCCGTGGTGGCCCATGTGAAGGCGGGAGTAAAGAAGGGGACCGGGCCGCTTTGCGGCGTCTCGTAGCCGAAGGCGCCGAAGTTCATAAAAAGGTACTCCGCCTTCAACGACCAGTTGGGGGT
>JBEVIH010000077.1:0-13480 GCA_040510815.1 Xanthobacteraceae bacterium | reverse complement strand
CAGCAAGGGTACCAGCAGGGCTACCAGCAAGGGTATCAGCCGGATGCCGGCAACATCATGCGTCCCGGCGGGCTCTACTAGATCCGCCGGCCGGTTGCGCTTTGCGGCGTGCGCCGCTACATCGGCCTCACACAGGAGCCAGCAACGGGCCATGCGCGCCGAAATCCAGAAGATTGTCGATGACATCAAGCAGTCGGTCGGGCTGCTGAGGAGGCATCTTTGACGTCGACAAAGCGCGCCGGCGGCTCGACGAGCTGAACGCCCAGGCCGAAGACCCCAATCTCTGGAACGACCAGCAGCGCGCGCAACGCGTGATGCAGGAGCGCACCGCGCTCGAGGATCAGCTCACGTCGATCGGCCGCATCGAGCAGGAGCTTGAAGACAATATCGGAATGATCGAGCTCGGCGAAGCCGAGAAGGATCAGGCGGTCGTGACCGACGCCGAGAACGCGCTGCGCGCGTTGAAAACCGAGGTCGCGCGGCGCGAGACCGAGGCGCTGCTTTCTGGTGAGGCCGACAGCAACGAGGCCTATCTGGAAGTCCATGCCGGCGCCGGCGGCACCGAGAGCCAGGACTGGGCCAGCATGCTGCTGCGCATGTACACGCGCTGGGCCGAAAAGCACGGCTTCAAGGTCGAGTTCATGGAGGAAAGCCAGGGCGAAGAGGCCGGCATCAAGTCCGCCACGATCCACGTCAAGGGCCGCAACGCCTATGGCTGGCTCAAGACCGAGATGGGCGTGCATCGCCTGGTGCGCATTTCACCGTTCGATTCGAACGCGCGCCGCCATACCTCGTTCGCCAGCATCGAGACCTACCCGGTGATCGACGACAGCATCAAGGTCGACATCAAGGAGGCCGACGTCAAAGTCGATACCATGCGTGCGAGCGGGGCAGGGGGCCAGCACGTCAACAAGACCGAATCCGCGATCCGCCTGACCCACCTCCCGACCGGCATTGTGGTGTTCTGCCAGAACGACCGCTCGCAGCACCGCAACCGGGCGCAGGCGTGGGACATGTTGCGCGCGCGTCTTTACGAGATGGAATTGAAGAAGCGCGAGGAACAGGCGCTCGCCGATAATGCCGCCAAGACCGACATCGGGTGGGGCCACCAGATTCGTTCCTACGTGCTGCAGCCCTACCAGATGGTGAAGGACCTGCGCACCGGCGTGCAGACCTCCAACACCGGCGCGGTGCTCGACGGCGACCTCGACCAGTTCATGGAGGCGGCGCTGGCGCAGAAGGCGTTCGGCAAGGGGCCGATCGAGGTCGAGGACGTGGAGTGATCACAGCTCCCGCCACATGTGGACGCGGTGGAAGCCATTCTCGATCCCTCGATGGGTCTCGACGAATCCGAGATGGCCATAGATCGCGATGTTCTCGGTCATCTTCACATGGGTGTGGAGGCGCAACGCCGGCAAACGGCGACGACGCGCCTCCGCGGCGGCATGGCCGATGAGCGCCCGGCCGAGACCCGTGCCCGCGTGCGCCGGGTCGACCGCGATGTTGTCGAGGAAATAGGCGTCCGGCTCCGCCCAGGCGACCAGATAGCCTTGGATCGCTCCCGCGTGCTCGATCACCACCACGTGGCCGGCGGCGATGGCGGCGGGAAAGTCCGCCCGCATGGGCATGGGCTCGCGGCCGATCCGCGGCACGTATTTGGCATAGGCCGCAACGGCGATGGCGGCGAGCCTTTGGGCATCGCCCGGCACCGCCATGCGAATCATCGGCGCGCTGGTCATTCACCTGAGTTTCAAAACCGAACGCGCAGCGTCAACCGGTTCGCCGCAGACGGGCACACCGGGCCGAAGCAAAGCGAAATCTGGCTGGTCAGCCGATGCCCAACAGCCGCAGGCAGTTGCCTGCGGCGATGGCGCTCTGCTCGTCATCGGAGAGGTTTGCGCCCCGCATCGCCTCCGTCAGCGGGTCGCGAAGCGGCTTGTCGCCGGCGACCGGCCAGTCGCTGCCGGCAACCACATTCCCGGCGCCCAAGAGATCGACCGATGCGCGGATCAAGGCGGGATGAAACAGCGTCGTATCGATGAAGACATGCCTGCGCATCACATCGATGGTGCCGCCGGGCAGGCGGCTCTGGCCCGAAAGGCCGGCCGCCATCGCCAGGCCGCCGATCGCATGGGCTGTGACGACAACCCGCAAGCCGAGCAACTGCGAGAACACTCCGCCTTCGACCAGCGCGATGAGGGACGCCGAATTCACCGTGCCGCGTGCGAACAGCGTGCCGATCAACCCATAGGGAACCATCTGCCGCGTCAGCGGCTGCGGGGCCACCGGATGCACGAACACCGGCACGCCGTGCTTGGCCGCAACCTCGAGCGTGGGGCGCGCCTGCGGCGCATCGATCAGGAGATCGCCGCGCGCGCACTCGATGAAGAGGCCGCGCAATCCAAGCTCGCGGATGGCGCGCTCGGCCTCGCGGGCCGACTTGTCGCCGTCATAGGCATCGACCGATGCCAGGCCGTGGATGCGGCCCGGATGTCGCGCGACCAGCCCGGCGAGATCATCGTTCATGGCCATGATGGTGTCGTGCCGGACGCGGCCGTCCGCATCCGCCATCAACTGGGCGGGGATGTTGACGACCCGCGCGCTGAGCTCGCCGTCGCGGACGTCCTTGAGCAAGAGGTCCTCGTCCGACAACCTGCGCGCAATCGCTTCCCAGCGGGCGCGCTGGCTGGCCGGAGCGGCCTGCACGGCAGTCACCTCGAAGCGCGCCGGAATGTGATGATTGTGAAAATCGATAATCATTGTCCACGCAGGCCCAATTGCACAGCTGACGGGGAGGCTGCAGTGTGCGCCGCTGGCCAAATGTCTTCTTGTCGAACTTATCCGCAAGGCATCATTTTTGGGCCATGCCTTAGAAATTCTCACCCGTCGTGAAATCTGCTTAAGCTTCCTTGGTCTTTCCTCACGACAACTCTGATCGGCTTGTCCTTTCGCTGCGGCTGTGAACGAGCAGCGCGCCGATGCGCAGGGAACTGCGCTCGTATATCATTTGTCACGACCGGAGGACGGCGCCCTCCGACGGTCAAGGTTGCCCGTTCGCGGCGTTGACGGTGGCACGCCATGATCCGACGCATTCGCTTTCTTGCATTGAGTCTCCTTTGTCTTGTCGGCATCGGGGTCGGCGGCGCCGCGGCGCAGGATTATCCGACGCGGCCGGTGCGTTGGATCGTCGCCTTCGCTGCCGGCGGTCCGACCGACATCCTGGCGCGCATCATGGGCCAGTACCTGTCGGAGCGGCTCGGCCAGCAATTGGTCATCGACAATAGGCCGGGAGCCGGCGGCAATATCGGTACCCAGGCGGCGGTCAACGCGTCGCCCGACGGCTACACGATCCTCATGGTGGCGCACGTCCATGCCATCAATGCCACGCTCTACCAAAAGCTCCCGTTCAATTTCCTCGCCGATATCGCACCGATTGCCGGGCTGGTGCGCGTGCCGAACGTGATGGAGGTGACGCCGTCACTGCCCGTGAAGACGGTGGGCGAGTTCATCGCCTATGCCAAGGCCAATCCCGGCAAGATCAGTTATGCGTCCGCCGGTAACGGCACATCGGCGCATCTCGCAGCCGAGTTGTTCAAGGTGATGGCCGGCGTCGATATTCTCCACGTGCCGTATCGCGGCTCGGGGCCGGCGCTGCACGACTTGATGTCGGGTCAAGTGCACGTGATGTTCGATACCGTTCCGTCCTCGATCGAGCACATCAAAGCCGGAAAGCTGCGCGCGCTTGGGGTGACGAGCGCGACCCGGTCCGATGTGCTGCCGGATGTGCCGACCATTGCCGACACCGTCCCGGGCTACGAGCTCAGCGCCTGGTTCGGCGTCGGCGCCCCGCGGGACACGCCGCCCGAAATCATCCAACGGCTGAACCGGGAGATCACTGTGGGACTGGCGGACCCCAGGATCAAAGCACGGTTCGCCGACCTCGGTGCGGCGCCGATGCCGATGAGCGTCGCCGAGTTCCGCAAGTTCGTCATCGACGAAACCGAGAAATGGGCGAAGGTTGTGAAGTTTTCCGGCGCGAAGGTGGATTAGAGCATGATCCCGAAAAAGCCTGCCCCGGACTTGATCATAAGCGTGTTCACGCGCGTCTTCCGACGCGCTATGGGTGGATCCCGGTTTTCGGTAAAGATCATGCTCCAACAAAAAGCTAGAGCGGGATGACGATTCGAGGAAAAGTCATCCCGCTCTAGGTCACGCGCCCGCTCGGGCGCGCGGCGAGCAGCGCGCGCAGCTCCTCGGCGATCCGTGCAAACACCGCGTCCCAATTGCCGCGCTCGGGCTGGCGGAACAGGCGCATGCCCGGATACCACGGGCAATCGTCGCGATCGATGAGCCAGCGCCAGTCCGGCACGTGCTTGAGCGCCACCCAGGTCGGGCGCGCCAGCGCGCCGGCGAGGTGCGCCATCGCGGTATCCGAGGTGACGACGAGGTCGAGGCTCATCATCACCGCTGCGGTATCGACGAAGGCGTCGGGACCGGCGTCGAAATCGTCGCCGAGCGTCTCGAGCTTCACGTCGGCCGGCAGCCGGTCGAGCTGATCGAGCCCGTGATGCTTCTGCAGGCTGATCAGCCTGACCTCCGGCAGCCGCGCCAGCGGCGCAAATTGCACCAGCGGTACCGAGCGTCCCTTGTCGACCTTGGCGATCGGGTTTCCCTGCCAGCAGATGCCGATCTTGAAGCCGGCTTGCCCGATCTTCTCGCGCCAGCGCGCGGCCAGCTCGGGCTCGGCGCGAAGATACGGCACCGCGTTCGGGATGGATCCGAGATCGGTGTCGAATTTCAGCGGCAGGCTCATCAGCGGGCATTGGAAGTCGAACGCGCGCGTGCCGTCGAGCGCCGACGTCAATTCGACCGGCCCGGCGAACGGCCGCAGCAGCCGCTGCAGATTCCTCGGCGCGAGCAAGGTGACGCGCGCGCCCAGCGCGTTGAGCGAGTGCAGGTAGCGCGCAATCTGCACGATATCGCCGTGCCCCTGCTCCCAGAAAACGACGATGCTCTTGTCGCGCAGCGGTTCCCGGTTCCAGGTCGGCGCCACCACCGGCGGGCGCGGGCTGGTCGGGCCCTTGACGTCATGTCGAAATTCGTAGTCACGCCAGCCTTGCGCGAACTGTCCGTTCAGCAGCCGCGTCAGCCCGCGATTGAAGCCGGCGTCGGCAAAATCCGGCTTGAGCGCGAGCGCCCGCTCGTAGTCGTCAACCGCCGCCGTGAAACGCCCGAGCTCGTGCAGCGTGACGCCGCGATTGTTGAAGGTCGGCGCATGGTCGGACGCGATCGCGAGCGCGCGGTCATAGTGGGCCAGCGCCTCCTCCAGCCGATCGAGCTCGTGCAGCGAGAGGCCGCGGTTGTCGAGCGCCTCCGCGTAATCCGGCTTGATCGCCAGCGCGCGGTCGTAGTCGGCCAACGCGTCATGGTGGCGCCTGAGCTCGTGCAAGGTGGCGCCACGGCCGTTGAACGCCTGCACATGGTCGGGCGCGATCGCGAGCGCGCGGCCGAAACAGGCCAAGGCCTCGTCGAAGCGTTTGAGCTCGTGCAAGGTGAGGCCGCGGTTGGTCAGCGCGACGGCGTGATCGGGCTTGATCGCAAGCGCACGGTCGTATGCGGCCAAGGCCTCCTCGAACCGCTTGAGCTCGTGCAGGGTCAGGCCGCGGTTGGTCAGCGCGCCGGCGTGGTCGGGCTTGATCGCGAGCGCGCGGTCATAGCTGGCGAGCGCCTCGTCGAAACGCCGCAACTCCTGCAGCGTGAGCCCATGATTGTAGAACGCCTCGACGTGGTCGGGCTTGACCGCGGTCGCGCGCGCGAAGGCGGCCAGCGCGTCCTCGCGGCGGTCGAGCTCCCGCAGCGTGTGGCCGCGGTTGTAGGCGGCCTCGGCAAAGTCGGGCTTGATCGCAAGCGCGCGCTCATAGGCGGCCAAGGCGTCGCCGAAGCGCGCCTGCGCATGGCAGGTCCACCCGCGATTATAGAACGCCTGCGCGTAGTCGGGCCGGATCGCGGTGGCGCGGTCGAAGCTCGCGAGCGCCTCTTCGAAGCGCTTGAGCTCGTGCAGCGCGAGGCCGCGGTTGTTGAGCGCCTCGGCGTAGTTGGGCCGCATCGCGACCGCGCGGTCGTATGCGGCGAGCGCCTCCCCGAAACGCTTGAGCTCGTGCAGGGCCAGGCCGCGGTTGTTGTGCGCCTCGACGTAGTCGGGCCGCACCGCGATCGCGCGGTCGTACGAGGCGACCGCGTCGGCGTGCCGCCCGAGCCTGGCGAGAACGTCGCCGCGCGCCGCCAGCGCCACCACGTAGGATGGATTGAGTACGAGCGCCTTCTCGATGCTCGACAATGCGTCCGCAGGCCGGCCGAGGTCGCGCAAGGCGTTGCAGCGGTGCACCAGCGCATCCACGTACTGGCCGTTGATCGCCAGCGCCTTGTCGGCGCTGGCGAGCGCATCTTGCGGCCGGTTGAGCGCCCGCAGGATGCGCGCGTGGTTGGAGTGGCCATCGGCGGTCGCGGGGTTGATCGCGAGCGACCGGCTGACCAGGCGGTCGGCCTCCGCGAGCTCGCCGCGCTGCGCCGCGATCAGGCCCAGGAAATGCAGCGCCTCGAACTGGTTGGGATCGCTGCCGAGCACCTGCCGGTAGAGCGCTTCCGCCTCGGCCAGCTGTCCCGCCCGGTGCGCGGCGATGCCCTTCTGCACGAGGTCGACGAGCGCCGTCATCTCAGGTCCTGCGGCTCGCCGCTCGCGCGGCGGCAGCCTCGATCGTCTCGTGGGCGCAGAGCATTGGCGGAGGATAATGCGGCAGGTGAGGCAGGAAAATGTCTCGCCGCGCGCCGGCGGCGCCGGGCGCGGGCTCCCGCATCAATTCAGCGGATGGACGTCAGTGGCCGCCGTCGAGCTTCTGGCCGGCGCGCAGGAACTTGTTCGGGTCCACCGCCTCGCCTGCCACCCGGGTCTCGTAATGCAGGTGCGGGCCGGTCGAACGCCCGGTCGAGCCGACCTTGCCGATGATCTGGCCGATCTTGACCGATTGGCCGACCTGCACGTCGATCGACGAGAGGTGCCCGTAGCGGGTGGCAATGCCGTTGCCGTGGTCGATGTCGATCACCTTGCCGTAGCCGCCGCTCCAGCCGGCGGAGGTGACGGTGCCGTTGGCGGTGGCGCGGACCGGATCGCCGGTCTCGCCCTGCAGATCGAGCCCGGTATGCATGGCCGGCGAGCGCGTGAACGGATCGGTGCGCACACCGAAGCCCGACGAGAGGTCGACGTCGCCGGCCAGCGGCTTGCGCAGCGGGACGGTGCTGAGCGTGCGCGCGAGCCGGTCGACCTGGGCGCGCGCCAGACTGATGCGTTGCATCTGCTGCTCGAAGGCTTGGACGTTGGTCGGCGCCCGCACCGGCACGAGCGGTCCGCCGGTGCCGGCCACGCCGGCGAGCTTGCGGGCATCGAGCCCGATATCGGCCAGCACGCCGCGCATGCGCCGCGCCTTGGCATCGTAGTTGTCCTCGAGCGAATTGAGCGCGTTGGCCTGCCGCTGCTCGACCCGATCGAGCGACCCCTGTAGCCGCGCCAGTGCCGCGTCGACGCCGCTGCGCCCCGCCCGGCGATCGGGCGCGGGCCCGAGAATCGTCATGTCGTTGATCGGCGACGGCTTGAGCGGCGCGGCGCGCAACGGCTCGGGCGCGCCGCCGCGCGCCGGCGGCTTGATCGAGCCGGTCGGCGCCGGATCGGGCAGCCCGCCCAGCGCCGAGGCGCGCGATTCCAGCGCCGACTGCCGGCGCACGATGTGGTCGAGCTTCTGCTCGTACTGTTCCTGATCGAGCAGCTGGCGGCTCGAGATGCGGTCGACCTGGGCGCGCAGCTCGGCGATGCGATCCTCGTAGCCGAATTGCATCTCGGCCTGGCGGGCGATCAGCCGGGTGAGCACGTCCTCGCGGAAGGCGAAATAGGTGGCGGTGCCGATCGTCCACAGCGTCATGACGACGAGGGTGCCGACCACCACCCAGAAGGCGGCAGGCCCCAGCCGCAACTGGCGCCCGGCGTGGACCAGCGCATAGCCGCGCCCTACGGCAGCGGCCGCAAGCTGCATCCGGCCATCGCCTGGATGGGCCGAATAACCACTCGGGTGATAGTGCGATGACGACCGTCGAGACATTCACGCATCCCCGCCGGTCCCCTACGTCACATGACCTTACGCCGGCGCTAACTCGCGCAATTCGAACGAATTATGGTTAATTTTCCGGAAATTTTCTGTGGAGAATCCAGCAATTAGCAAGGTCTGTTCGTCCGCAGTCCGTTTTCTCGCTTATCCGCCTTCGTCATCCGTCCTCCTTCATCCGCCTGGCGGCGGCGAGCACCTCGGCGGCGTGGCCGTCGACCTTGACCTTGCGCCAGATGCGGGCGATCCGGCCGTCCGCGCCGATCAGCAAGGTGGTCCGGGTGATGCCCATGAAAGTCTTGCCGTACATCGATTTTTTGCCCCAGACCCCGTAGGCCTCGAGCATCTTGCGGGTCTCGTCGGAGGCGAGCGTGATGGCCAGGTCGTGCTTGTTCTTGAACTTGTCCTGGGCCGCGACCGCATCCGCCGACACCCCCACAATGTCCGTGCCGGCCTTCTGGAATTCACCGCGGAGTCTTGAAAAATCAATGGCTTCCCGGGTGCAGCCAGGAGTGTCGGCCTTGGGGTAGAAGTACAGCACGAGCCTGCGGCCCTTGAAGTCGGCGAGCGCCAAGCTGCCGCCGCCATCGCGTGGCAGCTTGAACGCGGGCGCCTTGTCGCCCTCCGCCAGATCGGTACTCATGTGCCTTCCTTTCGTCCCTTTTCTCCGGTCAATTGAGAGTTAAGCGATACGCGGGAAAGTGCTGTCGGGTCGACGATTTGCAGGGGAATCGCTGACCGCAGCAAGGGGCACGCTCCGCCGCCGACGGGCGGCAGGGCGGCGCGGTCGAGGGGACGCCAAGTCGGGGCATGGCGGATCAGCCAACTCATCCGGATATTGCCGCCCTCCGAAAACTGGAGGCGAGCCTCAACGTGCATCTGCACGAGCCGGATGCATGGCCACCGGACGGCGCGCCGGATCACGCGCAAGTCTCCCGCGTTCGGCGGCTCAAGCGGTTTGATTGGCACATGCGGTCCTTCCTGGGGCCGCGCATCCGAAAATTCGCCATCGTCAGCGGCGCGCTCGGCGCCGTCGTGCTGGTCGCGATGTCGGCCTTGTGGTGGCGCCTGTCGAGCGGCCCGATCGAGCTCGATCTCGCGACGCCGTGGCTCACCGCGGCGATCAAGGAAAATTTCGGCGGCGGCCATGAGGTCGAGGTCGGCGGCACCCAGCTCGAGCGCGACGCCAGCGGGCGCACGGCGTTGCGCATCCGCGACATCGTCGTGCGCGATGCCGACGGCACGATCGTGGCGAGCGCGCCGAAGGCGGAGGTCGGAGTTTCCGGGACCGGTCTGATGACCGGCCGCATCCGCGCCGAGCGACTGAGCCTGGTCGGCGCCGAGATGGCGGTGCGCATCGAGTCCGACAGCAAGGTCACGGTGTTCGCCGGCAACAAGCAGCGTCCCTTCGTCACCGCTTCGGCGTCCTCCACGCCGGTCATCACCGGCACCACGCTGTCTTCGCTCAACACGGCGGCGCCGGTCGCCGCGGCTCCGGCGGCGCCCGCAACCGGTGCAACCGGCCGCGCCGGCCTTCCCGATTTCGCCGCGCTGCTCGCCTGGATTGAGAGCCTCGACGCCAGCGGGCTCGACGGCCGCGATCTCACCGAGATCGGCCTCAAGGGCGGCAATCTCACCGTCGACGATGCGCGCAGCGGCAAGCAGTGGACGTTCACCAATATCGATCTCAGCGTCACGCGCCCGAAGGGCGGCGGCATCGCCTTCACGGTCGGCTCGGAGGCCGCCGAGCGGCCTTGGCTGATCCGCGCGACGATGATGCCGACCCAGCAGGGCCGTCGCATCATCGACATCGAGACGCAGAAGGTGCAGGCCAAGGATTTGATGCTGGCGATGCGGCTTGGGCTCAACGACTACGAGCCCGACCTGCCGCTGTCGGGCCGCATCCGCGCCGATATCGGGCCCGACGGCAAGCCGCTGATGATCGATGGCCGGATCGTGGCGGAGAAGGGATTCATCGTCGACCTCGACGATCCGCTTGCGCGCATTCCGATCGATCGCGCCGAGATCAGCCTCGATTGGGACGCGGCGCGCGAGGCCCTGGTGGTGCCGTTCCAGGTGGTGTCGGGCGGCAATCGGTTCACCTTGCTGGGCCAGCTCGATGCGCCGCGCGAGAGCGGGGGCGCCTGGGGGGTCAAGGTCTCCGGCGGCTCGATCGTGCTCGCCTCGGCCTCGCCGGCCGATCCCAATCCGCTGATCCTCAACCGGTTCCTGCTGCGCTTGCTGGTCGATCCCGGCAAGCAGCGCATCGACGTCGAGCAGGGCGAGTTCGGCAACATGGACCTCGGTGTCGCGCTGCGCGGCACCATCGACTATTCGGACGGCGACCCGCGGGTCGACTTCGGCGTCGCCGGCACCCGCATGTCGGTGTCGGCGATGAAGCGGCTGTGGCCGGTCTTCGCCGCGCCGAAAGTGCGCGCCTGGGTCGATGAGCATGTCCGCAACGGGACGGTCGAGCGGTTGGCGATCGCCACCAACGCGCCGATGTCGACGCTCAAGTCGAGCGGACCGCCGGTTCCCGACGATGGCTTGGCGATCGAGATCGTCGGCCATGGCGCCGAAATCCGGCCGGTCGAAGGCTTGCCGTCGATCCGCGATGCCGACTTCAACGTGCGCATTACCGGACGCACCGCGGTGGTCAATATCGGCCGCGGCAATGTCGAGCTCTCGCCCGGCCGCAAGTTGTCGATTACCAACGGCGTGTTCGAGGTGCCCGACACCTTCCCGAAGGCGCCGCCCGCCAAGGCCCGCTTCCGCCTCGACGGATCGGTGCCGGCGGCGGCCGAGCTGTTGGCCTTGGATCGGCTGCGCGACTATTCCGGCACGCCGCTCGAGCCCGCCACCAGCCGCGGCACGCTCACCGCGCAGGTGACGCTGGCGATGCCGCTCAAGGCCGATCTCGCCCCCGGCTCGTCCGCCTATACGATCGCCATGGACGTGACCAACTTCGCGGCCGAGCGTGTGGTGATGGGGCAGAAGGTCGAGGCCTCGACGCTCAAGGTCAACGCCAACAATCAGGGCCACTGGATCAGGGGCGACGTCAAGATCAACGGCGTTGCGGCTAACCTCGATTACCGCAAGCCGCGCGACACCACCGATGCCGAGGTCCGCCTCCAGGCCACGCTCGACGAAAACGCCCGCAACAAGCTCGGCTTCGATCTCGCCGGCTTTCTCAGCGGGCCGGTGCCGGTCAAGCTCAACGGCCGCGTGCCCGCCAGCGGCGGCGACAGCCGGCTCTCGATCGACGCCGATCTGAGCCAGGCCAAGGTCGACAATCTCCTGCCCGGCTGGAGCAAGCCGGCGGGCAGGCCGGCCCGCGCCAGCTTCACCCTCGTCAATAAGTCCCCGATGACCCGCCTCGAGGACCTGGTGATCGAAGCGCCCGGCGTCTCCGTCAAAGGCGCGCTCGAACTCGACGGCTCCTCCGACGTGCAGTCGGCGCAATTCCCGGTGTTCAATCTTTCCGACGGCGACAAGGCCAACCTCAAGGCCGATCGCGGACCGGACGGCACCTTGCGGGTGACCATGCGCGGCGACGTCTATGACGGCCGCGGCTTCGTCAAGTCAGCGATGGCCGGCCCGATCGGCAGGCAGAAGCACGACGCCAAGGACGTCGATCTCGACCTCAAGTTCGGGACCGTGGTCGGCCATCACGGCGAGACGCTGCGCGGCCTCGATCTGCGGCTGTCGCGGCGGGCCGGCACGATCACCAGCTTCGCGCTGAGCGCCAAGCTCGGGCGCGACACGCCGCTCATCGGCGATTTGCGCGGCCGCGGCAACACCGGCCGCCAGGTCATCTTCGTCGAGAGCAACGACGCCGGCGCGTTTTTCCGCTTCACCGACATCTACGCCAAGCTCATCGGCGGCGAGATGTGGGTGGCGCTGGACCCGCAGGCCGCCGACAAGGCGCCGCAGGAGGGTATCCTCAACATCCGCGACTTCGCGGTGCGCGGGGAGGCGGCGCTCGACCGCGTCGCCGGTGCCTCGGGCGGCGTCGATTTCTCGCGCATGCGGGTCGACTTCACCCGCTCGCTCGGTCGCTTCACCATCCGCGAGGGAATCGTGCGCGGCCAGGCCATCGGCGCCACCGTCGACGGCTATATCGACTACACGCGCGACGAAGTGCGCATGCGCGGCACCTTCGTTCCGCTCTACGGCCTCAACAACATGTTCGGCCAGATCCCGCTGTTCGGGCTGTTCCTGGGCGGCAGCAACGAAGGCCTGCTCGGCGTGACCTACGAGGTGGTCGGCCCGCCCGGCGCGCCGGTGCTGCGCGTCAATCCGATCTCGGCGGTGGCGCCCGGCCTGTTGCGCAAGTTCTTCGAGTTCCCGACCGCCACCGGCGGCGCCCAAAGCTACGCCGCCCCGCCGCCGAGCTATCCCGCCGCGCCGATCCAGAACTACGCCGATACGCCGCGCTGAGGCCTAAACCGGCTTCAGCAGCACGTGCTTCTTCTTTCCGAGCGAGAGCTTGATGACGCCCTCGGGCGTGAGCTGCGCGCGCGTGAGCAGCATCTTCTCGTCGGTCACCGCAGCGTCGTTGACCCGGATGCCGCCGCCCTTGATCTGGCGGCGGGCGTCGCCGTTCGAGCTCGCGAGCCCGGCCCGCACGAAGGCGGCCAGCACGCCGATGCCCGTGTCGAGCTCGCCGGCCGGGATCTCGACCGTCGGCAGCGTCTCCGCCAGCGCCCCCTCCTCGAAGGTGCGGCGCGCGGTCTCGGCCGCCTCCTGCGCGGCGGCGCGCCCGTGCACCAGGGCGGTCGCCTCGGTCGCCAGCACCTTCTTGGCCTCGTTGAGCTCCTGGCCCTTGAGCGCCGCCAGGCGGGCGATCTCGGGGAGCGGCAGCACCGTGAACAGCTTGAGGAAGCGCGCGACGTCGCCGTCCTCGGTGTTGCGCCAGTATTGCCAGTAGTCGTACGGGCTCACCATGTCGGCGTTGAGCCAGACCGCGCCGGCCGCGGTCTTGCCCATCTTGGCGCCGGACGAGGTGGTGATCAGCGGGGAGGTGAGCGCGAACAGCTGCGCGTTGAGCATGCGCCGGCCGAGCTCGATGCCGTTGACGATGTTGCCCCACTGGTCGGAGCCGCCCATCTG
This sequence comes from Xanthobacteraceae bacterium, assembly GCA_040510815.1. GTDB lineage: Bacteria > Pseudomonadota > Alphaproteobacteria > Rhizobiales > Xanthobacteraceae > VAZQ01. Next base: position 218 of record JBEVIH010000077.1, on the reverse strand, counting down.
CAGCACGCAGCCGTGCCGCTTGTGCAGCTCCACGAAGTCGTAGGCCTGCAGGATCATGTAGTTGAATTCGAGGAACGACAGCTCTTGCTGGCGGTCGAGCCGCAGCTTGACCGAATCGAACGCCAGCATGCGGTTGACCGAGAAGTGCCGGCCGACGTCGCGCAGGAAATCGATGTAGTTGAGCTCGTTCAGCCAGTCGGCATTGTTGGCCATGACGG
>JBEVIH010000076.1:0-9084 GCA_040510815.1 Xanthobacteraceae bacterium | reverse complement strand
ATACGACCGCGCCCAGCACGTGGCAGGAGCTCGGCAGCAAGAGCTTCTTCACCATTGGCGGGCTGATGGGGAAGAAACAGGAAACCGCAACCTTCACCCGCGAGCCGCAGCGCAGCAGCTTGACCGAGCCGCCGCCGGGATACCGCACGCCGTCGCCCGCCCATCCCTACGGCTTGGGCGTCGCGAAGCCGGAAGCCATCAATCCGATGGACACGGACCAGATGCGGGGCAGGTAAGGGCAGCTTGCCGAGCGGCGGCTTCCATTCCATGTTTGTTGATGTGATGTTGCCGCGCCGGTGCAAGCGTGGTGCCGACGCCGAGACGATTTTCCTCTGAACCCCGCGAGTTTTGCCCGGTGCCCCGCAAACTGACGCATGCCTTTGCCGCAGCCGCGCTGGTGGCGCTCATCGCCGGCGCCAATGCGCCGCGCGCCGCGGCCGCGCCGAACGTGACAACCTTCAAGCTCGCCAACGGCCTCGAGGTCGTGGTCATCCCGGACCGCCGCACCCCCGTGGTGACCCACATGCTCTGGTACAAGGTCGGCGCCGCCGACGAGCCGCCGGGCAAGTCCGGCATCGCGCACTTCCTGGAGCACCTGCTGTTCAAGGGCACCGAGAAGAATCCGGCCGGCAAGTTCTCAAAGACGGTCGCAGCGATCGGCGGCCAGGAGAACGCCTTCACCTCCAGCGACTACACCGGCTATTTCCAGCGCACCTCGCGCGAGCACCTCAAGACGCTGATGGAATTCGAGGCCGACCGCATGACCGGGCTGGTGCTGACCGACGCGGTCGTCGCGCCCGAGCTCAAGGTCGTGCTCGAGGAGCAGAACCAGCGCGTCGCCAACAATCCCGGGGCGCGGCTTGGCGAGCAGATCGAAGCGGCGCTGTACCTCAACCATCCGTATGGCCGGCCGGTGATCGGCTGGCGGCATGAGATCGAGCAGCTCAACCGCGAGGAAGCGCTTGCCTTCTACAAGCGGTTCTACACGCCGAACAACGCCGTGCTGGTGGTGGCGGGCGACGTCAACGCCGACGAGGTCAAGGCGCTCGCCGAAGCGACCTACGGCAAGGTCGAACCCACCACCGAGATCGGCCCGCGCAAGCGCCCGCAGGAGCCGGCGCAGGTCGCGCCGCGGCAGGTCACGCTCGCCGATCCGCGCGTGGCCCAGCCCAGCCTACAGCGCGCCTATCTGGTCCCGTCCGCCACGACGGCAAAGCCCGGCGAAGCCGAGGCGCTCGACGTGCTGGGTCACATTCTCGGCAACAGCTCGACCGGCCGGCTTTACCGCACGCTGGTGATGGACCGCGAGCTCGCGGTCAGCGCCGGCGGCTGGTACTCCGGCTCCGCCCTCGATGCGACGCGGTTCAGCGTCTATGGCGCGCCGAAGGCCGGCGTGACGTTGCCGCAGCTCGAGCAGGCGATCGACTCGGTGATCGACGACATTGTGACCAAGGGCGTCACCGCGGAAGAGGCCGAACGGGCGAAGAACCGCCTGATCGCCGACGCGGTGTTCGCGCAGGACAGCCAGGAGAGCTTGGCGCGCTGGTACGGCGTCGCGCTCACCACCGGCTCTTCGGTCGCCAAAGTCAACAACTGGCCTGACCGGATCCGCGCCGTCACGCCGGAAAGCGTGAACGCTGCCGCCCGCGCCTGGCTCGACAAGCGCCGCTCGGTGACGGGCTACCTAATCAAGGACGAAACGCGCCGCGAGGAAAAACGCTCGTGACCATGCAATTCACAAAGCTCGTTGCCGGCGCCGCCCTGCTGCTTGCGGCGGCAGCGCCGCTGGCGCCCGCGCAGGCCACCAAGATCGAAGTGGTGAAGTCGCCCGGCGGCATCGAGGCGTGGCTGGTGCGCGACACCACCATCCCGCTGGTTGCCGTGACCTTCGCCTTCACCGGCGGCGCCAACCAGGACCCCGAGGTCAAGCCCGGCGTGTCCTACCTCACCGCCGCGCTGCTCGACGACGGCGCCGGCGAGCTCGATGCCAAGGCGTTCCAGCAGCGCCTGGAAGAGAACGCCGTCCAGCTCCGCTTCTCCTCCGGCCGCGACAATTTCCAGGGCTCGCTGACTGTGCTGCGCGACAACTTGGACCAGGGCCTCGACTTGCTGCGGCTCGCGGTGACCCAGCCGCGCTTCGACAACGACGCGCTGGAGCGCGTGCGCGCCCAGGCGGTGTCGGCGCTGCGCCGCGAGACCACCAATCCGAACAGCATCTCGAACCGCGTCTGGTGGAAGACGGCGTTCCCGAGCCATCCGTACGGCCGGCCGACCAACGGCACGCTGGAATCGGTGCCGACCATCACCGGCGACGATCTGCGCGAATATCATTCGCGCGTGCTGACCCGAGGCACCCTCAAGGTCGCGGTGGTCGGCGACATCGACGCCAAGACGCTCGGGCCCGCTCTCGACCGCGTGTTCGGCGCGCTGCCGGCCAAGGGCCAGCTCAATCCGTTGCCGGCCGCGCGCATCCAGGACGTCGGCCGCCGCATCGTCATCGATCTCGACGTGCCGCAGGCGGTGCTCTCGTTCGGCGGCCAGGGCCTCGCCCGCAAGGACCCGGATTTCATCCCGGCGTTTGTGGTCAACCACATCCTCGGCGGCGGCTCGTTCTCGTCGCGGCTTTACACCGAGGTTCGCGAGAAACGCGGCCTCGCCTATGGCGTGTCGTCGTATCTCCTGCCGCTCGACCGCGCCGCGCTGTTCACCGGCGGCACGCAGACCAGCAACGACAGCGCCGGCGAGGCGCTCAAGCTGATCGAGGCTGAAATCCGCCGGATGGCCAGCGAAGGCCCGACCGAGAAGGAGCTCGCCGAGGCAAAGGACTACCTCAAGGGCTCGTTCCCGCTGCGCTTCGACACCTCGACCAAGATCGCCAGCCAGCTCCTGCAGATCCAGATCGACGATCTCGGCATCGACTACATCGACAAGCGCAACAGCCTGATCGACGCCGTGACCCTCGAGGACGCGCGCCGCGTCGCCAAGCGGCTGGCCCACGGCGGCATGCTGGTGACGGTGGTCGGCCGGCCCAAGGATCTGACCTCGAACGAAACGGGCAAGTAGCCCGCGGTCGGCGATGCTCAAGCAATCGATCGAACTCGCACGCGCGCCAAACTTCCCCGAGACGCTCGCGCGAACCGGCGAGGCGCTCGCCGCGCTGCGCAAACATCACGCCGACGGCACCTTGCCGCTGCTCCGCCTGCCGGAGAAGCGCGATGACGTCTCGCCGATCCTCGGTTATGCGCGGCTGCTGCAGGAGAACACCACCGACGTGGTGTGGCTCGGTACCGGCGGCTCGAGCCTCGGCGGCCAGACGCTGGCGCAGCTCGCCGGCCACGCGGTACCCGCGCTCGGCGCATTGCGCAAGCCACGGCTGCATTTCCTCGACAACCTCGACCCCGGCACGTTTGAAGCGATGCTCGAGCAACTGCCGCTCGCCTCCACGCGGTTTGTTGCGATCTCCAAGTCGGGCGGCACCGCCGAGACGCTGATGCAAACCGCTGCGGTCATCGCCGCGCTCAAGGCCGCCAAGCGCGATCCGCACGATCACCTCCTCGGGCTCAGCGAGCCGGCCAAGCCCGGCAGGCCCAACGGCCTGCGCGATCTGCTCGCTCCCCACGACACGCCGATGCTCGACCACGATCCCGGCGTCGGCGGCCGCTTCTCGGTGCTCAGCAACGTCGGGCTGCTGCCCGCCGCCGTTTGCGGCCTCGACATCGGCGCGATCCGCGCCGGCGCAGCGGCGGCGCTGGCGCCGGTGCTGACCGGCAAGCCGCCGGCCGAGGTGCCGGCCGCGGTCGGCGCCGCGCTGTCGATGGCCTCCGGCAAGCCGATCACGGTGATGATGGCCTATTCCGACCGGCTCGACCGCTTCACCAAGTGGTACGTGCAGCTGTGGGCAGAAAGCCTCGGCAAGGACGGCAAGGGCACCACGCCCATCGCCGCGCTCGGCCCGGTCGATCAGCACAGCCAGCTTCAGCTCTACATCGCGGGGCCGCGCGACAAGCTGTTCACGATCCTGACGGTCGGCGCCGCCGGCCGCGGCCCGCGCATCGACGCCGAACTTGCCAAGCGCGCCCATGAGCCCGGCCTCGGCGGCAAGACGATCGGCGATCTCGTCGCGGCGCAGGGCCGCGCCACCGCCGAGACGCTGGCGAAAAACGGCTGCCAGGTCCGCACCATCCACTTCGAAAAGCTCGACGAGGCGGCGCTCGGCGAGCTTCTGATGCACTTCATGCTGGAGACGATCATCGCCGCTCACCTGCTCGGCGTCGATCCGTTCGATCAGCCGGCGGTGGAAGAAGGCAAGGTGCTGGCGAAGAAGTATCTGGCTGGCTAGAAGGTGCCGGCCGACGGGCTGCGCCATGATTCGCGTCAACGACACCATCAGCATCGACGAAGCCGAGCTTGAGGAAAGCTTCGTGCGCTCGTCCGGTCCGGGCGGACAGAACGTCAACAAGCTCTCCACTGCCGTGCAGCTCCGGTTCGACGTGCGCCAATCGCTGTCGCTGCCCAACGACGTGGCCCTCCGCCTGATGCGGCTGGCCGGCAAGCGCCTGACCAAGGACGGCGTGCTGGTGCTGATCGCTCAGAATCACCGCACCCAGGAGCGCAACCGCGCCGAGGCCTTGGAACGGCTCCTCGATCTGATCCGTGAAGCGGCCGTCCGTCCGGTGCCGCGGCGGGCCACCAAGCCGCCCAAAGCGTCGCGCCGCCAACGGCTGGAGGGCAAGAAACGGCGCTCCGGCGTCAAGAACTTGCGGGGCAAGGTCTCATTTGAATAGCGGGGGAATGCGGCGGGCGAACCTCGCTGCGGTCGCATTGCGCCGATAAGTTCGGCCTGAAACCGAATCAGGCCCCTGCATGCCCGTCCGACGCCTTCCCGAAACCACGGTCAACCGCATCGCCGCTGGCGAGGTGATTGAGCGGCCTGCCAGCGTGGTCAAGGAATTGACCGAGAACGCGCTCGACGCCGGCGCAACGAAGATCGAGATCGTGACCGACGGTGGCGGCCGGCGCCTCATTCGCGTCACCGACGACGGCGGCGGCATGGGCCGCGGCGACCTTGAGCTCGCGATCGAGCGCCACGCCACCTCCAAGCTCGACGGCGACGACCTGATGCAGATCGCCACGCTGGGCTTCCGTGGCGAAGCCCTGCCGTCGATCGGCTCGGTCGGAAAGCTCAGCATCGCCAGCCGCCACGCCGGCGAGCCGCACGCCTGGTCGATCGAGGTGCACGGCGGGCAGAAATCCGAGCTCAAGCCGGCGGCGCTGAGCGAGGGCACACGCGTCGAAGTCAAAGATCTTTTCTACGCCACGCCGGCGCGGCTGAAGTTCCTCAAGCAGGACCGCACCGAGGCGGAGGCGGTTCGCGACGTGGTGCGCCGCCTCGCCATGAGCCGGCCGGACGTCGCCTTCACGCTTGTGGGCGAGGAGCGCGCGCCGCTGACATGGCCGGCGGCGCTGCCCGACGCGCCGGGACGGCTGGCGCGGCTCGCCGACATTCTCGGACCCGAGTTTCGCGTCAATGCGGTCGAAGTGAAGGAAGAGCGCGAGGACGTTAGGGTCGAAGGCATCATCGCGCTGCCGACGCTCTCGCGCGCCAACTCGCTCGGGCAATACCTGTTCGTCAACGGCCGCCCGGTGCGCGACAAGCTGTTGCTTGGCGTGGTGCGCGGCGCCTATTCCGATTATCTGCCGCGCGACCGCCATCCGATCGTCGCGCTGTTCGTCACGCTGCCGCCGCGCGAGGTGGACGTGAACGTGCATCCGGCCAAGACCGAGGTGCGGTTCCGCAACGCGGCCCTGGTGCGCTCGCTGCTGATGCACGCGCTGAAGGAGGGCTTGGCCCGTGAGAGCGGCCGCGCCGCATCGACCGGCGGCAGCGCCACCATCGCGGCGTTCCGCCCGGCAACATCGCCCCGCCGTGGCAACTTCGACTGGCGGCGTTCGTTCGCAAGGCCCGGCACGCCGGCGCGCACCGCCGTCGCCGCCTGGGCCAGCACCGACCCGGTCGGTTTCGCCGAGGCAGCGCAGGAAGCTTTCGACGTCGGCGGCGCCGCCGCGACGGCGCGCATCGAGGTTGCCGAGCCGGCCGCCGATGCGCTCGACCGGCCGCTTGGCGCCGCGCGCGCCCAGGTGCACGACACCTACATCGTGGCGCAAACTCGCGACGGCCTGGTGATCGTCGATCAGCACGCGGCGCACGAGCGGCTGGTTTACGAGCGCATGAAGAACGCGCTCGGCAAGTCCGGCGTGGCGCGGCAGATTCTGCTGATCCCGGAGATCGTCGAGCTCGATGACGATGACGTGGCGCGGCTGACCGAGCGCGCCGCCGAGCTTGCCAAGTACGGCCTCGCCATCGAGCCGTTCGGTCCTGGCGCCGTCGCGGTGCGCGAGACGCCCTCGATGCTGGGCGATATCGATGCCGGCGCGCTGCTGCGCGACCTCGCCGAGCACCTGGCGGAATGGGACGAGGCGCTGCCACTGGAGCGGCGCCTGATGCACGTCGCCGCGACGATGGCCTGCTACGGCTCGGTGCGCGCCGGCCGCCGTCTCAAGGGCGAGGAGATGAACGCGCTGCTTCGCGAAATGGAAGCGACGCCCAACTCCGGGCAATGCAACCACGGCCGGCCGACGTACGTGGAGCTCAAGCTCGCCGACATCGAGCGGTTGTTCGGGCGGCGCTGAGCGGGCAGGATGTCCGTCCACGGAGACGGACGATGCCCTACTTCGCCAGATTTCTGGCTGCCGCCGCCCTGCTCGCCTTCGCGCTGCCGGTCTCCGCGCAGGACTGGCCGACGCGACCCGTCACCCTGGTCGTGCCCTATGCCGCCGGCGGCGGCGCGGACATCGCCGCGCGTATCCTGGCGCCGCGCATGTCCGAGCTGCTCGGCCAAAACGTGGTGGTCGAGAACGTTACCGGCGCGGGCGGAATGAATGGCGCCGCGCGCGTCGCGCGGGCAGGTCCCGACGGCTCGGTGTTCGTGATCGGCACGATGGACACGCATGCGGTCAATCAAACGTTCTACAAAAATCCGGCCTACAACGCCGCGGCAGACTTCACTCCGGTCGCGCTGCTTGCCGAGCTGCCGCTGCTCCTTGTGGTGCGAAACGACTTTCCCGCCAGCAACCTTGAGGAATTTCTTGCCTACGCGAAGGTCAATCACGCCAAGATGCAATATGGCTCCGCCGGCATCGGCACCGGCACGCACCTCGCATGCGTGATGCTCGACAGCGCAATCGGCTCGAAGGTGACACACGTGCCCTATCGTGGCGTTGCGCTCGCCTTGCAAGATTTGATCGGCGGCCGGCTCGACTACCAGTGTCCCGTCGCTGCCGCGCTGATCGCCCATATCGAAAATAAGACCGTGAAACCGCTGGCGATCCTGACCAAAAACCGCTCGCCGCTGCTGCCAAGCCTTCCCAGCGCCGATGAACAAGGCCTCAAGGATTTCGACGCCAGCGCTTGGTTCGCATTCTTCCTGCCTCCGAGAACTCCCGCGCCGATCGCCAGGAAACTGCATGACCCGACGATTGCGGCGCTGAACACGCCCGGCATGGCAGACCGCCTCAAGGCTATCGCCGCCGACATTGTAGCGCCCGAGCGCCGCTCGCCGGAGTACTTGCAGCGCTATGTCGAGAGCGAGATCAAGAAATGGGCCGCGCCGATCAAGGCGAGCGGCATCAACGCCGACTAGGCCCGCGCGAGGACATGAAAATGCATCACGTGCGTGCTGTTCTTGCCATTCTGACGATCTGCATTGCGCCCGCCTTCGCACAGGAATCCACCGACGCCTGGCCGTCGCGCCCTATCACGCTGGTCGTGCCGTTTGCGGCCGGCGGCGGCAACGACGTGCTGGCACGCATCATCGCGCAGCCGCTGTCGGAGATCCTCAAGCAGCCGGTGGTGATCGAGAACGTCGCCGGCGCCGGCGGCATGACCGGCGGCAATCGTGTCGCGAAGGCGGCGCCCGATGGCTACACCGCCGGGGTCGGCACGGTCGGCAGCCACGCCTTCAACCAGACGCTCTACAAGAAGCCGCTCTACCACGCCGCCAACGACTTCGCGCCGGTCGCCATGATCGCCGACCAGCCGCTGCTCCTCGTGGTGCGCAAGGACCTGCCGGCCAGCAATCTCAAGGAGTTCGTCGCCTACGCCAAGGCGAACCAGAGCAAGATGCAGCACGCCTCGGCCGGCGTCGGCTCGGCGACGCATCTCGGCTGCCTCGTCTTCAACGCCGCGATCGGCGTCGACATCACGCACATTCCCTACAAGGGCGGCGCCCCGGCGATGACTGACCTGATCGCCGGGCGGATCGACTACTGGTGCCCGTTCAGCACCACGGCGATGCCGCAGATCAAGGGCGACACCGTAAAGCCGATCGCGCTGCTTTCGCTGCAACGCCTCGACGTGCTGCCGGACCTGCCCACCGCCCACGAGCAGGGCCTCGCCAACTTCGAGGCCTCGACCTGGAACGCGCTGTTCCTGCCCAAGGGCACGCCGCCGGCCATCGTCCACAAACTTTACAACGCCGTGGTCCAGGCGGTCGGCACCGCTGCCGTGCGGCAGCGGCTCAACGAGCTCGGCATGTCGCCCGCCGCCCCCGATCGCCGCTCGCCGGAGTTCCTCGCCAGGTTCATCCCGGCCGAAATCGAGAAATGGGCCGCACCGATCAGGGCGAGCGGGATCAGCGTCGACTAGCGCGCTTGACGCGCGGTCGATCGGCGGCAAGTCTCGCCCTCAAATCAAGGAGGCATCCATGTTGAGGATCGTCACGGCCATCGCCGCGCTGATCGCCGCGGCGGGCCCCGTCGTCGCGCAGGATTATCCGAACCGGCCGGTCACCGTGATCGTGCCGTGGGCCGCCGGCGGCCCGGTCGACACGGTGGCGCGCATCATGACGGCGCGGATCAGCGAAATCCTGGGCCAGCAGCTCATCGTCGAGAACGTCGGCGGCGCGGGCGGCTCGACCGGCGCCGCGCGCGCCTCCAAGGCCGCACCCGACGGTTACAGCGTGCTGCTCTCCGGCAGCGCCGTGCTGGCGCAGAACCCGGCGCTCTACAAGCGCCAACTCTACAATC
>JBEVIH010000075.1:0-22609 GCA_040510815.1 Xanthobacteraceae bacterium | reverse complement strand
GCCGCCATCCCGGACGCGGTCGGCAAGCGCGCCTACCGCGCCCTCGAGCACGCCTTCCACCAGGAGGACGTGATGGTGCGCTCGGTCGGCGACACCTTGGCGCTCACCCCGCCCTTGACCATCAGCGAGGCGCAACTCGACGAGCTGTTCGACAAGGTCGGGAAGGTGATCAAGGCGGTGGCTTAGCCACTTCCGCGAACGCCGGCTGCGGCCGCAGGATCGCCCAGCCGACCGTGAGCACGTGATCGCCGCGCCGGAACGGCAAGGTGAACGAGGGCTGCACCTGGGCGTCGCCGGCGATGGCGCGCAAGCCGACCGGAATCACCGCCGGATCGCCGTCGGTCCACACCACCACCGCGCCCTTCGACCGCAAATCGCCGAGGTCGATCCACGGCGCCCGGCGCGGATTGCCGTCGATGAGGACGCGCGGCTGCTCGGGGGCGTAGTGGGCGATGTTGCCGCCGTCCCACATGCTGGCGACCACGTAGGTGAGCGGCTGGCCGGTCGCCGCCCGGAAGCGGCGCGAGAGCTCGTCGCCGAGCCGGCTGCCCGGATAGAACACCGCCCGGTAGCGGTGGTCGAAGGCCGGCAGCACCGCGTAGCTGGCGACGAACACCACGGCGAACAGCGCGAACACCGCTGCCCACGCCGCCAGCACCCGCTTGAGGCGCGCGTCGTCGATGGCGGTCCTGGCGGCGAGCACGATCCACAGCCCGAGGAACAGCCAAAGCGGATAGCCCCACATCGCGATGGTCCCGCGCCCGCTGATCACCGCGAGCGCCAGCATGGCGGCCGCCGGACCGAACGCCAGCCAGGTCACGATCCGGCGATCGAGCGCGTCGGCCGCGACCGCGGCCGGCGCCGGCGGCCGCGGCCAGGCCAGCGCGGCGGCGATCAGCAGGGCCGGCAGCAGGGCGAACAATTGTCCAAGCGCGAACACGACCGGATGCAGGACATGATCGAACAGCCCGCGCGAGGGCGCGGCGCGCGCGCTGGCGTAGGCGAACGGCAGGAAGTCGTTGCGCACCAGCCAGACGAGGTGTGGCGCCATCACCAGGAGCGCGATCGCCAGCGCGATCCAGGGGCCGGGCGTCGCCAGCGCCTTGCGGGCATCGCGGTCGATCACCAGGAACAGCGCCATCGGCGCCGCCAGCACAATCACGAAATACTTCGCCCACAGCGCGATCCCGACCGCGAGCCCGAGCAGCGCCCAATCGAGCAGGCGGCCGCGCTTGAGGCCGGCATGGAAGGCGTAGCCGGCGAGCGCCCAGAACGGCAACTGGATCACGTCGTGATTGAACTTGGCGGCGGTGAAATGAAAGTAGTGCAGGCCGTCGACGATCAGGATCGAGGCCAGCGCGCCGCGCGCGCCGACCAGCGCCAGCGCGGTCATCCACACCGCCGCCAGGGCGCCGATCACCGCGAGCTGCGCCAGCGCGTAATAGGCGGTGTCGAGTCCGACCACCCGATGGACGGCCTCGATCAGCCACCAGGGCAGCGGCGGCAGCTTGTCATAGCCGAGCTGCCATTCGCGGCCATAGGTCAACGCCTCGATCAGGTCGAGCGGCAGGTTCGGATAGAGAGACGCGGGCAGCGCGGTCCAGACGAGAAAATGCAGGGCGAGGAACACGCCAAGGGCCGCCTGCGGGCGGCGATCGATCATGTCGATGAGCGCGGACATCGTCGCTGCGGATATCCTCGGATTTTGGCGCTGGCCTTATAGCGGCAAACGGGCGAGAGGGGATAGGTCAGCCTTCCATCGCGACCCCCAGCGTCGGTGTCCACCGCCGGTAACATCGCTTGCGCCGGCGCGAGACGTGATGAAGATTGACGACAGCGACAGCGAATCATGCCCGCCGGCCGTTGCCGGCGAGATCGGACACCCTGGTGCGCATCGCCGACATCTTTGTCGCCACCTGCATGGTCCTGATTGCCGGCTCGGCCGGCGCGGTGGTCTATTTCTATCTCGGCGGGAGCATTTCCGAGTCGGTCACCGTGGCGGTCGCTCTTCTCACGGGGCTCGCGCTCTACAACATCATGTCGACCCGCTACGGGCTGCGCACCGCCGCCGGCCACCAGCTCACCGATCTGTCGCGCGGCTCGGCCGATCTCGCCCGCCAGGTCGCCGAGCTCGGCCGGCGCCTGGCGGCGATAGAAAACAGGGTCGACGCCGCGGTCGACCGGACCCAGGCGGCGATCGACCGGACCCAGGCGGCAACCGACCCGCTCACCGCCGAGATCGGCGAGCTCGGCACGCTGGTCAAGCAGCTGGCCGAGACCGTTGCGGCGCACGAGATGCGCCTCATCGAGCTTTCCAGGCGTCCGGTCGCACCGGCGAGCGCGTTCATCGCCCCCGACCCCGTCGCGGTGTCGCCGGCCGTCTCGCCCGCCACCCCGGTCACTCCCGCCGCGCCGCTCACGACCGCCGCACCGGTCGCTGCCGCCGCGCCGCTGCCGCCGTCCGTGCCCGAGCTCAAGCCGGCGGCGGTCGATCCCGTCAAGGCTCCCGAGCCGGAGGCCGAAAAGCTCGCCGACATCCGCAGCGCGATCGAGGCCAACCGGGTCGACCTCTATCTGCAGCCGATCGTGACGCTGCCGCAGCGCAAGGTCCGCTACTACGAGGCGATGTCGCGGCTGCGCACCGAGCGCGGCGACGTGCTGCACGCGGCCGACTTCATCCCGCAGGCGGAAAGCGGCGGGCTGATGCCCAAGATCGACAATCTCGTGGTCTTCCGCTGCGTCCAGGTCGTGCGCCGCCTGCTGCTCAAGAATCGGGACATCGGCCTGTTCTGCAACGTCGCGGGGTCGACGCTGACCGACGCGACGGTATTTGCGCAGCTCGTCGAATTCCTGGACGCCAACCGCGCCATCGCGCCCTCGCTGGTGCTCGAATTCACCCAAAGCGCGGTCCGCGCCATGGGGCCGATCGAGCACGAGGGCCTGGAGGCGCTGGCCGAGCGCGGCTTCCGCTTCTCGCTCGACAACGTGGCGGACCTGCGCTTCGAGCCGCGCGAGCTCGCCGACCGCAGCTTCCGCTTCATCAAGATCCCGGCCAGCCTCTTGCTCAATCGCACCGGCACCGCCGCCACCGACATCCATCCCGCCGACCTGTCCGACCTGCTCGGCCGCTTCAGCATCGACCTGATCGCCGACAAGATCGAAGGCGAGGGCAGCGTTGTCGATCTGCTCGACTACGACGTGCACTACGGCCAGGGCTTTTTGTTTTCGGCGCCGCGGCCGGTGCGCGCGGAGGCGTTGCAGGGCATCGCCGAGCGCTCGGACGTGGTGGTGCGCGACCTCGCGGCGCCGGAGGATCGTGCCGCGGCGCCCAATGCGGTCGGCCGCAGCGCGGATGCCGCGACGCCGTCGCCCGAGCCGGCCAAGCCCGAGCGGACCACCGGGCTCGCCCAGCTCGCGCGCGGCCTCGTCAGCCGCGGTTGAGATCGACTAAGCTCTGACCAACGCGGTTCCGCCGGACGCCGGGAGGAAGCCATGACGCCTGCACGCTATGCCTGGTCTGCCCTTGTCGCCCTGCTCGCGATCCTCGCCGCGGCTCCCTCGGCGCCGGCACAGGACTATCCCACGCGGCCGGTGACGATCATCGTGCCGTTCGCGCCCGGCGGCTCCGCCGACATCGGCGCCCGCATGTTCGCGCAGAAGCTGACCGAACGCCTGGGCAAGCCGGTCGTGGTCGAGAACCGGGCCGGCGCCGGCACCGTGATCGGCGCCAATGCGGCCGCCAAGGCGGCGCCCGACGGCTACACCCTGCTGATGGGCGGCAGCTCGGCGCTCGCCTACAACGTCACGCTGCACAAGTCGCTGCCCTACGATCCGGTCAGGGACTTCGTGCCGCTGGCGCACGTCGCCGCGATTCCGTTCGTGCTGGTGGTGCAACCCTCGCTGCCGGTGCAGTCGGTGGCGGACCTGGTCAAGCTGGCGAAGGACAAGCCCGGCCACCTGGCGTTCGGGACCGCCGGCCAGGGCTCGCCCGCGCATCTCTGCGGCGAATTGCTCAGGGGCATGACCGGTATCGACATCACCTACATTCCCTACAAGGGCAGCGCCCCGGCATTGACCGATTTCGTCGCCGGGCACGTGCCGGCGATGTTCGTCGATCTGCCGCCGGCGCTGCCGCTGATCCGGGAAGGCAAGATGCGCGCGCTCGGCGTCACCTCGACCGCCCGCGTCCCGGCCGCGCCCGAGATCGCGCCGCTGGCGCAGGTCGGCGTGCCCGGCTACGACGCCGGCGGCTGGCTGATGTTCGTGGCGCCGGCCAATACCCCGCCCGAGATCGTGCGGCGGCTCAATCACGAGCTCAAAGGCATCACCGTGCTGCCCGACATCCGCGAACGCTTCACCAGCATGGGCCTGATCCCGATCGACTCTCCGCCGGTCGACCGCCTGCAGGCCTACGTCAAGTCCGAGATCGCCCGCTGGGGCCGGGTCATCCAGCAGGCCGGCATTGCCGGATCGGAGTGAGGCGGCTAAAGCAGCAGGCCCGTCCGCGCTCGCGACAATGCGCGGCCGCCATGCCGCGATCGAAAAGCCTGCTCCCAGCCGCGCGATGTCCGCCCTGCCCCCGTTCACCAGTCATTTCGCTGCGCTTGCCCCCGGCTATGACGTGGTGCTGAGCGACGTCTGGGGCGTTGTGCACAACGGGGTCGCCGCCACGCCGGAGGCCTGCGACGCGCTGGCGCACTTCCGCGCCGCCGGCGGCACCGTCGTGCTGATCACCAATGCGCCGCGGCCGGGCGAGGTGGTGGTGCGCACCATGCTCGAGCGCCTCAAGGTGCCGCGCGCGGCCTATGACGGCATCATCAGCTCGGGCGACGTCACCCGCGCGCTGATTGCCGCGCGCGGCCGCGATCGCCTCTTCCATATCGGGCCGCCGCGCGATCTCCCGATGTTCGATGGCCTCGACGCCCGCGTGACGCCGTTGGAGAGCGCCGACTATGCGGTCTGCTCCGGCCTCTACGACGACACCGTCGAGACGCCGCAGGATTACCGCGATCTCATCGAGCGCATGCGGGCGCGCCGCCTGACCATGATCTGCGCCAATCCCGACGTCGTGGTCGAGCGCGGCGAGCAGCTCGTCTATTGCGCGGGCGCGATCGCCGATCTCTACGCGGCGGCGGGCGGCGAGGTGATCTATGCCGGCAAGCCCTACCGGCCGATCTACGAGCAGGCGCTGGCGATCGCCGCGGCGGCGCGCTCCTCTCCGGTCGAGCACAAACGGATTCTGGCGATCGGCGATTCGGTGCGCACCGACCTCAAGGGCGCCGCCGCCTTCGGGATCGATTGCCTGTTCGTCACCGCCGGCATCCACGCCGAGGAATTGGGCGCGCGCGAGGATCCCGACGCCGGCGCGCTCGGCGATATCTTCGCCGCGGCCGGCCTCTACCCGAAGGCGGTGATGCGCCGATTGGTGTGGTAGCTCCAGGAATCAGGGATCAGGGATCAACAATCTGCTGATACCTGACTGGTGCTACCTGATCACTGGTCCGGGAAGACCGCCTGGATCTTGTGCTGCAGCGTCTGCGCGTTGAACGGCTTGACGATGTAGTTGTCGACGCCGGCGCGCTTGGCCGCGATCACGTTCTCGGTCTTCGATTCGGCAGTGACCATGATGAAGGGCGTTTTTCCGATCGCCGGATCGGCGCGCACCTGCCTGAGCAGCTCGTAGCCGGTCATCGGCGCCATGTTCCAATCCGAGATCACCAGCCCGTAGCGCTTGGTGCGCATCTTGGCGATCGCCGCGGCGCCGTCGGAGGCGTCGTCGACGTCGGTGAATCCGAGCTGCTGCAGCAGATTGCGGATGATGCGGACCATCGTATTGTAGTCGTCGACAACGAGGACCGGCATCGACAGATCAACAGCCATATCCCGCTCCGTCACGAGGCGACCGGCGCGCTGGCCCCGGCAAAGCAGATGCAGGCCGATGTCCAGCAACCCGAGACGCGTCTCGGACCTTCCCAACCGGAAAGAACTAGCCAATTCCGTTGAATATCCGGTTAACTCGCCCTAGGGCCGGGATTCGGAAGCCGAATTCCTCCAACAGGATGGGCCTTGCGATGGGGGACCGCGGCCCGATCAGACGTTGTTAACCACCCGCAGCACCAAGGCACGCTCGCATAGCCGATCGCCATGACCGACAGCCGGCAGCCGACCCGACCGTTCGCGGTGGTGCGCGACCAGGCGCCCGCAGACCATCCGTTGCGCGGCGCGGTGGTCGCCATCGGCAATTTCGACGGCGTGCACCGCGGCCACCGCGCGGTGATCGCTGCTGCGCTGCAGCGCGCCCGCGCGCTCGGCCGGCCGGCGGCGGCGCTCACCTTCGAGCCGCACCCGCGCAGCTTCTTTCGGCCGGACGAGCCGCTGTTCCGGCTGACCGACGAGCGGGCGAAGCTGCGGCTCCTGGCGGCCACCGGGCTCGACGGCGCCATCGTGCTGCGGTTCGACGCGGCGCTGGCGCAGCTCTCGGCCGCGGACTTCGTCGCACGGGTTCTGGTGCAGCGGCTCGCGGTTTCCGGCGTTGCGATCGGCTTCGATTTCCATTTCGGCGCGGAGCGCACCGGCGCGCCCGGCTATCTCGCCGCACAAGGCGCCAAGCTCGGCTTCGCGGTCGACATCGTGCCGCGGTTCGAGGACGCCGGCCGCCCGGTGCGCTCGGGCCCGATCCGCGCCGCGCTCGCCGCCGGCGAGGTGGTGGAAGCCGCCGAGCTGCTCGGCTATCCGTGGTTCGTCAGCGGCGAAGTCGTGCACGGCGACAAGCGCGGGCGCGAGCTCGGCTTTCCCACTGCCAATATGCGGCTCGATCCCGGCTGCCGCCTCAAGCACGGCATCTATGCGGTGCGCGTCGGCGTCGGCGAGCGCCGTTACGACGGCGTCGCGAGCTTCGGCCGCCGGCCGATGTTCGACCAGGGCACCGTGCTGCTGGAAGCCTTCCTGTTCGATTTCGACGGCGACCTCTACGGGCAGACGATCGACGTGGCCTTCATCGACTGGATCAGGCCCGAGCTCAATTTTCCGGGCGTCGAGGATCTGGTCCGGCGCATGGACGAGGACGCGCGGCTCGCGCGCGTCGCGCTGGCGCGGCGGCCCGACGCGTTTCCGCGGCTGGGACGCCTGGGGTGACCATACTTCGACGATAGCCGAAGTATTCCGGGGGCGAAATGGGCCATGATGCGGCCGCTAACGGAGACCGCCGTCATGACCATCACCGTCTTCATCCGCTACCAGCTCGATCCTTTCAAGCGCGACGCCTTCGAAGCCTATGCGCGCCGCTGGCTCGCCATCATCCCCCGATGCGGCGGCGACCTGCTCGGCTATTGGATGCCGCACGAGGGCACCAACAACATCGCCTACGCGCTGATCTCGTTCGAGAGCCTGGCAGCCTACGAGGCCTACCGGGCGCGCCTCAAGGCCGACAGTGAGGGTGCCGCCAACTTCCAGTCCGCCGAGGACGGGCGCTTCATCCTGGCCGAGGAGCGCACGTTCCTGCGGCAGGTCGCCTAAGGAGCATTTTCAGGAAAAAGCCCGCCCCGGACTTGATCATAAGCGCGTTCACGCGCGTCTTCCGACGCGCTATGGGTGGAATCCGGTTTTCCGTCCGAAAATGCGACAAACGTAAGAGTTCTTCGCCATAGAGCAGGAGGAACGGATGATCGCGGTCATCTTCGAGGTCTGGCCGAAGCCGGAGCACAAAAAGGACTATCTCGACCTTGCCGCCGAGTTGCGGCCGCTGCTCGAAAAAATCGACGGCTTCATCTCGATCGAGCGGTTCGAGAGCCTCACCGAGCCTGGCAAGATCCTCTCGCTCTCGGTGTTCCGCGACGAGGCGGCGATCCGCGCCTGGCGCAATACCGAGCAGCACCGGGCGGCGCAGACCAAGGGCCGCAACGAGTTTTTCGCGAACTACCGGCTGCGCATCGCCGGCGTCATCAGGGATTACGGGATGGACGAGCGCCACGAGGTGCCGGCCGACAGCCGCGCGGCGCACGGCTGACGGAGGAAATCGCGATGATCCCGGGGAAGCGCTAGTCTTCGGGGGGCGCTTCGTCGTCTTCGGACGCGGCCGCGTCCTTGCCGAACCATTCCCGCGCCAGCACCGCGGCGAGCAGCCCGACGGCGGCGAGCGAAACCAATTTCCGCCAGCCGATGGTCTGTCCGACCTGCACGCCGATCGCCATCAGCCTGGGATCGAGCCAGTTCGCGTTGCTGCGGGCGGCGAGCTCGAGCCGGGCGCGCTCGGCGTTGCGGCGGCGCGCGACCACGCTCGCGATCAGCGCGATCAGCGCGAGGAGGACGAAGCAGCCGCCGAGCACCAGGCCGGCCGTCACCGCATCGTAGCGATCCGCAAGCCAAATGAAGGCGGCGATGCACAGAAAGACCATCGCCGCCGTGGAAGCCACGACGGCGATGAGCGACCAAACGACGATCTGGGGGCCAAAACCGGTGCGCGCCTGGGCGTTCAGCGCGAGATAACGGAGCCAGCCGCTCATACGTTCAACTCATCGACGCCCGACGCGGCCAAGGCAGCCGGTGCTCAGTGCCTGCGCATCACGCCGAACAGAAATCCTATTCCGAATGCCAGCGCAAGGGTCGTATAGGGCCGCCGCTTGAGCGATTCGTCGACAGCCTCCATCACGTTGTCGGAGACCTCGCGCACGGCGTCGACCGCTTCCTGCCCCTTGGCGCTGGCGTCCGACACCACGTCCTCGATATTCGCCTTGATGTTCGACTTGGCGCGACCCCACGCGGCGCTTCCCTTGGCGGCGAAGATGTCGCCGATCTGCGCGGTCAGCCGCGCCACGTCGCCGCGCAGCGCTTCGAGGTCGGCCTGGATGTCGCCGCTCGCGGCGGAGGCGGCCTTGGCGCTCTCGCGCGCCGCGTCCTTGGCGTCCTTCACCGTGTCTCGCACCGTATCGCGAACCGTATCCCGCATGCTGTTGGAGGTACTGGACATTGGACGTGCTCCGCTGTTGTTCGAATTATTCGCTGTCCCGCCAACCGGGCGCAAGCGAAAAAGTTCCATCGGGCGATGGCCGTCAATGAGGCAGCTTAACGTCGTCGTCAGGGAAGAGGTGATTGATCGTCACCAACCCCATGAGGGTGAGAGGAACCGCGAGAAACGCGCCCATCGGACCCCACATCCAAGTCCAGAAGGCGAGCGCCAGCAAGACCGCGAGCGGATTGAGCGTGAGCCGACGTCCGAGGACGGCCGGCGTCAGGATATGGCCTTCGATCGTGGTCAAGGCCACGAACGCCGCCGGCGGCAAGAGCGCATATCCGAGCGACGGAAAGGTGACGAGCCCGACCGCGAACAGGATGACCGCCATGCAGCCAGGGCCGATATAGGGAACGTAATTGAGCACCGCCGCCAGGACTCCGAAGATCACCGGGCTCGGAAAGCCGAACAGCCAGGCTCCCGCCGTGACGGCGATGCCGAGGCACACATTGATCGCCGTGACGGTCGCGACGTAGGACGCCAGATTTTGTTCGATGTCGTTGGTGATGCGAATGAATCGCAGCTTGGCGTCGCGGCCGCCGATGAACGAGGCGACGTAGCGGCGAAATTCCATCTGGCCGGCGAGGAAAAACAGCAGCGTCACCAGGAACAAGAGCACTTGCGCGACCGCCGGCGTGACGAAGGCGACCACCGGGGTGACCATGCTGATGTGGGAGGGCTCGACCGCGATCGTGCTCCCTGCCGACGGCAGCAGGGTCTCTTGCAGCTCGCGCAACGCCGACAACGGACGATCGAGCACGTAGAGCTTCTGCTTGATGTTGGCGCCGATCTCCGGCGCGCGGGCGATCCATTCGGCCAACGGAGCGGCGATCAACGTCGCCACCAGTCCGACGACGGTCATCACCAGGACGACGAGCACGACCGCCGTGAGCCACGGCGACACGCCGTGGCGCGCTCCGAACTTGATCAGCGGCGCGAACGTCATGCCGATCACCACGGCGGCCAGGATCGGCAGCAGAAGCGGGCGGCAAAGGTAGAAACACGCCCCGAGCAGCAGGATGAAAATACCGATGGTGGCCATCTCGGCGGCGGCCGCCCAGATATCATTGACGTTCTCGACCGGTTTGGGATCGTTGATGGTGAGGGCGTGGCGCCGTTCGCGTTGAGCACGCAGAAACTCCACAACCGCCTCCTGGATCGGGGCAGGCACGCCCGACAATGTTGCGCATGGGTGCCCGCGGGGACAACGCGATCTTCGCGGCGTCGCATCCGCCGTCTGGAACTCAACGCCCCATCGGGGGGTCAGTTCCACCGCACGGCGGCACGCAAGCGACCAGCGGACCGCTTGCGGCGCGCGGCGGCGGCCTTTCCGGCCGGCGACCGATCTGCTAGGAAGCGCGCCATGATGGCGCGCTTCCTATTCGCTCGTGTCTTCGGGTCGGTCGTTCGGCGAATTATCGGCCCGGCCTTCGCCTGACTTGCCGTCGGCGGAGGACCGGGACTGCCGAGCCATCATCGCCATCCTCCTGGTAAACGGTCATGACCGACGCCGCCCGCGATTACAGCGAGACGCTATTTCTGCCCAAGACCGATTTCCCGATGCGCGCCGGGCTGCCGCAGAAGGAGCCCGAAATCCTCGCGCGCTGGCTTAAGCTCGGCCTCTATGAGCGGCTGCGAGAGGCCGCGCGCGACAAGCCGAAATTCATCCTGCACGACGGCCCGCCCTACGCCAACGGCAACATCCATATCGGGCATGCGCTCAACAAGATCCTCAAGGACGTGGTGACGCGCAGCCAGCAGATGCTGGGCAGCGATTCGAACTACGTGCCGGGCTGGGACTGCCATGGCCTGCCGATCGAGTGGAAGATCGAGGAGGAGTATCGCGCCAAGGGCAAGAACAAGGACGCGGTGCCGGTGGTCGAGTTCCGCCGCGAGTGCCGCGCCTTCGCCGAGCACTGGATCGAGGTGCAGCGGCAGGAGTTCAAGCGGCTGGGCGTCGAGGGCGACTGGGCGCATCCCTACTCGACCATGGACTACGCCGCCGAGGCGCAGATCGCGCGCGAGCTGATGAAGTTCGCGCACAACGGCACGCTCTATCGCGGCTCCAAGCCGGTGATGTGGTCGGTGGTGGAGAAGACCGCGCTCGCCGAGGCCGAGGTGGAGTACGAGGATTTCGTCTCGGATCAGGTGTGGGCGAAGTTTCCGATCGATCGCGACAAGACCTCGCTCGCGGCCCTGGTCGAAGGCGATCCGGCCGCCGCCAAGCAATTGTTCGACGACCTCGTCGAGGCATCGATCGTCATCTGGACCACGACGCCTTGGACCATTCCGGGCAACCGCGCCATCAGCTTCTCGCCCCGGATCGGTTACGGGCTCTATGAGGTCACCGACGCGCCGGCCGAAAACTGGGCGAAGGTCGGCGACAGGTTCATCCTCGCGGAAAAGCTCGCCGTCGATGTCCTGCGACAGGCGCGCGTGACGGCGTTCAGGCAGCTTGCGACGGTGCCGGCGGAGCTGATCGCGGCCCTCACCTGCCGTCATCCGCTCGCGGGATTCGGCGGCGACTATGATTTTCAAGTGCCGCTCTTGCCCGGCGATCATGTCACCGACGATACCGGCACCGGCTTCGTGCATACCGCCCCCGGCCACGGCCGCGACGACTTCGAGGTGTGGACCGCCAACGCCGGCAAGCTCGCGGCGCGCGGCATCAACACGGTCATCCCCTACACGGTCGACGCCGATGGGCGCTTCACCGAGCAGGCGCCGGGCTTCACCGGCAAGCGCGTCCTCACCGAGAAGGGCGACAAGGGCGACGCCAACGAGGCGGTGATCAGGGCGCTGATCGACGCCGGCATGCTGATCGCGCGCGGCCGGCTCAAGCATCAGTACCCGCATTCCTGGCGCTCGAAGAAGCCGGTGATCTTCCGCAACACGCCGCAATGGTTCATCGCGATGGACAAGGAGATCGCGGCGCCCGACAGCCAGGCCAAGCCGGGCGACACGCTGCGCGCCCGCGCGCTCGCGGCGATCAAGGTGACCCGCTGGGTGCCGGAGCAGGGGCAGAACCGCATCACCGGCATGATCGAGGGCCGGCCCGACTGGGTGATCTCGCGCCAGCGCGCCTGGGGCGTGCCGATCACCGTGTTCGTGCGCGAGAAAGGCGACGGCTCGGTCGAGATTCTCAAGGACGAGCGCGTCAACAAGCGCATCGCCGACGCGTTCGAGCGGGAGGGCGCCGATGCCTGGTACGCGACCGGCGCGGCGCAACGCTTCCTCAAGCCGGACTACGATTCGAACGAGTGGCAGAAGGTCGACGACATTCTCGACGTCTGGTTCGACTCCGGCTCGACCCACGCCTTCGTGCTGGAGGACCCCGAGCACTTCCCGTCGCTCGCCGGCATCCGGCGCAAGCTCGACGGCGGGCCCGACACGGTGCTGTATCTCGAAGGCTCCGACCAGCACCGCGGCTGGTTCCAATCCTCGCTGCTCGAAAGCTGCGGCACCCGCGGCCGCGCGCCGTTCGACGTCGTGCTCACCCACGGCTTCGTGCTCGACGAGGACGGCCGCAAGATGTCGAAATCGCTCGGCAACGTCACCGCGCCGCAGGACGTGATCAAGCAGTCGGGCGCCGACATTCTGCGGATGTGGTGCTGCGCCTCCGACTACGCCGACGATCTGCGCATCGGGCCGGAGATCCTCAAGACCACGGTCGAGACCTACCGCAAGCTGCGCAACACCATCCGCTGGATGCTGGGCTCGCTGGCGCATTTCGACGAAGCAGACCGGGTTGCGCACGGCAAGATGCCCGAGCTCGAACGGCTGATGCTGCATCGCCTGACCGAGCTCGATCAGTTGGTGCGCCAGTGCTACGCCGATTTCGACTACAAGCGCATCTTCGCGGCGCTCAACAGCTTTATGACCACGGACCTCTCGGCGTTCTATTTCGACATCCGCAAGGACGCGCTGTACTGCGATCCGATCTCCTCGGTAACGCGCAAGGCCTGCCTGACCGTGCTCGACCAGCTGTTTCGCGCCACCGCCACCTGGTTGGCGCCGATGCTGCCGTTCACCGCCGAGGAGGCGTGGCTGGCGCGCTATCCGCGGACCGAAGGCTCCGTGCATCTCGAGCTGTTCCCCGCCATTCCGGCGGCCTGGGCCGACCCGGCGCTGGCCGAGAAATGGCGCAAGCTGCGCAACGTCCGCCGCGTGGTCACCGGGGCGATCGAGATCGAGCGGGCGCAAAAGCGCATCGGCGCCTCGCTCGAGGCGGCGCCGGTGGTCTACGTCTCCGACCCCGATCTGTTCGCCGCCCTGGTGGAGATCGACCTGGCCGAGGTCGCGATCACCTCGGCGGCGACCCTGGTCGAAGGCGAAGGTCCGCCCGGCGCCTTCCGGCTCGACGACGTGCGCGGCGTGGCGGTCGAGGTGCGGCTCGCCGAGGGGAAGAAATGTGCGCGCTCGTGGAAGATCCTGCCGAGCGTCGGCTCCGACCCGGCCTACCCCGACGTGTCGCCGCGCGATGCCCGGGCGCTGCGCGAATGGGACGCCATGCGCAAGGCGGCGGAGTGACCATGTCCGGCATGCGCGCGGAGCCGGTTCGGCCGGCATCCCTGCTGTGGGGTCCCCTCACCGGGCTCGGCCTCGCGGTGACGTTCGTCAGCGCCGTCCTCGATCAGGCGCTCAAGCTGTGGCTGATCTTCGTCTTCGATCTGGGCGCGCGCGGCATTGTGACGCTCACCCCGTTCCTCGACCTGGTGCTGACCTGGAACAAGGGCATCAGCTACGGCCTGTTCCAGCAGGACGGGCCGCTCGGCCAGTGGGCGCTGCTCGCGCTCAAGGCCATCGCGGTCACGTTGCTGTGGATATGGCTGGCACGGGCGTCCTCGCGCCTCACCGCGATTTCGCTCGGCCTGATCATCGGCGGGGCGATCGGCAACGCCGTCGACCGGTTTGCCTATGGGGCGGTGGCCGATTTCCTGCTTTTTCACCTGACCACGGCCGGTTTCAGCTTCAAATGGTACGTTTTCAACCTGGCGGACGTGGCGATCGTGGCCGGCGTCATCGGGCTGCTCTACGAAACCGTGCTGGGGAGTGCCGCAAAAGCGCCCTGATCCTCACCAGAATGCCCCCTGGGGACGCGGCACATTTCGCCGCTGCTTGAAGGGGATAGTCCATGCTGGACCGATATCCGAGAACGCCGTTGCGCGTGGCTGCCGCCATGGCCGGAACCCTGGCCCTGGCGTTGTCGCTTGCGGGTAGCGCGTCGGCTCAGAGCGCCGCCGACGACGAAGACGTTCCGCTCGACACCAAGATCTTTCGCCAGATCATGAAGGATCTTGGCATGAAGCGGGGCGACGAGGGGGTCGAGTATCGCGAACGGGCGCCGCTGGTCGTGCCGCCGAGCCGCGAGCTACGGCCGCCGCAGCCGGAAGGCAGCGCGGCCGCCGCCAATCCGGCTTGGCCGAAAGACCCGGACGCGGCCGGACGTCGCAAGCAAACGACCGCGGCCGAGCGCGCCAAGCTCAAAGCCTCGGCCGAAGGCTCCATCATCGACGAGCAGCGGCCGCTGCGGCCGGACGAGCTCGACAAAGGCCGCACCGCCGCCGCCAAGAGCGGGCCCGCCGCTCCGGATGTCGATCACGCCACCCGCCCGCTGAGCCCGGACCAGCTGGGCCAGAAGAAGACCTTTTTCGACTCGATATGGTCGTCCTTTGGTCCCTACAAGCCGGAATCCGTGCCATTCAACGGCGAGCCGCCGCGCACCAGCATGACCGCGCCGCCGCCCGGCTATCAGACGCCTTCGGCGGAACAACCCTACGGGCTGGGCATCCAGGACGCCCGCAAGGCCACAACGGTGGTGGATCGCGTCGAACCCAAGAATTGAGGCCGGAACCTCGCCAAAGTTTAATCTCGTTTCGGTCTGATCGGCGCGAGTTGGCCTTCGCACTCGGCCGCTTGAACGTGTATCGTGGGGGCGACCAGCAACTCCACGAGAGCAAATTCGTGCCCAAAAGCGTCGTCCGAGCCTTCGCCGCCATCGCCCTCGTGATGGCGCTCGCCGCGCCTGTCGCGGCCGACGGCGGACCGCGCGTCACCCATTTCGTGCTTCCCAACGGCCTCGAGGTCGTGGTGATTCCCGACCATCGGGCGCCGGTGGTGACCCACATGCTGTGGTACCGGGTCGGCGCCGCCGACGAGACCCCGGGCAAATCCGGTCTCGCGCACTTCCTCGAACATCTGATGTTCAAGGGCACCGCCAAGAACCCGTCCGGCCGCTTCTCGCAGGTCGTCGCCACCATCGGCGGCCAGGAGAACGCGTTCACCTCGGCCGACTATACCGGCTATTTCCAGCGCGTCCCGCGCGACCAGCTCAAGGCGATGATGGAGTTCGAAGCCGACCGCATGACCGGCCTGGTGCTGACCGACGACGTGGTTCGGCCCGAGCTCAAGGTCGTGCTCGAGGAGCAGAACACGCGGGTGGCCAACAATCCGGGCGCGCGGCTCGGCCAGCAGATGGACGCCGCGCTCTATCTCAACCATCCCTACGGCCGGCCGATCATCGGCTGGCGGCACGAGATCGAGACGCTCGACCGCGAGGACGCGCTCGCATTCTATCGGCGGTTCTACACGCCCAACAACGCGGTGCTCGTCATCGCCGGCGACGTCACGCCCGACGAGGTGCGCCGCCTCGTCGAGGAGACCTACGCCAAGGTGCCGCGCGTCGCCGACGTCAAGCCGCGTGCGCGCCCGCAGGAGCCCGCGCAGGAGGCGCCGCGCACCGTGACCTTGGCCGATCCGCGCGTGACCCAGCCGAGCGTGTCGCGCTACTACCTGACGCCGTCCGGCGCCACCGCCAAGCCGGGCGAAAGCGAAGCGCTCGAAGTGCTCGCCCACATCCTCGGCCGCGGCTCGAACAGCCGCCTCTATCAGACGCTGGTGGTCGACAAGGGCATCGCGGTCAACGCCGGCGCCGGCTATGACGGCACCTCGCTCGACAACACGCGGCTGAGCCTCTACGGCACGCCGAAGCCCGGAACCAGCCTGCCGCAGGTCGAGGAGGCGATCGACGCCGTGCTCGCCGCCCTGATCGACAAGGGCGTGACCGCCGAGGAGCTCGATCGCTCCAAGAGCCGGATGATCGCCGACGCGATCTATGCGCAGGACAACCATCGCACGCTGGCGCAGTGGTACGGCTCGGCGCTGATGACCGGCTGGACGGTCGAGCAGGTACGCACCTGGCCCGACCGCATCCGTGCCGTCACCGCCGAGGCGGTGCTCGACGCCGCCCGCCGCTGGCTCGACAAGCGCCGCTCGGTCACCGGCTATCTGATCAAGGACACGCGACCCGAGGAAAAACGCTCGTGAGCGCGTCCATGTCCGCCATTCTCCGCCGCCTCGGCTCGCGCGTTGCGGCTGCGCTCGTCGCCGGCGCCGTGCTGGCGTTCGCCGCGCCGGCCCAGGCGATGACGATCGAGCGCGTGATCAGCCCGGGCGGCATCGAGGCCTGGCTGGTGCGCGATCCGGCGGTGCCGCTGATCGCGGTCGACTTCGCTTTCACCGGCGGCTCCACCCAGGACCCGCACGACAAGCCCGGCGTCGCCAGCATGATGGTGTCGCTGCTCGATGAAGGCGCCGGCCCGCTCGACGCCAAGGCGTTCCACGAGCAGCTCGAGCGCAAGGCGATCGAGCTCGCGTTCCGGGCCGGCCGCGACCATATCCGCGGCACCCTGCGCACGCTCAAGCAGAATCGCGACGAGGCCTTCGACTATCTGCGGCTGGCGCTCAATGAGCCGCGCTTCGACCCCGAGGCGGTCGAGCGGATCCGCGCGCAGATCCTCGCCCGCCTGCGGCGCGAGACCACGAGCCCGAACGACCTCGCCAGCCGCAACTGGTGGGCGGCGGCGTTTCCCGCCCACCCCTACGGCCAGCCGGTGAACGGCACGCTCACGTCGGTCCCCAACATCGCCATCGACGATCTCAAGTCGCACGCCCGGCGCGTGCTGGCGCGCCAGGACCTCAAGATCGCGATCGTCGGCGACATCGATGCCGACAGCGCCGGCCGGCTGATCGACAAGACCTTCGGCGGCCTGCCGGCCAAGGCCGAGCTCAAGCCGATCGCCGATGCCGTGCCGCAAGGGCTCGGCCGCCGCACCGTGGTCGAGCTCGACGTGCCGCAGGCGGTGGTGACCTTCGGCGGTCCCGGCATCGGCCGCGCCGACCCCGACTTCTTCGCCGCCTATATCGTCAACCACATCCTGGGCGCCGGCTCGTTCTCCTCGCGGCTCTATCGCGAGGTGCGCGAGAAGCGCGGCCTGGTCTACGGCATCTCCACCAGCCTGATCTGGCTTACCCACTCGGCGATATTGCTGGGCGCCACCGCCACCCGCGCCGACGCCACCGGCGAGACCATCGAGGTGATCGATCGCGAGTTCCGCCGGATGGCCATGGAAGGACCGACCGAGGACGAATTCCTCAAGACCAAGACCTACCTCAAGGGCTCCTTCCCGCTCGGCCTCGACACCTCCGGCAAGATCGCCGCGCAGCTCGTGCAGATGCAGCTCGACAACCTCGGCATCGACTACATCGAGCGGCGCCCGGCCCTCATCGATGCGGTGACGCTCAACGACGCCAAGCGGGTGGCCAAGCGGCTGCTCGAGCCGCACCTCTTGGTGACGGTGGTGGGCCGCCCGAAAGGCGTGACCTCGAAAGAGGGCGGCTGAGCCGCCGCTCTCCTCCCCCCGAATACCGTCATTGAATTTCGGCCGCATCTGTGGTCATGGGTCCCCGCACGCGCGGTGGACGAGAGGACCGGCAGCCGATGGCCTTGACCCAATCAATCGAGACCGCGCGCGCGGAGGTGATCGGCGCCGAGGGCGCCAGCGCCGCCGCCTTCGATGCCGCGCTCGCGCGCACCGCCGCGGCGCTCGACTGGCTCAAGTCGCGCCACGCCGACGGCAGCCTGCCGCTCCTGCGCCTGGCGGAGCGGCGCGATGATCTCGCGGCGATCGGCGAGGCGGCGCGGCGGCTGACCGCGCATGCGAGCGACATCGTCATCCTCGGCACCGGCGGATCGAGCCTCGGCGGCCAGACCCTGGCGCAGCTCGCCGGGCACGGCGTGCCGGGGCTGGGCCTGCTGCGCGGCGAGCCGCGCCTGCATTTCATGGACAATCTCGATCCCGAGACCTATGGGGCGCTGCTCGCCAAATTGCCGCTCGCCGCCACCCGTTTCGTCGCCATCTCCAAATCGGGCGGCACCGCCGAGACCCTGATGCAGACCATCGCCGCGCTCTCGGCGGTGAAGGAGGCGGGGCTCACCGCCCGCATCCCGGAGCTGTTTCTCGGCCTCACCGAGCCGGCCAAGGGAGGCAAACGCAGCGGCCTGCGCGCGCTGCTCGACGCGCACGGGATCGCGATGCTCGACCACGATCCGGGCGTCGGCGGACGCTTCTCAGTGCTCACCAATGTGGGGCTGCTGCCGGCCGCCATGCTCGGCCTCGACATCGAGGCGGTGCGCGCGGGCGCCGCCGCCGCACTAGCGCCCGTGCTCGAGCGGCGGCAGCCCGCCGCGGTGCCGGCCGCGGTCGGCGCCGCGCTTGCGGTCGCGCTCGCCGAGACCCGCGCGAAGACGATTTCGGTGATGCTCGCCTATGCCGACCGGCTCGAGCGCTTCACGCGCTGGTACGTGCAGCTCTGGGCCGAGAGCCTCGGCAAGGACGGCAAGGGCACCACGCCGGTCGCCGCGCTCGGGCCGGTCGACCAGCACAGCCAGCTGCAGCTGTTCATCGCCGGCCCGCGCGACAAGCTGATCACGGTGATCACCGTCGACGCGCTCGGCCGCGGGCCGCGCATGGCCGCCGAGCTGGCGCAGCTCGCGGGCGAGCCGGATTTCGCCGGCAAGACCATCGGCGACCTCGCCGCCGCCGAGGGCCGCGCCACCGCCGAGACCTTGGCCAAGAACGGATGTCCGGTGCGCACCATCCGGCTTGCGCGCCTCGACGAAAAGAGCCTCGGCGAGCTGCTCATGCATTTCATGCTGGAGACGATCATCGCCGCGCATCTGCTCGGCGTCGAGGCGTTCGACCAGCCGGCGGTCGAAGAGGGCAAGGTGCTGGCCAAGCGCTATCTCAAGGGCGCGTAGATCATTCCGATGATCCGCATCACCAACAGCATCAGCCTCGACGAGCGCGAGCTCGACGAGCGCTTCATCCGCGCCTCCGGCCCGGGCGGTCAGAACGTCAACAAGCTTTCGACCGCGGTGCAGCTGCGCTTCGACGTGCGCCGCTCGCCCAATCTGCCCGACGGCGTGCGGGCGCGGCTCGAACGGCTCGCCGGCAAGCGGCTCACGCGCGAGGGCGTGCTGGTGATCGCCGCGCAGCGCCACCGCACCCAGGAGCGCAACCGTCAAGACGCGCTCGACCGGCTGATCGAGCTGATCCGCCGCGCCGCCGTGCCGCCGGTGGCGCGCCGGCCGACCCGGCCGACCGCCGGCTCGCGCGAGCGCCGGATCGAGAGCAAGAAGCGCCGCGCCGCCATCAAGGGAATGCGCCAGGTGAAACCGTCGCTGGACTAGACTTCTTTGCGTGGAGCACGACCGGGAGCGAGGCCGCCATGCTGCTCAACATCAGTCAAATCGGCCAGATCGCCCTGCCGGTGCGCGACGTCGACCGGTCCGAGGCCTTCTACGAGAAGCTGCTCGGGCTGCGGAAGCTGTTCCGGTTCGGCGACCTGTCGTTCTTCGATTGCGCCGGCGTCCGCCTGCTCCTCGACAAGGTGCAGGACGCCGAAAGCCTCACGCCGCAAGGCTGCATCTACTTCCGCTGCGCCGACATCGCGCTCGCGGTCGGCGAACTGAAGCAGCGCGGCGTCGCCTTCACGTCCGATCCGCATCTGATCGCCAAGATGGACGACCATGATCTATGGATGGCATTTTTCACTGATCCCGACGGCCACACCTTGGCACTGATGCAGGAGGCCCCGAAGGGATATGCGCCGGCTGCCGCGGGCTAAGTTTCAAGAATCGGGAATCGTTGTTGTGGTCCCTGCAGGCGCCGCGGGCTCCAACCCTCGCCCCGCGAAGCGGGGAGAGCATAGGCGGCCTTCGGCCGCCGTTCTTGGCGCTAAGAACGCCGATGCGAAGCATCGGCTATGGCGAAGCGAGGCGGGTGAGGGGCATGTTCGTATCACCTCGGGCGGCCCCTCACCCCCTCCTCTCCTCGCAAAGAGCGGGGAGAGGGAGCTACCGAGTTCGCGGCGCCGTAAGTGATCGAGTCTCTGCAGCGCGGGGCAAGCACCCTCGCTCAGTTCGAACACCAAGCCAAAGTTCGGGTAATATCGTTCGTGCGTCGCTGCAGGGAGGGCATCATGCCGATCCGGTACTGCCCGCGGGCTCTATTAGTCGTGTTGGGTCTCGCGCTGGGCGCGCTGCCCACGCCCGGCGCCGCGCAAGACCCGGTCGCCGACTTCTACCGCGGCAAGCAGGTCTCGATCCTGGTCGGCTTCACGCCCGGCGGCAGCTCGAGCCTCTACGCCCAGGCGCTCGCCCGCCACATGGGCCGCTACCTGCCGGGCAGCCCGAGCTTCATCGTGCAGCACGTGCCGGGCGCCGGCGGGCTCCTGCTCGCCAACAACGTGGCCAACACCGTGCCGCGCGACGGCACCGCCTTCGCGATCACCGGCCGCACCGCCGCGATCGAGCCGCTGCTCGGCAACAAGAACGCCAAGTTCGACGGCCGGCACTTCAACTGGCTCGGCACCGCCAATGTCGAATACACGACCTGCAGCCTGTGGCACACCGCCAAGGCCAAGACCCTGCAGGACGCCATGCGCATCGAGACCGTGGTCGGCGGCTCCGGCGCCGACGCCACCGAGGTGATCTTCCCCAAGGCCGCCAACAAGCTCACCGGCACCAAGTTCAAGGTCGTGCTCGGCTATCACGGCTCGACCGAGATCCTGCTGGCGATGGAGCGCGGCGAGGTCGAGGGCTTCTGCGGCATCGGCTGGACCTTCCTCAAGCTGCGCAAGGCCGACTGGCTCAAGGACAAGAAGATCAACATCCTCTACCAGATGTCGCTCGAGAAGCACCCCGAGCTGCCGCACGTGCCGGCGATCATCGACTACGCCCGCACGCCCGACGACCGCAAAGTGTTCGAGTTCCTGTTCGCCCCGCAGGAGATGGGCCGTCCGTTCTTCGCGCCGCCTGCGGTGCCGGCCGAGCGGATCAAGGCGCTGCGCGACGCCTTCGCCCGCACCTTCAAGGACGCGGCGTTCCTGGCCGAGGCCGAGAAGATGGGCGTCGAGGTGCAGCACGTCGGCGGCGAGCAGATCCAGGCGCTGGTCGAGCGCATCTACGCGTCGCCGCCCGACGTGATCGCGCGCGCCAAGGCGGTGGCGGAATGACCGAATCGTAGGGTGGGCAAAGGCGCGCGCACGAGGCGACGCCTCGTCCCGGGCTTCGATAGCGCGCCGTGCCCACCGGCATTGGTGGGCACGGCGCTGCGTCGTTCCGTAGGGCAGCGGTGGAGCGTTTGGATCGCGCCTTTGCCCACCCTACAGGTCCGCGCGTACAATGCGCCCGCGCCGACGCGCGATTCGCCCGCAGGCCACGACATGCCCGTCCGCCAGCTCTCCGAAGGCATCGTCAACCGCATCGCCGCCGGCGAGGTGGTCGAGCGCCCGGCGAGCGTGGTAAAGGAGCTCGTCGAGAACGCGCTCGACGCCGGCGCGACCCGCATCGAGGTGGTGACCGACGGCGGCGGGCGGCGCCTCATCCGCGTCACCGACGACGGCTCGGGCATGCCGCGCGACGATCTCGCGCTCGCGGTCGAGCGCCACGCCACCTCGAAGCTTGCCGACGACGACCTGCTCGACATCCGCACCCTCGGCTTCCGCGGCGAAGCGCTGCCGTCGATCGGCGCAGTCGCGCGGCTTGCGATCACCACGCGCCACAAGAGCGAGCCGCATGCCTGGATGATCGCCGTCGACGGCGGCGGCAAATCCGCGGTGAAGCCGGCGGCCCTCGGCGACGGCATGCCGCATGCCGATCTCGCGCTCGCGGTCGATCGTCACGCAACCTCGAAACTCCCCGGCGACGACCTGCTGGCGATCCGCTCGCTCGGTTTCCGCGGCGAGGCGCTGCCCTCGATCGGCGCGGTCGGCCGCCTCGCCGTCGCGCCGGTAGAATCGCGACGTCGAATCGAGACCGCCATGCCCGTCCGCCAGCTCACCGAATCCGTGGTCAACCGCATCGCCGCCGGCGAGGTGGTGGAGCGTCCGGCCAGCGTAGTGAAAGAGCTGATCGAGAACGCGCTCGATGCCGGCGCCCATCGCATCGAGGTGTTCACCGACGGCGGCGGCCGCCGCGTCATCCGGGTGAGCGACGACGGCGACGGCATGGTGCCGCCGAGCAAGTCGCAGATCACGATCGGCAACAAGGACGACTCGATCAGCGTGATCTTCGACGACGTCAACAAGAAGGTCACGATCCTGTGCGACTCGTCAGCACCGCCTGCGGCGATCGAGATCAAGCAGAACGGGGCCGGGGGCAGCATCACGATCGAGCAGGCCGGCACCGGCGGCACGTTGACGCTCAAGAGCGCCGGCGACGTCAAGGTCGAGGCTGCCGCGCCCGGCAAGCTCACGTTG
>JBEVIH010000074.1:0-4623 GCA_040510815.1 Xanthobacteraceae bacterium | reverse complement strand
CGGCGACCTCCGGGTCGCTCTTGCCGTGGTAGTCGATGAAATAATGCAGATAGGCGCGCTTGTCGGCGTTGATGCGGCGCACCGCCTCGCGCACCGCGCGGTTGAAGGCGGCGTAGGTCTCGGCGTCGACGCGATCGGACGCCACCTCGGTGCCGTGGAAGAAGGCCGAGCAGATGATGCGGCAGCCCTTCTTCTCGGCGAGCGTGACATGCGGCTCGGTCAAGGTGGTGGCCTCGACCTCGCCCTTCATCAGCGCCTCGAGCCGGTAGCGCGAGCCGTTGGGAGCGCGGCAGAGCTTGATCTGATCGCGCGGCAAGAAGCCTTCCAGCATGTGCAGCGCGATGTAGTGAGTGCCGAAATAGAACGGCACGCCGATGGTGCGACCGGCGAGCTGTTGCGGCGTGTAGACCGGCGAATCCGGCGCCACCACCAGGGCGGCGAAGGTCACGATGGCGCGGCGCCCGAGTTGGCGGCTGCCGGCCGCGGTGTCCTGGACGCGGCAGTAATTGCCCCATTCGCAGGCGTTGTACATGTCGGCCTTGCCCTGCTCGAACAGCTTGCCGTGGCTGGTGAACGGGTTGACGCCCTTCGGGCTGGTGACGGCGACCTCGACCTTCTTCTCGACGCCCTGCTCGCGGTCGGCTCATTCGACGGCGAGCCCTTCCTTGGCGAACAGGCCCTCGTCGTAGGCGACCAGCTCGGGCAGGCCCTGGAACGGCGCCGTGGTTTCCAACACCAGTTTTTTCATGAATGCGCTCCGCAGGTTCGCGGGTTCTTTGTCGCGCGCAAGCTTAGTCTTGGCGTCGCGGCGAAGCAAGAATTGCCGGCCCTCCGCAAGCCCGATGCCGGCGGGTTTACGCGGGATTTATGAGGCTACTGTCGCGGGCGCCGCCGCTGGATCTGCAGCTGCGCCAGGAACGGCACCAGCGGGTGTGCCCCCATCTTCACGATCGACGGCATGTCGAGCTTGATCAGCGCCTCGCGCTGGTCGGGCGGCAGCCGGAATTTGTCGGCGAAGGCCGGCGCATCGGCAAGATACTGGGCGCGCAGCTCGGCGTCGTGGGCGAGGCCATGCAGCGCAGAGGTGAGCTCGACCAGCTCCGGCTTGATCGACGGATAGTGCGCGGCGTGCTCCGTTTCGCCCTGCCCGCCGGTCCAGGCCAGCGAGGCGTAGTTGTGATGCCAGCTCGGGTCCATCGACACGATGTCGGGCTTGCGCTCGCCGAGCGCGCCGGCCGCGCAGGCCCAGCAGCGCAATTCGATGTTGCCGGTCTCGTCGAGCTCGGTCTCGTCGTAGCCGATCAGCGACTTGAGATTCCCGGACTTGAGCTTCTCCAGCACGCGCATGTCCCAGGACAGCTCCGGGTTGGAGTAGCGGTCGGTGCCGGGGAAATGCGACATGCCGCCGCTCGACAGGATCACGGTCTTGAGGCCGAGCGCCGTGACCGTGCGCGCCACCGCCTGGCCGAACGCGTAGCAGCGCTCCATGGTGGGCTGCGGCGGCAGGTAGGCGTTGACGTAGATCGGCAGCACCGGCTCCTTGTGTCCGAGGTGGGTGAGCGGGATGCCGATCGCGTAATCGATCTTGGCGGTCGACGTGAAGGCCGGGTCGAAGTTCTGCCGGTAGAGCTGGCGCACGATCTCGAAGCCGATCTCGCTCGGGATCTTCCAATGAAATTTCCGGCCGGCGAACTCGCCGGTCGCCTCGCCGCCGACATGCACGGTGAACGGCGGCGCCGCATCGTGGAAGAACTGCTCGGCGTGATCGTTGGAGAAGATGATCCAGAGATCGGGCTTGAGCGCGCGGAGCTTGTTGCCGACGTCGGCGGCCACTTCGCGCACATGCGCGACCAGAGCCTTGTCCTCGGTGTCGGGCATGGTGAAGAACTGGGGCGCGTGGGGCAGCATGGCGCCCCCGACCACGGTCGACATCATGGTTGTGCTCCTCGGTTCGGCACCGTCCGGTTGGCCCGCCGACGCGCGCAGCGGGTCGCTTCAAAAATATCCCGCAACCGGCGCGACAACAAGCGCGCGCCCGACATCGCAGCCTGACGATAGGCGGCTTCACAGCCGAAACGGAAGCCAGTACGGTTTCGCGAGAAGCAAAGTCGGTTGTTCCCACCAAGCGCAATCCCATCCGACAGCGGACAAGGAGCCCCCATGGTCGAGGTGCCGATCACGATCGCCTGCGGCAACTACGACCGCTGCCGGCCCATCAAGGACGGCCGCGTCAAGGTCGAGGGCTGCGCCACCACCTACCTGCCGCTCTATCCGGAGGAGATCTTCTTCCGCGCCTTCCGCTACCAGGAGTTCGACGTCTCCGAGCTGTCGTTCTCGAGCTACATCCGCACCGTCGCGGCCGGCACCTCGGCCTATGTGGGCATCCCGGCCTTCGTGTCGCGGCTGTTCCGACATTCCGGCATCTACGTGCGCACCGACGCCGGCATCCGCACGCCCGCCGACCTCAAGGGCAAGCGCGTCGGGCTGCCCGAGTATCAGATCACCGCGGTGGTGTGGATGCGCGGCATCATGCAGCACGAGTACGGCGTGAAACCGACCGACATCCATTGGCGCAGCGGCGGCCAGGAGGAGCCGGGCCGCGACGAGCGCACGCCGCTCAAGCCGATCCCCGGCCTCGACCTCAAGCCGATCGGCAAGGAGCAGACCCTGGTCGGCATGCTGCGCGACGGCGAGCTCGACGCACTGTTCACGGCACGCGGGCCGTCATCGTTCCTGCGCGGCGAGCCGCATATCGCACGGCTATTTCCAAATACGCGCGAGGCCGAGCAGGCCTACTACAAGAAGACGAAGATGTTCCCGATCATGCACCTGGTCGGCATCCGCAAGGAGCTGGTACAGCAATATCCGTGGCTGCCGTCGAGCGTCTACAAGGCGTTCTGCGAGGCCAAGGCGCTCGCCATGGTGGACCTGCTCGACGTCAACGCGCTCATGGTCACGCTGCCGTGGCTGATCCCCGAGACCCAGGAAACCATGGCGCTGATGGGCAAGGACTTCTGGTCCTACGGCATCCACGAGAACATGCGGGAGGTCGAGGCGCTGGCGCAGTACCTGCACGAGCAGGGCCTGATCGAGCGCAAAGTCACGGTCGAGGAGCTGTTCCACCCCTCGATGTTTGAGATTTCCCGCGTGTAGATGCTAAAGAACGCCATGGCGACGCGGCAGGACAA
Organism: Xanthobacteraceae bacterium; assembly: GCA_040510815.1. Lineage (GTDB taxonomy): Bacteria > Pseudomonadota > Alphaproteobacteria > Rhizobiales > Xanthobacteraceae > VAZQ01. The sequence goes on along the minus strand of JBEVIH010000074.1, from coordinate 1,435 downwards.
TCGCGTGATCGTGGTCGGAGCCGGGCCGGTCGGCGCCGTGATGACGCTGGCGCTGGTCAAGAAGGGCATTCCGGTCACGCTGCTGGAGGCGCTGCCGGACGCCGCCGAGGACCAGCGCGCCGCCACCGTGCATCCGCCGACCGTCGCGATGCTGGTCGAGCTCGGGCTCGAGGACGAGGCGTTCTCGGACAAGCCGAGCGGCGGCATGTCGGCGCCGCTGTTCCATTTTCGCGACCGCGTCACCGGCGAGCTGGTGGCGGTGTTCGACATCAGCCTGCTCAAGGGCGAGATCCCCTATCCGTTCGTGCTGCAATGGGAGCAGTACAAGCTGGTGCACGCGGCGCTGCCGCACATCCGGGCGAGCGGCATCGGCGAGGTGCGGTTCTCCACCAAGGTGACCGGGCTGGCGCAGCACGCCGACCACGTCGACGTCATCACGACCTACGAGGCCGGCGAGAGCGAGACCTTGCGCGGCCGCTACGTCATCGGCACCGACGGCGGCAGCAGCAGCGTGCGCAAGGCCGCCGGCATCGCCTTCGAGGGCTTCACCTACCCGGAGCGTTTCATCAAGATCGGCACCAGCTTCGACTTCGGCGGCACCGGCAAGGGCTTCTGCACCCGCAACTATTTCTTCGATCCGAACGAGTGGCTCAACCTGTTCAAGGTCAAGGGCTACGGCCCGCCCGGCATCTGGCGCGGCGTGCTCCCGGTGCCGGCCGGCGAGACCGACGAGGCGGCGATGAGCCCGGAAAGCGTGCAGCGCCGGCTGCAGGGCATCCACCCCAAGAGCGGCGACTTCGACATCCCGTACCACGCGCTCTACGCGGTGCATCAGCGGGTGGCGGAGACCTTCAACAAGGGCCGCGTGCTGCTGGCGGGCGACGCCGCCCACGTCAACAATCCGATCGGCGGGATGGGCATGAACGGCGGCATCCACGACGCCATCAATCTCGCCGACAAGCTCGCCGACCTGTGGCACGGCCGCGCCGAGGCGAGCGTGCTCGACCGCTACACCCGGCAACGGCGCAAGGCGCAGGTCGACTACGTGCAGGCGCAGACCATCCAGAACAAGAAATCGCTGGAGGAGAAGGACCCGGCGATCCGCCGCCAGCACCTCGACGAGCTGCGCCGCACGTCGGAGGACGTCGCGCTGCACAAGAAATTCCTCTACCGCAGCTCGCTGATCGACAGCCTGAATTCCGCCAACGCGGTGGCGTGAGGACGCGTTACCCACTCCCCTTCAACACGCCGCCCCACTTCTCCTCGATCGCGCGCGCTTCCTCCAATGACAGCGCCGAGGTGGGCGGGAACTTGTCGAGCCAGGGGAACGGCCGGCAGGCCTCGATGATCACCTTGGAATGCGAGGTGACGCCGCGCGCCTTGGCGTCGGCCGGGATGCGCGGATCGAGCGTCGAGCTCCAGGCGTTGCGCACGA
>JBEVIH010000073.1:0-26662 GCA_040510815.1 Xanthobacteraceae bacterium | reverse complement strand
CCGGAAAGCCCCCCAAGGTGGCGCTCGTCGCCGTCATGCGTCGTCTCGTCGTCTACGCAAATGCAGTCCTCAAGTCAGGACAACCTTGGAAAGGTGCCCAAATCGCTTGACAATAGACACGGTAGATTCCGGGCTTCCCTCGCTGCGCTCGGGCCCCGGAATGACCACCGAGGTTGACGCAAATCGATTGCCAATGCGCGAAGCGAAAGGCCCGACATTCATCTCGGGCCTGCCACGGACAATCGCGGCGGCTGGTTCTAGTTCGTCTGGCCGTCGAGCTTGGTCGGGACGTAGCCCATCTGCTTGAGGGTCGAATCGAGAAGATCGCGGGTCAGGAACTGCTCCGGGTCGGGCAGCGGCTTGTCCGCCGGCCACTGTTTGGCGGCGATCATCTCGACGCGGCGCGATTCGAAGATCTCCCGGAACAGGTCCTTCGGAATCTCGGCGCCGAACGCGTTGTGGGTCTGGTCCCAGACGATGCCGGCGTCCTTGTCGTCGGCGACGCCGAGATGCTCCTTCAGGCTCGGGAGCGAGCCGGCCTTGTTGTCACGGTAATACGTGACGCCGCGGGCGATGGCGCGGATGAACTTGGCGACCGTCTCGGGGTTCTGATCGACATAGGCCTTGCGCGTCCAGAACGCGCCGCCGGCGCGCTGGATATAGTCGCCGGTGCGCAGCAGGAGCTTCATTCCGGCGTTGAGCGCCCTCGGCGCGTGCGGGACCGAGATCAGCGCGGCGTCGATGTCGCCGTTGACCATGGCTGCGATCCGCTCGGGCTCGCCCTGGAACGAGATCACCTTGTAGTCCTTGCCGACCTCCATGTTGAAGGCGCGCCGCAGCACCGCCGCTCCTTCGTCGTAATCGGCGGTGCCGGTGCGGCCGTAGCCCACCGTCTTGCCCTTGAGGTCCTGCACCTTCGCGATGTTCGGACGGGCCACGATCAGCCATTGCGACCTGAGCGACTGGCCGACCACGTAGCGGATGTCGGCGCCGCTGAGCGCCGCCTGGGCGCCGCCCGACGGGATCGGGATGAAGTCGATGCTGCCCGCGAGCCCGGCGGTGACCAGCGGCCTTCCCGGCAAGGTGACGAAACTGGCATCGAGGCCTTCGGCTTTGTAGAAGCCCTGGTCCATCGCGACGTAACTCGGAGTATGGAAGCCGCTGCCGCTGAGGAACTTGCCGACCGTGATCTTGGTCTGGGCCTGGGCGGCCGCAAGCCCGAGCGGGAGGGCCAGGATGGCGGCCGCGGCCGGCGCCAGCAGGGATCGCAGCATCCGCATGAAACTCTCCTCTTCAGGCTGATCGACCGGAAGCGCAAAGTGTCCCGGTGCCGTTGCGACTTGTCAACCTGACGGCTCGCCGCAATCCCCGGTGCGGAGGCAATGCCAGACATGAACGACTTGGTTGGGCCAAGGGTCCAAAGATGCGATCCTGCCTGGCGCCGGCGCGCTAGCACCATTGCGGCGAGCGGGCGCCGATGCGATTGAGGATGGACCGGAGAGCCAGCGATGCCGCGCACCAGCATCCATGTCGGCGAGATTGCCCACCAGTCGCCGATCCCGAACGCCAGCCGGATCGGCAATATCATTGTGTCGGGTCTTATCCGCGGCGCCGACCCTGCCACCTCGAAGCTCGCCAAGACGCTGGACCAGCAATGCGCGTTCATGTTCGCGCACATGCGCCGCGTGGTCGAGGCCGGCGGCGCCACGGTCGAGGACATCGTGAAGGTGACGGTGTGGATGAAGGAGCTCAAGCGCGGGCCGGTCAACGACCAATGGGTGAAGATGTTTCCCGATCCGGCCGCGCGTCCGGCCCGCCAGATCATGGAGGTGCCGATGGAGCCGGGCGTGCTCATCCAGTGCGATTTCATGGCGGTGATCGGGCGCGCTTGAGCAGAACACAGCCATGAATTTCGGGATCACGCTCTCCAATCGCGGCGTCCTGGTGGGACTTTGCCGTCCGCGCGATCTGCTCGCCTTGGCGGACGCCGTCGAAGCCGCGCTGGTGATGGATTCGCTCTGGTGCGGCGACGCCCTGTTCGTCAATCGCCGGCTCGACGCCTTGACGCTGCTGGCCGCGATCGCCGGGCGCACCGAACGGGTGCTGCTCGGGCCGGCCTGCATGGGCTCGTTCGCGCTGCGCAATCCGCTGGTCTTCGCCTACGAATGGGCCTCGCTCGACGTCTTGTCGAACGGCCGTACCCGGCTGGTGGCCTGCGCCGGCGGCGGCGCCGGACCGCTCTGGGAGGCGGAGACCGCGGCGTTGGGCATCGCGCCGGACGAGCGGCGTCAACGGATGATCGAGAACATCCGTGTGCTGCGCCACCTCTGGAGCAAGGACAACGAGCCGTTCGCCGGCCGGTTCATCAATTTCTCGAACGTCACGCTCGAGCCGAAGCCGGTGCAAGACCCTTGTCCGATCTGGCTCGCGACCAATGCCGAGCGGCTGTCGAAGGGACAAGCCGATTCCGGCGGCTCCGAGCGCGCGCTGACGCGCGTCGGCACGATCGCCGACGGCTGGATGACCCATTCGGTCAGCCCGGAGGGGTTCCGGCGGTCGTGGGAGCTCATCCTGCAGGTCGGACGCGACCACGGCCGCGACATGTCACGCTTCGACAACGTGCTCTATCACCACATCAACGTGAACGAGGACAAGGCGGAGGCGCTGGCGGATTCGAAGCGGTTTCTCGACCTTTATTATTCGGCCGACTACGGCAAGGAGCGCCTGGAAGCGTGGTTGACCTATGGCTCGCCGCGCGACTGCATCGAGCAGCTGCGGCAATTCAAGGCCAGCGGCTGCCGGCGCATCACCTTCCGGATCTCGACCATGGGAGATCCGATGACGCAATTGCGGCGGATGGTCGAAGAGGTGCTGCCGTACGTCGATTAGAGCATGATCCCGACCGTTTTCGGAAGAGATCATGCTCCAACGACCAAGCTGGAGCAGGACGCATCGAAGAGCTCAAGGCGCCCGACGGGGCGCCTTGAGTCCTCACGCAGCGATCGCGCAGGCGATTGATCCGACAGTGGCATCCAATCGATGGTCTGCGCGACCCCGAACCACTCAGAAGGCGACGCGGTCCTTGATCAGCGCAGCCACGTCGGCGGGGACGACCTTGCGCGCGACGAAATCGTCCCAGTTCTTGAACTTGGCCGTGGTGCGGGCCTCCACGATCGCCTTGGACCGGGCCGGACCGACCTGCGGAAGCTTCTCGAGGTCGGCCGCGGCCGCGGTGTTGAGATTGACCTTGGCCACGATCGGCGCCGTCGCGGCCCCGGTTGTGGCGGGATTCGTCGACGTGCTCGGCGCGGCGGCCGGAGCCGGCGTGGCAGGTTTCGCCGGTTGGGTTCCCTGCGCAAAGGCCGGCGCGCAGAGAAGTGCGAGCGTCATTGAGCTGACCAGAATGCGACTGCTGAGCATTAGTAGAGATCCTTCAGTTGATCCCTCGAGGCTCGAATTCGGAGTTCGATTCCTGAACCGGGCCAAGCGGGCATGTTCTTCAGCCACAGATCGTCGGCGTGCCTTGCGGACGCCGTGCAATCCGACTGATCTCGATCGTCATAGCTGATTGATTTCGAACGGCCGGTGGCTGAACCGTTCAGGCCCCATTCACCCGCGTTAACAACGCTTCATGCCGGCGTTTGACGCGGCGGAGCCGCAGCCGGTGCGGTCGATCAATGCCGCAGGTGGCCGGCGACGGCGCGGGATGGTGGTCGAGAGGTGCTGCCCTGGTCGATCAGGCAGGAGTCGCGGCGGCGTCAGCGCGACGCCCTGGCAACCTTGGTTCTGCCCGCGGCCTTGTCCTTGCCGCGCACGGCGGTGGCGTCGGCGACCCCGACCCGGCCCGTGCGCAATGTCGCGGCGATCTTCTGCCAATCGCCTTTTTGCTGGATGTGCGCGGGGTCGTTGCCGGGCATCGGCCGGTAGAGCCCATATTTTGCGCCATGGGCGTCGATCCACTTCCAGACGTCGCTCATTTCGCCGTCGGCGTTGGTGATGTCGATGGCGCGGCCGTGACCGTAGCCGCCGGTGCGGCGGCTGCCGCCATGCAGCGAGTTGCCGCCGCGGGCCTTGAATCCGGCGGCGAGCTTCTGGCGGTAGTCGTCACGAAAGGCGCTGAGCATCGACCATTGCAGGCCGGCGGCATCCATCGCCTTGCCGGCATGGTAGAGCTGCTCGCGGAATTCCGGGTCCATCCCGCCGATCACGTAATCCTGCAGCGCCAGGCCCATGCGCTTGGCCGCGGCCGGGTCCTTCCAGCTGAAGTCGCCCGTCGAGTCCTTCTTGACCGGCTGGCGCTGATAGACCTCCCACAGATAGTCATCGACGACATTCATGACCGATGCGGTGCGTGGCCGGGGAGCAGGCATCCCATCGGCTTGCTCGGTGGAATGCTTGGCCGGGAACGCGACGAAACCACCGACCTTGATCAATCCTTCCGGGGCCGCTTCGGGTGTCGCCGCAGCCGCATTGCTCGCCCGGATCGCCGGATTGAGGAAGCGGATCGTTTGCACCGAGCGCAGATAGCTCCCCGGCATGTCCGACTGGTCGGCGGCAGGCTCGGCCGGCTGCGCGACCGGGATGGACAGCGACGCCTGACGATAGATGACGGTTTCGTTGCGAACCGGCTCGAACGCCGCCGCGGCCGGCTTGCCGTCCTGATAGTTCATGATGGCCAGCGCCGTTGTGGCGGCGGCGAGCGTTCCGGCGGTGAGCTTGAGCCCCACGATGCCGTACTGACAAAGCATCGCGCCCGTCGTGATCGCTTGCGAGCGGAGCGATCCTGCGGATCGCATGGGAGCAAGGCGCAGGCCCAAAGGCGCGCGCGCATATCGCATCACAGCGACGGACTGTGCGAGCAAATGAAATCCCCCCTGCCGATCACTCTGGCCTAAACGTCCAGCCGGAGCCGGCGCACGTTGAGCCTTCCCTCAAGGCGACAACGGCGCTAACGCCCGCACTTTCCAAGCCGAACGATAAAGAGTGATCCCCCGAATCCCAGACTGACGATCCCCGAACGTAGGGTGCCAGTAGGATCGATAAATAAGGAGAAAAATTGACCCCGCCGGGACCAATTGGCGGCGGCCCCGAGCGGCGGAAACCCTTGGTTATGCGGAGAAAATGGTGCGAACAACGATGGCCGGGTCTTGGCATTTGTCGATGCTGGGCGGCCCTCGTCATGGCGGCAGCCCCCGCAGATGCGGTCCGCCGCCGGCCCTTGCTCGCGTTGACCGGGTACCGGGGCTGCCCTAGCTTTTCCATATTCCTCAGCGCGCGGAGCAACCCCCATGCATCGCTACGTCGTCCCCGACTCGGTCAAGCAGCGCGTCGTCCGCCGCCAGGGCAAGCTCCTGAGCCACGATACGATCGAGGCCGGCCGCGCCGCGCTGGTCGTGGTCGACATGCAAAACCACTTCGTGGCCGAGGGCTTTCCGCTCGAAGTGCCGCTGGCGCGGGCGATCGTGCCGAACATCAACCGCATGGCCAAGGCGATGCGGGCCGCGGGCGGCATAGTCGTATGGGTGCAGACCACGGCGAGCGGAGCGCTCGAGCACTGGGGCAATCACCACAGATACATGCTCACGCCGGAGCGCTCGCGGACGCGGCTCGCCAGCCTCGACGAGGCGGCGGAGGGCTTCAAGCTCTACCCGGCGCTCGAGCCGCTCGCCACCGACCTGCGGGTGAAGAAGATCAAGTACAGCGCGTTCATCGCCGGCTCGTCCGACATCGACGCGCAGCTCAAGAGCCGGGGGATCGATACCCTGCTGGTCACCGGAACGGTCACCAATGTCTGCTGCGAGTCGACCGCGCGCGACGCCATGATGCTCGATTACCGCGTGATCATGCTCTCCGACGGCAATGCCTCGTTGACCGACGAGGAGCACGCCGCCGCGCTGAACAATTTCCTGATCTTCTTCGGCGACGTCATGAGCACCGACGAGGCGACGGCGCGCCTCGTCCCGGTGGCGAAGCGCAAGACCGCCTGAGGCGGCTAGCGTCGCCGCATCACGGCGGCCTCCAGCCAGGAGATCGCCAGATACATCACCGACGAGAACACCGCGAGGATGGTGATCGCGGTCATCACGATGTTCATCTTGAAGATCTGGCTGCCGTACTGGATGAGGTAGCCGAGCCCCAAGCTCGCCGACTGGAACTCCCCGACGACCACGCCGACGAGCGAGAGACCGGCGTTCACCTTCAGCGCCGCGATGAAGGTCGGGACGCTGCCCGGCAGCACCACCTTGGTGAGGAGCTGGCCTTTGCTGGCGCCGAAGGTCTGCGCGAGCTTCACCTTGTTCGGATCGATGCCCTGGAAGCCGCTGTAGATCATCAGGATGGTGATGAACAGCGAGATCGCGAGCGACATGCCGTAGATCGACAAGGTGGCGCCGAGCCAGATGTAGAAGATCGGCACGAAGGCGGTCTTCGGCATGGCGTTGGCCACCACGAGATACGGGTCGAGCACCTTGTAGAGGCTGCTCCACCACCACAGCGCCGCGGCGATCGCGGTGCCGAGCACCATCGCGGCGGTGAACCCCAGCACGGTGGCGAGCACGGTCGACGCGGTGTGGGTGAGGATGCTGGCCTCCCGCGGCGTCGCCTTGAGCAGCTCGAGAAATGTCGGCCACAGCGCCGACGGATAGCTGGTCAGCGTCGGGTTGATGATGTGCGCCCTCGGCAGCACCTCCCAGAGCACGAGGAAGACCAGCAGCAGCGCAAGCTGGGTCGCGCGCACCGCCAGGCGGCCGCGCCGCTCGCGCCGGAGCCACTGGCGGTATTGCGGGCTCGGTCCCGCGAGCGCGGTGGCATCAACCTTCGACATGGACTTCGAGCTCCTGCCAGAGGGTGTTGAAATAGCGGTTGAACTCGGGCGCGTTGCGCGCCGCGAACGGCGCCGGGCGGGCGCCATTGGCGGTCGCGAAACGGATCGGATGGTCCGACTTCACCTGCCCGGGGCGGCGCGACAGGACGATGACCCGCTCGGCCATGCTGACCGCCTCGCCGATGTCATGGGTGACCAGGATCACGGTCTTGCCCTCGCGGCGCAGGATCTCGGTGACTTCGTCGGCGAGCGCGAGCCGGGTCTGCGAGTCGAGCGCCGAGAACGGCTCGTCGAGCAGCACCACGTCCGGCTCGGTGCAGAGCGTGCGCGCCAGCGCGACGCGCTGGCGCATCCCGCCCGAGAGCTGCCGCGGCAGGTAATGCAGGAACTGGCCGAGCCCATACTTGGTGAGCAGCCCGGTGGCCCGCGCGCGCGCCTTGGCCATGTCGGCGCCCTGGATCTCGGCGCCCAGCACCGCGTTCTCCAGGATGGTCCGCCACTCGAACAGGTAATCCTGCTGCAGCATGTAGCCGACCTTGCGGCTCGGCCCGCTGACCGGCCTGCCGTCCACCAGCACCTGGCCTTCGGTGGGCGCGAGGATTCCCGAGATCAGCGACAGCAGCGTGCTCTTGCCGCACCCGCTCTGCCCGATGATGGCGACGAACTCGCCGGCGGCGACGGAGAGCGAGACGCCTTTGAGCGCCTCGGTCTCGCCCTCCAGGCCGAAATAGCGCAGGTTGACGTCGCGCAGCTCGACCTTCGGCGACACGGCGCCGCCGGCGGCAGACGCCGGCACGGATCACTTCGCCTTGCTGGCGAACTCGGCGCGGACCAGGTCCTGGTATTTCACCCGCTTGGCGGCGTCGAGGACGCCGCCCGCCACCAGGATGTCCTGGAATTTCTCCATCGCCTTGGGCTCGATCGCCGGCGTGCTCTTCCAGATCTTGAGCTTGCGATAGCGCTCGGCGGCGGCGGTGAGCGCCTGCGCGTTGACGCCCGGAAAGAACGGCTCGAGGATTTTCACAATCTCCGCGGTCGGCGCCGCCTCGGTCCATTTCTGCGCCTTGGCGATGGCGTTGGTCCAGTTCTGGATCACCTCGGGGTTCTCGCGGATGTATTTGTCGGTCGCCATGAAGGCGGTGTAGTCGGCGGGGCCGACGGTCTCGCCGATCGACGCCAGGAAGTGCGCCTTGCCGTCGAGCTCGAGCTGCGAGGCGTCCGGCTCGATGAAGATGGCGTATTGGTTCTGCCCGGCCTGCCACGAGCCCACGCGCGCCGGAATGGCGACGTTGTTCATGAGCTTGACGTCCTTCTGCGGGTCGATGCCGTTCTGGCGCAGCGCCGCCTCGAGGAACAGGAGCGGCGTGCTGCCGGGCCGGAAGCCGAGGATCTCCTTGCCCTTGAGCATGCTCCACTCGAACTTGCTCACCTTCTCGCGGCCGACCAGCATGAAGCCGTCGGTGGCGGTGAGCCCGCAGAAGATCGGGATCTTGGTCGGCGAGTCGCTGATCTGCACGTAGATCGAGGTCTCCGGCCCGATCAGCGCGATGTCGGCGCTGTTGGAGAGGAGCGCCGCCAGCGACTTGTCGCCGCCGAACGCGGTCGACATGGTCTGCTCGATGCCGGCTTCCTCGAAGTAGCCCTTGGTGATCGCCACGTAGGCCGGCGTGTAGAGGATCGAGCGCACCACCTCGTTGTAGCGGACCTTGGCGGGCGGCTTGCGCTGCGCGCGGGCGACGAGCGGCGCGCAAACGGACAGCGAGCCAACGGCGGCGAGACCGCCCTGGAGAGCGCGGCGGCGATCGAGCATGGGACCCTCACTTTGATGAGATGGCGGACATCGGCGCGAATTCGGCCTCGAAAAAAGCTTAACACCGACTTCGCTGGGTGACCACTGGGTGGGAATTCGCTCAGTTAGAGCGCCGATTGGTTCAAATCGGAATGCGCCCGGAAGACCGGTTTGCACTTTTCCGGCCGCGCGCGTCATTCGGCCTTGATATTGGCGCGCTGCGCAGTTTCCTTCCAGTCGCGGATCTCGGTCGCGATCAGCGCTTTGAATTCCTCTGGGGTGCCGCCGGCCGCGGTCGTGCCTTGCGCCGAAAGCTTGGCGATCAGATCCGGCTCGCGCAACGCGCGGCTCACTTCGGCATTGATCTTCGCAACGATCTCCTTCGGCGTGCCGCCGGTCGCCAGCAGGCCCAGCCATTGCACGGCTTCGAAGCCGGGAAACCCGGACTCGGCCGCGGTCGGCAGATCCGGAAACTTCGGATCGCGGATGAGCCCGCCGGTGGCGATCGCGCGCACCAGCCCGGCCTCGATCTGCGGCAGGATCCCGAGCGGCGAGAGCAGCACGAGCTGGGTCTCGCCGCTGGCCACGGCGAGCGCCGCCGGCGCGCCGCCGCGATAGGGAATGTGCTGCATCTTGATGCCGGCGCGCGCGCTCCACATTTCGAGCAGGAGATGCGCCTGGGTGGAGGCGCCCGACGTCCCGTAGTTGAGCTTGCCCGGCTGCGCCTTTGCCAGCGCCACGAACTCCTCGAGCGTGCGCGCCGGCACCTTGGCGTTGACCGCGAACAGCAGCGGGTTCTTGACCAGGACGGTGATCGGCTCGAAATCGCGCTGCAGGTCGAAAGGCAGTTTGGGGTTCAGCGCCGCGTTGACGGTGAACGTCGTCGGCACGATCAGCAGCGTGTAGCCGTCGGGCGCGGCCTTGGCGACGGCGTCGGTGCCGATCATCGTGCTCGCGCCGGAGCGGTTCTCGACGATGATCGGCTGCCCGAGCGATCTCTCGAGATACGGCTGCAGCAGCCGCGCCATGATGTCCTGGGCGGCGCCGGCCTGGGTCGGCACCACGATGCGGATCGGCCGGCTCGGATAGTTGTCGGCCCCGGAACCGCCGGTCAGCATCAAGAGCGCGATGCCGGCAAGGCAAGCTCGCAGGCCGAGCCGAAACGTGGATTCCGAACCTGCGCTCAAAGGCACTGCGCGCTCCCTGCAAGCTTGTCCACGAAGATACCGAGGCCGCGCGCAATGCGCAAATAACGGGCCAGAATTCCCGTTCGATCTGTTAAAGTTGCATTCACGCTGGCTCATCCGCCGCCAACGAAAACGCTCGACCGAAGGGCTCGGAATGCGAATGCCGACCGGTGCGCGTCAATCGGGCACGCTGGCGCGCCTGTATTGCGCGGCGACCGCGCTCGCCGCCGCGGTGACGGCTGCCGGCGCCGCGGTCGCCGCCGATATTCGCGTTTTCACCTCCGGCGCACCGGCGGAGGTGGAGAAAGTGCTGGCCGAGAAATTCGCGCGGGAGAGCGGCCACCGCGTCGTGTTCACGGTGGCGCCCCCGGCGGTCATCCGGCAGAAGCTCGCGGGCGGCGAGACGCCCGATGTGATCGTTCTACCGGCGCTCGCCATCGACGCCCTCGAGAAGGCGGGCGCCTTGCGTCCCGGCAGCCGGGTCGACCTGGCGCGGGTCGGCGTCGGCGTCGTTGTTCGTGACGGCGCCCCGCTCCCGGATATTGCGACGGTCGAGGCGGTGCGAAAGCTGCTCGTCGATGCCCGCTCGATCGTCTATCCGGATCCTGCCGGCGGCGGACAGACCGGCGCCGCGCTCACCCGCATGCTGGCGCGGCTCGGCATCGCCGATGCGGTCACGCCGAAGCTCACGCTGATGCAGGCGATTGCCGGCGGGGTCGCGCTGGTCGCCAAAGGCGAGGCCGAGGTCGGGATGTTCAACATCAGCGAAATCCTGCCGGTCAAGGGTGCCCGCCTGGTCGGACCGCTGCCGCTGGAGCTGCAGAGCTACATCATCTTTGCGGCGGCGATCCCGGCCGGCAACGCCGCGCCGGCGCCCGCCCAGGCATTCATCAAGCTGTTGTCCGATCCCGGCGCGCGCGAGCACTGGAAAGCGGGCGGGCTGGAATCAATCGGCGGCGGCAGCTAAGACGTTGTCCGCGCGTGGCCAGTCGCGCAACGGCGAGGCCGGCCTGTCGGGAGATTTTTCATGCAGACGCTCGGCCTTGGGTTCACCTGGGAGCAGCTGTCGCCCGGACAGCGGTTTCGCACCCTCAATCGCACCATCACCGAGACTGATCTGGTTCTTTTCACCGGTGTGACCGGGATGCTGGAAACGATTTTCATCGACCGCACGTTCGGCGCCGAGAAAGGCGCCATCCAGGGGCAGTTCGTGCCGGCGGCCCTGACCTACAGCCTGATCGAGGGGCTGCTGTGCCAGAGCATGATCCAGGGTACCGGGCTCGCGATGCTCGAGCTCAAGCAGCAGGTGCTGGCGCCGGTGCGCGTCGGCGACACCGTGCATGGCGAGATCGAGGTGTCGTCGGTGCGGCCGACCTCGAAAGGCAACCGCGGCATCGTGGTGTCGAAGATCGACGTCAAGAACCAGAACGACGACGTGGTGATGAGCTACGAGGCCACCCGCATGCTGGCGGGCCGCTCGACCGATCAGGGCGCCATGCGGACGGCATAGGGGCGAAGCGGCCATGCGCGGATTGAAGGATCGCACCGTGCTGGTGACCGGCGGTGCCAACGGTATCGGCGCTGCGATCGCGCGCCGCCTGGCGGAGGAGGGCTGCGCCGTCGGCATCCTCGACATGGATGCGGCCGCCGGAGAGAAGATCGCCGGCGAGATCAAGGCGGCCGGCGGCCGGGCGAGCCTCCACGCGGTCGACATCACCGACTACGGCGCGGTGGCGCGCGCGGTCGAGGCTTTCGAGGCCGAATTCGGGCCGGTCGCCTTTCTCGTCAACAATGCCGGCTGGGACCGCGCCGCCAACTTCGTCGACACCGCGCCCGAGTTCTGGCGCCAGGTCGTCGCCATCAATCTGTTCGGGCCGCTGAACATGACGCATGTCGTGCTGCGCGGCATGGCGGCGCGCGGCTTCGGCCGCGTCGTCAACATCGCGTCGGACGCCGGACGGGTCGGATCGTCCGGCGAGGCAGTCTACTCGGCCTGCAAGGGCGGCATCATCGCCTTCACCAAGACGGTGGCGCGCGAATTGGTCGGCAAGGGCGTGATCCTCAACACGATCTGCCCGGGTCCGACCGACACCGCCATCCTGCGCAGCTTCCTGGAGGGCCCGGACGGCACCCGCATCGCCGAGGGCCTCAAGCGCGCAATCCCGATGAAGCGGCTCGGCGTTCCCGAAGACTATCCCGGCCTGGTCGCCTTCCTGTTGTCGGATGACGCCGGCTACATCACCGGCCAGACCATCAGCGTCTCGGGCGGCCTCACCATGCATGGATGACGGCGCGCGGGGAGATCGTGCGCGCCGGCCCCGCGAGATCAAGGCTTGGCGCGCGCTTCGCGGCTCTCGAATAGCTAGAACACCGTGCCGTCCGGCGAAATCGGAATCGGCGACGGCCCGTGCGGCGGGCGCAACGCGAGCGCGATCTTGCGGCCGGCGCGCCACGTTCCGCCTTGCAGCAGGTGCGGCATCGCGAAGGCCGGACCGAGCGCAAGCTCGCCGCGCACCAGCTCCACCAGCCGGTCCATCAGGGCCACGGTCAACGCGCGCCATTCGACGACGAGCTCCGAGGAAACGTCGTACGGCGCCTTCGGGTTGGCCGGCGCACGCGGGAGAATGGCGCCGAGATCGACCAGCAGGCCGCCGTTTCGATATTCGGCAAGCGCGGTGAGCGCGTCGAGCTTCACCACGGCGAGGCCCGCGGTTTCGAGCGGCTCGAGCAGCGAATAGGCGAGCCATTGGGTCAGCTTGTGGAACGGCACGATGTGATCGGTGGCATCGCCCCTAAGCACCGCGGGATGGCGGCCGGCGTCGCCGACGGCCAGGCCATGCACGGTCAGCCCCGACGGCCAGATCGCCGACAGGCTCTCGAGCAAAGTGGCGAGCACCGTCGCGGCGGGAATTTCCCCATCGCCGCCGATGCGCAGAAAATAGTCGACCAGATTGCCGGGACGCGCGGGCGCGCGGCCGTAGAGATCGGGCCGCTCGGCGAGCGCCGTTCCGAGCCGGCGCAACAGCGCGCTTCGCCGCTCCAAGCCGACCAGCGGATTGCCCGCATCGGCCTGGAAATGGCGCGCCAGCACGCCGGCGTCGAGCCTGGCGAGGCCGATATTGTCGACGCAATGGGGTCGGTCGGAATCGGCGGAGAATCCGCCGGCGCGAAACATGTCGAGGCTGGCGACCGCGAGCCCTTCGGAGCGTTCGAGCACCTGCCCGGTGGCTGCTTCGCGATAGCGCCACGCATCGCCCGCCCCGGCGTCGAGCAGAACGCTGACGGTCGCCAGGTCGACGGCGATGCGCGCCTGCTCGATGCGGTCCGCGCCGAGCGCGTCCCCGAGCGCGCTCCAGCGGTCGATGCCGCCGGCCGAGAAGTGGCGCCAGCGGCTGTGATAGGGGATGTTCAGGTCGGGATAGGCGGCGCGCGTCACCTCCGCCACGTAGCCGGCGACCGCCGCAAGTTTCCCCTCGTCGAGGGTGAAATGGGGCGAGCGCCCGTCGGCGACCCAGCGATGCACCATGCGGCAGCGCTCGCGCACCGCCGCGCCGCTCAAGAGCGCCGCCGCCGCTTGGTGTGCTGGTCCGCCTGGCGAGTGCGGTCGCGACGGAGCGCGTCCGCCGGTACTTGCAGCGGTCACTCGTCGAGGCCCCGGCCGACCGCGTCGGGCGCGCCGCGGCGCGGGCGGTCGCCGGTAAAATAGCCGGCCGCGATCTTGGCTTCGATCTCGACCCGGGCGTCCGGCGGAATCAACTCGTCGGGAATCGAGATGCGCTCGTCGATGCTGATGCCCTGGCGAATGAGCGCGTCGCACTTCATGTCGCTCATCGAGGCAAAACGGTGGATGCGGGTGATGCCGAGCCAATGCAGCACGTCCGGCATCAGCTCCTGAAACCGCATATCCTGCACGCCGGCGACGCATTCCGTGCGCTTGAAATAGCCTTCCGGGCGGTCGCCGCCCTTCTGGCGTTTGCGCGCGTTGTAGACCAGGAATTTGGTGACCTCGCCGAGCGCGCGGCCTTCCTTGCGGTTATAGACCACGAGCCCGATGCCGCCGGCCTGCGCCATCTGGATGCAGATCTCGATGCCGTGCGCGAGATAGGGCCGGCAGGTGCAGATGTCGGACCCGAACACGTCGGAGCCGTTGCACTCGTCGTGCACGCGGCAGGCGAGGGGCGTCTTGCCGTCGCCGAACTTGGACGGGTCGCCGAAGCAGTAGATCGTGGTGCCGCCTATCGGCGGCAGGAAGACCTTGAGGTCGGTGCGCGTCACCAGCTCCGGATACATGCCGCCGGTCTGCTCGTGCAGGCCGTGCCGCAGGTCGGATTCCCAGAGGCCGAAACGTTCGGCGATGCCCGGCAGATACCAGACCGGGTCGATCGCCGCCTTCATCACCCGCACGTTGCCGGTGGCGGAAACGATCTCGCCGTCGGCGCGGATGCGCCGCGCCGCGATGGCGGCGCGGATTTCGGGCATGTCGATGTGGGCGCGGGTGACCGCGATGGTGGGCCGGACATCATAGCCGCGCGTGAGATGCTCGCGGAACACGTCGCCGACCAGGTGTCCCCACGGGTCGAGCGAGACGATCTTCTTGGGGTCGAGCCATTGCGGATGCGGCCCGATATGCTCGGCCGGCGCGGTGTCGGTGAGATCGGCGATATGGTCGGAGGCGAGCGTCTTGGCGGCAATGGCCAGCGCGCGATAGACCGAGTAGCCGCCGGCATGGCTGCCGACCGCGTTGCGATGCTTGGCATTGCGCAGGGTGGCGATCACCGGCCCGCGCTCGGCGGCGGTTGGAGCGCCCCACACCAGTTCGGGCCGCCCGGTGATGTTGCCCAGCGGCGCGCCGTTCGCTGTGCCGTTGAAAGGACCAAGGCTCATAGCCACACCCCTACTCACTCGTAGACGCACTCTCCGGTACGTCCTCGCGATCGTGGCCCCACCTGCTACGACCGCGAAAAAACAAGTAGGATAATCGAATGACAGACTCTACACAAGTTTTTTCCATTGCTGTGACACTGCAATGCACAATTTTCTTACGCGTCCGACGATTAGAGCCGATGCGCAAAGGCGATCGGAGCGGATTGTCCATTGCGCACTGCACGCGCGGAACCGGGTTCCGCGGGAACCCAGGGCTTCGCCTCAAAACGGAATGTAAATCCGGTCGAAATCCATCGGCGTCGCCACGATGCGCCGGTGCGCCTCGTCGAGCCAGGGCTGCAGCCGCTTGACCCGCTCGGAGATCGCCGCGAAGTCGCGGCGGAAGCTGGGCATCACCGCCTCGACGGCGTCGTAGATCTCGTCCTCGTCGATGGTGGTGAGGCGCCGGTCGCGCACCACCACGGCGCCATCCACGATCACGTGGCGCACGCCGCGCCCGGCCTCGACATGGACGAGCTGGCGCACCGCGCTGTTGAGCGGCGACCAGCTCGGGTCGCTCATGTCGATCAGCGTCAGGTCGGCCTTGTAGCCCGAGGCGATCTTTCCGAGCGCCTCGCCCATCCGCGCGCCCGCGGCGCCGGCCTCGGTCGCAGCGCGGAGCGCGTTGGCGGCCTGCGGCGGCCCGGGGATCGGGTCGCTGACCGCGGCGAGCAGCGCGTAGAGCTTCATGGCGACGAACATGTTCTGGGCGTCCGAGCAGCTGCAATTGTCGCAGCCGAGGCCGATGCGCACGCCCGCGTCCTGCAGCGCAACGATCGGCGGGATGCCGCACTTCATCTTCAGATTGCCCTGCGGATTGAGCACCACGCCGGTGCCGGAGGCCGCCAACAGATCGATCTCGTCGCGCGCGAGCCAGACGCTGTGCGCGAGATTGAGGCGCGGATCCAGCGCGCCCTCGGCGGCGAGCCGCTTGATCAGCGAGCCGCCATGCTCGGGCAAGGTCAGCCGCGCCTGCAGCGCCATGCCGCGCGATTCGTAGATGTGGGAATAGACCGGCACGTCGTAGCGCCGCGCGAGCTCCATCGTGCGCGCCATGAGCGCCGGCGAGCAGCGCTCGGGCGCCGACGGGCCGAGCGCCCAATGCACGCGCGGCCGCGCCGGCGCCTTCAGGCATGCGGCTTCGAAATGGCCGAGCAGGTCGAGCTGCCGCTCCGGCTCAGCCGCGGTCGAGAGCAGCGCGTGCAGATCCTTGGGGAAGATGTCCTTCCAGTACGGGATGGTCTCGAGGCCCTTGCGATCGGCGTATTGCAGGCTGAACACCACCCGGATGCCGATCCGATCGTAGGCCCCCATCACCGCGTCGAGGTGGCGGTCCTCGAACGGATAGAGCGTCAGCATGTCCTGGACCGTGGTCATGCCGGAGCGCAGGCATTCGAGCGCGCCCAGCATGGTGCGGGCCCGCACTTCGTCCACCGAGCGCGGCGGATATTGCGGCGGCAGCGCATAGAGCCGCCAGCTCTCGAGCGGCACCTCCTCGAGCGTGCCTTTGGCCAGAACGTCGTGCGAGTGATAGTGGGCGTTGACGAATCCGGGCAGAACGAGATGTCCGCGGGCGTCGAGCTCGTCGATCGGTTGGCCCGCGACGGCCGCGAACGCGGCGGCGACGCCGGCGATCGTGTCGCCGGCGATGGCGATATCCGCGGCCTGCGGCTGGTGCCAGTCGGTCCCCGGCAGGATGGCCTGCCCGCCGCGAACGATCAGCGTCGTTCCGGCGGGAATCGGTTGGGTCGGCATGTCGGTTGCCTGAAATCGAGTGCGGACGGCCTAT
Source organism: Xanthobacteraceae bacterium (assembly GCA_040510815.1). Classification (GTDB taxonomy): domain Bacteria; phylum Pseudomonadota; class Alphaproteobacteria; order Rhizobiales; family Xanthobacteraceae; genus VAZQ01. The sequence continues at coordinate 10,151 of JBEVIH010000073.1, read as the reverse complement.
CGATATCGCAGCATGCCGCTCGGGTCACGTCTCGCCTGCGCGCTCAGCCCGGATGGTGGATGGTCGCGGCGTGGCGCGTGAAGCTGCGGCGGCCGCGCTTGAGGCCGAACAGCGGTTGCGCGAGCTCGGCCACGGCCATCGCCGGATCGCGGCTGTCGAGAACCACCAGGTCGGCCGGATTGCCGACGCCAACGCCATAATCCGCGACATTCATCAGCCGCGCCGGCAGCGTCGTCACCATGTCGAAGCACGCCGCCAGCTCCGCCGCGCGGCCGGCATGCGCGACATTGGCGTAGAGGTTCGCCATCCGCAGCAGCGAGCAGTCGCCGAACGGCGTGAACGGATTGAGCACGTTGTTGGTGGCGAGCGAGCAGGTCACGCCGTGATCGAGCAGCCGGTGCGCCGGCGCGACGCCGCGCGGCACGTGGTGCTGGTGCTCGCGGCCCATGAGAAAAAGGTCGGTCGCCGGCAGCACCGTCACCGCCACGCCGGCGTCGGCGAGGCGGCGGCCGACCACGGCAAGATGGGAATGATCGAGCGCCGAGAGCTTGGTGACGTGACCGACCGCGACCCGGCCGCCCCATCGATGGGCGTGGGTCTGCCGGCACACGTCGTCAAGATGCATCCAGGACGGATCCATGTCGAAATCGAGATGGAAGTCGACGTCGAGATCGAACCGGCGCGCCATCTCGAAGATGCGCGCGATCTGCGTCTGCGGCTCGGTGTCGGTGTAGGGGCAGCCGCCGATCAGGTCGGCGCCTTGCTCGCAGGCGGCGATCAGCAGCTCCTCGGCGCCGGGATCGTTGGTCAGGCCCTCCTGCGGGAAAACGCAGATCTGCAGGTCGATCGCCCAGGCATAGTCGCGCTTGAGCTGGCGCACCGCGTTGAAGCCTCGAAGACCGACGCGCGGGTCGGCCTCCACGTGGGTGCGCATCCGGGTCGTGCCTTGGACGATCGCCTTCTCCAGGGTGCGCCGTGCGCGGCCGTAGACGTCCTCCTCGGTGAACGCGCGCTTGGCCGCCGCCACCGCGGCGATCGCGTCCTGCAGGCTGCCGTGCTCGGGGCAGCGCTCGAGGATGCAGGATTTGTCGAGATGGATGTGGCTCTCGACGAAGCCCGCGATCACGAGCCGGCCGTCGAGCTCTTCCGCCGCGCCGTCGGCGGCGATGCGCGGCGCGATCTCGACGATGCGACCCGCCGCGATGCCGATGTCGACGAGGTCCTTGCCCGCTTCGGCAAGGCGCGCCTGGCGCAAGATGAGATCGAGCGGCATGGCGGGACCGGCGCTATGGCGCCGCCTCGATGCGGCCGCGACCGGCGGCCGTGCGGTCAGGACGGATCAAAGCCTGATGCGCAGGAGACGCGCCAGCTCGCCGACGATGCCGCGGCGGAACAGCAGCACGCAGACCACGAAGATCGAGCCCTGCACCACGAACACCCATTGACCGATCGTGGTCAGGTAGTTCTCCAGCGTGATCATGAAGAACGCGCCGACGACCGGCCCGAAAATGGTGCCGAGCCCGCCGACCAGCGTCATCAGCACGACCTCGCCCGACATGGTCCAGTCGACGTCGGTGAGCGAGGCGAGCTGGAACACGATGGCCTTGGTGGCGCCCGCCGCGCCGGCGAAGGTCGCCGACAGCACCAAGGCGATGAGCTTGTAGCGGTCGGTATGGTAGCCGAGCGAGATGGCGCGCGGCTCGTTCTCGCGGATCGCCTTGAGCACCTCGCCGAACGGCGAGTTGATGATGCGATAGATCAGCAGGAAGCAGCCGAGAAAGATCACCAGCACGGTGAAATACATGTTGGTCGGGACGGTAAGATCGATGAAGCCGAACAGCTTGCCGCGCGGCACCGCCTGGATGCCGTCCTCGCCGCCGGTGAACGGCGCCTGCACGGCGAAGAAGAACATCATCTGCGCCAGCGCCAGCGTGATCATCGCGAAATAGATGCCCTGCCGGCGGATGGCGAGCGCGCCCACGATCGCGCCGAGCCCGGCGCCGGTCGCGGTTCCCGCCAGGATCGCGAGCTCGGGCGGGAGGCCCCAGACCTTGGCGGCGTAGGCGCTGACATAGCTCGCCCAGCCGAAAAACAGGGCGTGGCCGAACGAGAGCAGCCCGACATATCCGATCAGCAGGTTGAAGGCGCAGGCGAACAGCGCAAAGCACAGCGCCTTCATCAGGAACACCGGATAGGCGAACAGCGGCGCGACGATGAGCACGCCGGCCATCAGCACGAAGGCGATCGCCTCGGTATAGGGCTGCGCGGGCGCCGTTTGAACGGTCGTGGGATCGGCGACGCGTTCCATGTCAGGCGGTCCTTCCGAACAGGCCGGCCGGCCGGATCAGCAGCACGATCGCCATGATCACGAAGATCACGGTGTTCGAGGCCTCGGGGAAGAACACCTTGGTCAGCCCCTCGATGATGCCCAGCCCGAACCCGGTCACGATCGCGCCCATGATCGAGCCCATGCCGCCGATCACCACCACCGCGAACACCACGATGATGAGATTGGCGCCCATCTGCGGGCTGACATTGTAGATCGGGGCCGCCATCACGCCGGCCAGCGCCGCGAGCGCGACGCCGAATCCATAGGTGAGCGTGATCATCCGCGGCACGTTGATGCCGAACGCCCGCACCAGCGTCGGGTTCTCGGTGGCGGCGCGCAGATAGGCGCCGAGCCGCGTGCGCTCGATCACGAACCAGGTGGAGAAGCAGACCGCGAGCGAGAACACCACCACCCAGGCGCGGTAGTTCGGCAGGAACATGAAGCCCAGGTTTTGGCCGCCCTGCAGCGACGGCGGGACCGAGTAGGGCAAGCCCGAGGAGCCGAAGAAATTGCGGAAGAACCCTTCGATGATCAAAGCGAGCCCGAAGGTGAGCAGCAGCCCGTAGAGATGGTCGAGCTTGTAGAGCCATTGCAGGAACAGCCGCTCGACGATGATGCCGGTGATCCCGACTGCGATCGGCGCGACGATGATCGCCCACCAATAGCCGAGCCCGCCGTAATGCAGGAGGAAAAACGCCGCGAACGCGCCCAGCATGTACTGGGCGCCATGGGCGAAGTTGATGATGTTGAGCATGCCGAAGATGACGGCGAGCCCCAGGCTGAGCAGCGCATAGAACGAGCCGTTGATGAGCCCGATCAGCAACTGCCCGAACAGGGCCTGCGAGCTGATGCCGAAGATCTCGAACATGCCGTTCACTCAGGCGAGCGAGAGGCGGACGCTCGTCCGCCCCTCGCCGCCGGCCAATGTCGTATCAGCTCTTCACCAGCGGGCAGCCGCCCTCGGCGAGTGGCCGGAAGGCTTCGTTCGCGGGAATCGTCGCGCGCAGCTTGTAATAGTCCCACGCGCCCTTCGATTCCGCCGGCTTCTTCACCTCGAACAGATACATCGGGTGGATCTTGCGGCCGTCGGCGCGCACGGTGCCCTTGCCGAACAGCTTGTCGTCGGTCGGCAGCTCCTTCATCTTGGCGACGACCGCCTTGCCGTCGGCGTCGCTCTTGAGCGCCTCGACCGCCTTGAGATAGTGCGTCACCGCCGAATAGACGCCGGCGTGGATCATGGTCGGATGGACGCCCTTGTATTGCGGCGCGAACTTCTTGGCGAACTCGCGGTTGGCGTCGTTGAGGTCCCAGTACCAGGATTCCGTCATGATCAGGCCCTGGGCGGTCTGCAGGCCGAGCGCATGCACGTCGGTGATGAAGGCGAGCAGCGCGGCGAGATTCTGCCCGCCGCGGACGATGCCGAATTCCGAGGCCTGCTTGATCGAGTTGATGGTGTCGGCGCCGGCGTTGGCGAGCCCGATGATCTTGGCTTTCGACGCCTGCGCCTGCAGCAGGAACGACGAGAAGTCGGTGGCCGGGAACGGGTGGCGCACCTGGCCCACCACCTTGCCGCCGTTCTTGACGACCACGGCCGCGGTGTCGCGCTCGAGCGCCAGCCCGAACGCGTAGTTGGCAGTCAAAAAGAACCAGGTGTCGCCGCCGGTCTTCACGATCGCCTGGCCGGTGCCGTTGGCGAGCGCCCAGGTGTCGTAGGTCCAGTGGATGGTGTTGGGCGTGCATTTGGCGCCGGTCAGATCGGAGGCGGCGGCGCCCGAGACCAGGAACACCTTGTTCTTGTCGCGCACGATCTCGTTGACCGCGAGCGCGACCGAGGAGGTCGGCACGTCGACGATCACGTCGACCTTGTCGGTGTCGATCCAGGTGCGCACGATATTGGATCCGACGTCCGGCTTGTTCTGGTGGTCGGCGCCGACGATCTCGACCTTCATGCCCTTGGCGGCGGCGCCGAAGTCCTCGACCGCCATGCGGGCGGCGACCACCGAGCCCTGGCCGCTCAGGTCGGCATAGGTGCCCGACATGTCGTTCATGACGCCGATCTTGATGGTTCCGTCGGTATATTGCGCCAGCGCCGCCGGACACCCGAGGGCGACTGCGAGCGCCGTGAGACTGATCAGCCGTTTCATATGGCGTTCTCCGTGTTGGCGATTTGAGCCCCCGGGGCCTTTACACTCCTAGATAGTCATGCAGCTTATCGACATTGGCGTCGAGTTCGGAATTGGCGAACCGGTCGATGATCTTGCCATGCTCCATCACGTAATAGCGGTCGGCGACCGTCGAGGCGAAGCGAAAATTCTGCTCGACCAGCAGGATGGTGAAACCCTGCTGCTTGAGCATGCCGATGGTCTTGCCGATCTGCTGGATGATGACCGGGGCGAGCCCCTCGGTCGGCTCGTCGAGCAGCAGGAGCCGCGCGCCGGTGCGCAGGATGCGGCCGATCGCCAGCATCTGCTGCTCGCCGCCCGAGAGCTTGGTGCCCTGGCTCGACAGCCGCTCCTTGAGATTGGGGAACAGCTCGAAGATGCGCTCGAGCTCGAGGCCGCCGGGGCGCACCTTGGGCGGCAGCAGCAGGTTCTCCTCGACGTTGAGGCTCGCGAAGATGCCGCGTTCCTCCGGGCAGAACGCCAGCCCCAGGCGCGCGATCCGATCGCTGGTGAGGCCGACGAGCTCGCGGTCCTCGTAGCGCACCGAGCCGGTGCGCTGGCCGACGATGCCCATGATCGCCTTCAAGGTCGTGGTCTTGCCGGCGCCGTTGCGGCCGAGCAGGGTCACCACCTCGCCGGCGCGGACGTCGAAGGTGACGCCGTGGAGCACGTGCGACTCGCCGTACCAGGCCTGCAGGCCGTCGACCGAGAGCAGCGGCGCGACCTCCGGGCTAAGCATGACCGACCCCGAGATAGGCTTCGCGCACCTGCGGGTCCGCCGACACCGTCTGGTAATCGCCCTCGGCCAGCACCCGCCCGCGGGTGAGCACCGTGATGCGGTCGGAGAGATTGGCGACCACGCTGAGATTGTGCTCGACCATCAGCACGGTGCGGTCGGCGGAGACCGCTTTGATCAGCGCGCTGATGCGCTCGATGTCCTCGTGTCCCATGCCGGCCATCGGCTCGTCGAGCAGCAGCATCTCGGGGTCGAGCGCCAAGGTGGTGGCGATCTCGAGCGCCCGCTTGCGGCCATAGGGCAATTCCACCGCCGTCCAGTGGGCGAACGACGCCAGGCCGACGTCGGTGATGAGCGCCATGGCGCGGTCGTTGAGGGCGTCGAGCACGCGCTTCGAGCGCCAGAAATCGAACGATCCGCCGCGCTTGCGCTGCAGCGCGATACGCACGTTCTCGAGCACCGAGAGGTGAGGGAAGACCGCGGATATCTGGAACGAGCGCACCAGCCCGAGGCAGGCCACGTCGGCCGCCGCCAGCGCCGTAATGTCGCGCCCCTTGTAGACGATGCGGCCGCGGCTCGGGCGCAGGAACTTGGTCAACAGGTTGAAGCAGGTGGTCTTGCCGGCCCCGTTCGGGCCGATCAAGGCATGGATGGTGCCGCGCTTGACGCGCAGATCGACCCCGTTCACCGCGACAAAGCCGGCAAACTCCTTGGTGAGGCCCTCGGTTACGAGGATGAAATCGTCACTCACGACCTGAGGCTCCATATCGGCCATATTGATGATATGGCGGAAGATCGTCCAGGAAGAAAGCGGGCCGGGATGGCCGATCGGTCCGGTCCCGATCAATCATACTAAAGTCGAGCGGTGGCCGCGCGGGGCGCGATTGGGAACGGGGGCGCAAGTGCGGTTTGACGGGCCTGGGACGTAGATCAAACCAAACAAGGATCGAGGCACCATCATGAGTGATCAGCGACCGCTGCGATCGGACATGGGCTGGAGCACGCCCGACAAGATCGTCGTCAAAGGCTTCGACCTGACCAAGGACTTGCTCGGCAAGATCGACCTCGGCGCCATGGCGTTCCTGGAGATCACCGGGCGTGTTCCCAATGCCAAGGAGGCCGACGTCTTCAACGCCTTGCTGATCACGCTGGTCGAGCACGGCATGACGCCGCATGCGATCGCCACCCGCATGGTGCACATGGCCGCTCCCGAGGCGCTGCAGGCGGCGGTCGCGGCCGGCCTGTGCGGGGTCGGGACGGTGTTCGCCGGCGGCTCGGAGCAGAGCGCACGGATGCTGCAAGCGGCGCTCAAGGACAAGGGCGACGACGTTAACCTTGCGGCGCTCGCCGACGAGATCGTCGCCGACCATCGGCGGCGCAAGGTTCCGATTCCGGGGATCGGCCATCCGCTCCACAAGCCGATCGACCCGCGCACGCCGGTGCTGTTCGCGATCGCGCAGCGCAACGGCTTTCGCGGCCGCTACATCGGCTTGATGGAAGCGGTGTGCGCCAGCGCCGAGCGCACCTTCGCCCGCTCACTCCCGATCAACGCGACCGGCGCGATCGGCGCGATCCTGTGCGAGCTGCAATTTCCGTGGCAGATCTGCCGCGGCATTGCGGTCATTTCGCGGGCCATCGGCCTGGTCGGCCATATCGCGGAGGAGATGCGCAACCCGATTGCGCGCGAGATCTGGGACCGGACCGAGCACGAGGTCACCCGCAACGCGACGGCCGGTAAGGATTGACCGCCCTCGGCCTCTTGTTCCGGCGTTGTGAAGGACCCGCATCTTGACTTTTGGCCGGGTGCGCACGAGACCGCCCCCCAAAAGGGAGCAGGTCTCATGACGCTTAGGCACTGTTGGCTCGCGATCGCGCGTCGATTGGCTTTTTGCGGCTTGGTCGGCGCTTTGTTGCTTGCAATTCCCGCATTTGCCGGAACTGCATGGGCGGAGGCCGCGGAAGCAAGCCCGGTCGATTCGATCAAGACGTCCCTCGACGAGATCGAGGCCACGATCGCCCGCGAGGACGTCACCGCTGAGACGCTGGCGGGCCTGCGGCAGTCGCTCAACACCGCCATCGAGACGGTCCGCACGAAAATCGACGAGCTCGAGCCGCGCGTGCGCGAGCTCGACGAGCGGCTCAAGCAGCTCGGGCCCGCGCCCGCCAAGGACGCGCCGCCCGAATCCGAGGACATCACCAAGGAGCGCGAGGAGCTCACGTCGAATTTCAGCGAGCTCGACGGCGAGCTGAAACAGTATCGCCTGCTCTCCGTCAGGGCCGGGCAGCTGAGTGACCGCCTCGCCGAGAAGCGGCACGCCTTGTACGCCGGCGAGCTGTTCGCCCGCAGCCCCAGCATCCTCGATCCGTTCTTCTGGCGCGACGCCTTCCGTGCGCTGCCGATCGAGATGCGCAGCGCAGCCGCGCTGTTCGAGACCTGGACCGGCGAACGGCCCGACCCCGGGCCCTGGATCGCGGCCGCGCTCATCCTGCTCGCCATCGCGGCGATCGCCATCGCGCTCTCCCGCTGGTGGTTTCCCCGCATGTTCGCCGGGCCGCACGACACCCGCTCGCAGAAGGCGTGGACCGCGTTGTGGGTCTTCGTGTGGTTCGCCGCGCGCGCGCCGCTGGCGGGTTTCGCGGGCTTGCTGGCGTTGGAGATGCTGGGCCTGCTGGCGTGGCGGGTCGAGCAGATTGCCCAGGGGCTCGTCGTCGCCATGGCGGCGGCGGCGTTCGGCCGCGGCACGGCGCAGGCGCTGTTTGCGCCCGACCATCCGGAGCGCCGATTGGTGCAGGAAGACGACGACACCGCGCGTTTCTTTCACAGTCATCTGGTCTGGGCGACGCGCGCGCTCGGGGTGATGATCTTCCTGCAGGTCGTCCACAAGGTCTTGTTCGCGCCGCTGATCGTGACGGTCGCCACCAACGCGCTGTTCGGTGCGGTCGCGGCCGCCTTCCTGAGCGACTTCATCTTCCGGCTGGGCTGGATCAGGAGCGGCGAGCGCCATGCCCTGGCGGCCGCGCCCTGGATCCATCCCTTGGCGCTGCTGCTGACGGTGGTGATCGTGCTGGCGCTGGTTGCCGGATATCACGGCGTGGCGGCGTTCGTGGCGCTGCGCGTGATCGTGGCCGCGACGGTGTTCGGCGCGCTCTACCTGTTGCTGGTGGTGACGCAGTCGCTGTTCGCGGCGGTCGGCGAGCAGACGCCGCAAGGACGCATCCTGGCCGCCAGCCTCGGCGTCAGTGGTCGCGGCGTTGCGCTCGGCGCGTCGCTCATGTCGGCAGTCATTCGCGTGATGCTGGTCGCGTTCGCCTGCCTGGTGATCATCGGGCCGTGGGAGGTCTCCACCGCCGATCTGTTCGACACGATCCGCAACATCCCGTTCGGGTTCAAGATCGGCGAGATCCACGTCTCGTTTCGCGCGGTGCTCGCAGCGGTCGTCGTGCTCGCCGTATTGCTGATCATCACCCGCGTCGTGCGGCATTGGCTCGAGGCGGATTTTCTGCCTCGCACCACGCTGGAGCCGAGCCTGCAATTATCCATTGCGACCATCTTCGGCTATGTCGGCGCCATCGCGGCGATCGTCGTCGCGCTCACCGGGCTCGGGTTCGACCTGCAGAAGATCGCGTTGATCGCCGGCGCGCTGTCGGTCGGCATCGGCTTCGGGCTGCAGTCGGTGGTCGCGAACTTCGTGTCCGGCCTCATCCTGCTGACCGAGCGGCCGATCCGCGTCGGGGACTCGATCGTGGTCAAGGGCGAGGAGGGATGGGTCCGGCGCGTTCGCGTGCGCGCCACCGAAATAGAAACCTTCGACCGGGCGAGCGTGATCATCCCGAACTCGGAGCTCATCACCGGTATCGTCAAGAACTGGACGCGCACCAACACGCTAGGCCGGATCGTCGTCAAGGTCGGGGTGGGTTACGAAAGCGATCCGGCGCAGGTCCGCGACATCCTGCTGGAGATCGCGAACGCCCACCCGCAGATCGTGCAGTCTCCCGCCCCGGCGGCGTTTCTCCTGGGCTTCGGCGACAGCGCGCTCGAATTCGAGCTGCGTTGCATCGTGCGCGACGTCGAGAAAGGGACGTCGGTGCGGAGCGACCTGCACTACGAGGTCATCAAACGGTTTCGCGCGGCGGGAATCACGATTCCCTATCCGCAGCGCGAGCTGCGATGGAGCGCGGACAGCGCCAAGCCGCCGGCGTCCGCGAAAGTGGAAGAGTAACTATTCCGCCGCCGCCATCGGGGCTGCGGCGGCCTGCTCTTCCTGGTGCAGCCGATCGAGAATCCTCCGCGCCTGGATCACGCCGGTGTCGGCGTTGATGTCGGTCTGCGGCGGATTGGGAATGAGCGTCAGGTTGCGTTGCTGCGCCTCGAACACCGCGACGTCCTCCTGGAACGCCGTCCTGATCTGCTCGATGATCATGTCGGTGGTCTTGGGATTGCGGATGTCGAAATTGTGCGCCTGGCCCCAGAAATAGTGGCTGCTGCTTTCGGTTTCCGGCGTGATCAGGTTCAGATTCCACATGCCGATGCCGCCGACGCGCTTACCCTGCGGCGCGCCGGTGCCGGTGGGGGTGGCGCCGACGTCGAGGCGCAGGAACGCCGGCGGCGCGAAGTTGATGATCTGCCAGCGGTCGACATTGGAGGTGAAGCCGCCGGCCTTCACGAAGGTCGGCGGTGCCGGCGAGTCGATGATCCAACGGGTGACCACGACGTTGTCGTGGCCGCGCTGGACCTTAACGGCGGCGTTGTCGATCAGCGCCGAGTTGCCGATCGTGGTCTCGTGCACGAACGCCAGATGGGTGAGGTCGAGCAGGTTGTCGACGATCAACTGCCAGTTCGCCTTGACGTGCAGGTACTGGCCCTTCGCTCCCCAGTTCGGATCGTCGAACCAGTGGAAGTCGGGGATCTTGTCGGGATCGGCCA
>JBEVIH010000072.1:0-43293 GCA_040510815.1 Xanthobacteraceae bacterium | reverse complement strand
GACAAGAGCCGCCTGCGCCACGCGATGATTGAAGCCGGCCTGACCGAGGTGCGCTTTCGCTTCGACTTCGAAGGCACAAAGATCGTCGTTCAATGAGCGATATGCCGCCGCTAGCTCTTCTCGCCGGGGGTATGGCGACGCGCATGCACCCGCTGACCGCGTCGCAACCGAAAGCGATGCTGGAAGTCGCCGGCGAGCCGTTCATCGCGCATCAACTCCGTCTCATCCGGCGCGAACGGATCAAGCGCGTGGTGCTGTGTGTCGGGTATCTATGGGAGCGCATTGAAACCTTTGTGGGCGACGGCGAGAAGTTCGGCCTCGAAGTGGTCTATTGCATCGACGGTCCCACCTTGCTGGGAACCGGCGGAGCGATCCGAAAGGCGCTTCCTGACCTTGGCGATGAATTTCTCATCATGTACGGGGACACTTGGCTGGACTGCGCCTATGCGCCGGTTGTGGCCCGCTTCAGGTCAAGCGGAAAGCCTGCTCTGATGACGGTCTACCGCAACGAGGACAGATGGGACAAAAGCAATGTCTGGTTCGAAGCGGGCGCCGTTCGGTGCTACGACAAGGAGCTGCATCTGCCTCAAATGCGGCATATCGATTGGGGCTTGAGCGTGGCCAGAGCGAAGCTCTTTGCGCCCGAGCCTGCCGGTCGATCTTTTGATCTTGCCGAAATCTTCGGCGGCCTGTCCAAGACCGGAGAGCTCGCCGGCTTTGAAGTCAGTACTCGCTTCTATGAGATCGGCTCGATCGAAGGCCTGCACGAGATCGACGCGCTGCTCCGTCGACAGAATTGATCGTCACGCCGCGCGGCCGCCGAAATCGGGCACCGCGTCGCCGAGGACCCTGTAGATCACCGAGCGGTCCTCGCGGGCCAGACCCTGCTCGAGCGCCGCGAGCCAGCCGCGCATTGCCTCGAGCGACGGGCTGACGGGCTTGGCGGCCACGATGCCGTCGATGCCGATCGGCGCGGTCGGCTCCTCGCGCGCAAACAGGATCTCGTGCAGGCGCTCGCCCGGCCTGATGCCGATGAACGTGATGTCGATGTCGCGGCCGGGCTCGAGGCCGGAGAGCCGGATCATCCGCTCGGCGAGCTCGATGATCTTGACCGGCTGGCCCATGTTGAGGACGTACACGGCCACCCCCGGCGGCCCGCGCCCGACCGCGTGGCTCGCCGCCGTCACCACCAGGTCGCAGGCTTCGCGGATGGTCATGAAATAGCGCACCATGTCGGGATGGGTGACGGTGACCGGCCCGCCGGCCTCGATCTGCGCCTTGAACTTGGGGACCACCGAGCCGTTCGACGCCAGCACGTTGCCGAACCGCACCGCGATCAGGCGCATCGCCGCCTGCCGCCCGCTGCCGCGCCGGGCGAGGTCCGCGTCGAGCGCCTGGCAATACATCTCGGCGAAGCGCTTGGAAGCGCCGAGCACCGATATCGGCTCGATCGCCTTGTCGGTTGAGATCATCACCATGGCGGCCGCGCCCGCCGCCGCGGCGGCGTCGGCGACGTTGACGGTGCCGAGGACGTTGGTCTTGACGCCCTCCCCCCAGTCCCGCTCGAGCAGCGGCACGTGCTTGAGCGCCGCCGCGTGGAACACGATGTCCGGCCGGAAATCGGCGACCAGACGGAAGACGCGGTTGCGGTCGCGGATATCGGCGAGGCGGCCGTCGATCCGCGCGCTCGCCTGCTTGGCCGCCAACATTTCCAGCACCGCATGCAGCGCCGGTTCCGAATTCTCCACCACCAGCACGCGCGCCGCGCCGAAGGTGACGATGCGATCGCAGATTTCCGCGCCGATCGATCCGCCGCCGCCGGTGACGATGATCGATTTGTTCTTCACGAAGGCTTCGAGCCTGCGATAGTCGATCTTCACTCCGGGACGCAGCAGCAGATCCTCGACGTGGACCGGCGTAAGCCGCAGCACCTCGCCGCCGTCGTCGAGCGACGGCAGCCGGCTGGTTGCCAGCCCGAGCCGCCGCGCCCGCATCAGGATCGTTTCCGGCCTGGCCTCGGGGTCGAACGCGCTCGGCGTGAACACGAGCCGCGTCACGCGGGTGCCGCGGTTGCCGAGGTCGGCGACGATCCGCTCGATGTCGTCGACGTCGCCCAGCACCGGAACGCCGCGGATGGCCTGGCCGCGATCGGCCGGCGACGGCGAGAGGATGCCGACGGGACGGATCTTGGTCACCGCGCCGCTCTCGATCGCGCGCAGCAGCACGTCGGCGTCGGCAGCGCGGCCGAGCGCGAGGATCGGCGCAGATTCACTGACCCTGGCGTGATGCAGCGTGCGGGTGTAGCGGAAGTAGCGGTAGGCGATGCGTGGACCGCTTAGAAACGCGATCTGCAGCAGCCAATAGAGGATGATCGTGATCTTGCCGAAGAAGAAGGTGCCGTACAAATTCGGCGCCAGCAGCACGTAGTCGAGTACCAACAGCGTGACCGCCAGCACGGTGGCGGCGCGCACGATGTTGTAGAGGTCAGGCAGCGACGTGAACCGCCACTTCGCCTTGTAGAGGCCCACGAAGACGTAGACGAGGCCGGAATAGAGAAGAAAAGGCGGCAGCAGGACCGCCAGCGGGCGCCAATGCTCCGCCAACCCGGCCTCGAAACGAATGAAAAAGCTGGCGAGAACCGCCGCCGCCGTGACCAGCAGGTCATGCGCCAGGATCAGCCACACGCGCGGCGTGAACGTCGAAAGCCGGATCATATCCCCATCACCGCCGCCGAGGGGCGGCGCCGGGCGCCATCCATAACGGCCTTTGCGCCGGCGCGCTACCTGGGCCGCAGCGCAGCCAACCGCCGGGTTCCATCAATCAACCGCCGCATTCCGGGCAGGTTATGGTTTCATGGGAACAGTCCGGGCGGGAACATTGCGGAAACGCCTTTCGCACGTCCCGGCCGGGCGGTATTCTCGTATCGTTGGACGCAGGGGCAGCTTCCGAGCAGGCAAAAAAGCCCCGCACGGCCGGCAACAGGGGTTGGGATTTTCCGTGCGCGCGTATGTCGTAGCGGCAGCTGTGACGATAGCCGCGGCCCTCGGCGGCTGCTCGGCCAGCGAGATCGTCCAAAACTGGACACCCGATCCGGTGCCGGACTTGTCCGAGCCCAACTACCGTCGCATCGTCGCCGACAATATCAAGACGGTTTTCCCGAAGGAGATCGAGTTCGGCGCGCTGGAGATTTCCGGAGTGCGGCAGGTCGTCCATCTCAAGGGACCCGCCTGGCTCACCTGCCTCAAGCTCGATGCCCACGGACATCCGCAGCACTACGCCATCTTCATCCAGGGCAACAAGATCATCGATTCCCGCGTCGGCATCCTGCTCGATCAATGCCACAAGGCGGCGTACACGCCGTTCGAGGTCTCCTTGCCGCCGAAAAAATCGGAGACCTGAAGCCGGCGGGTGAACGGCCGATTGTCGCGAGCCGTGCTACCCGTCCGTCGCCGTGGGCTGGCCGGCCGCTCCATCCGTCCGCTGTCGTCCGCTTGCCGTCGGCCGGCTCCGCAGGGCCAGGTCGACCGCCGCCAGCACCTGCCGAGCGGACAGCTCGTCCAGGCATTGGCTGTGGCTGTCGAGGTGGCCGGCGCAGCCGAGCTTTTCGCACGGCAGGCAGGGCAGCGGATTCTGCACCACCCAGACATTGCCGCGGTGCTGGATCGTGCCGGCCGGATTCCACGGCTCGGACAGCCCGCCGACGGGCCAGGGCCCCATCAAGCGCGGATTGACCGGGCCGTAGATGGCGACGGTCGGGCAGCCGGTTGCCGCCGCCAGGTGAGTGACCGAGGTGTCCGGCCCGACATAGACGCGGGCGCCCGCAAGCAGCGCCGCCAGGCTCGCCCAATCGGGGCGACCGTGCGTGCGGGCCACCGGCACGTCGGCGGCGCCCCACAGGCCGTCCATATAGGCCCGTTCGGCCGGATCGGGACCTTCGCTCGCCACCACCGCCAGGCCGCGCTCGAGCAGACCGCGCGCGAGCGCCCGCCAGCCGGCGTCGGTCCATCGCTTGTAGCGGTAGAAGGGGCTCGCGTGCACGACCGCGTAGGGCTGGCGCGGCGCAAATTCCGCGACCGAGGCGCGCTGCGGGCACACGATTTCCGCCACCGGTTCGAGGCCAAGCGCGGTCGCCAGTTGCAGCAACTGGGTGACGCGATGGCTGTCCGGCGCCGGCGCGATCGACGCGTCATGGATGTGCCGTTTCCACCAGCCGCCGGTCGCGCCGGCCGGCGGCACCACGCCGATCCGGCGGCGCGCCGCCACCCAGGCAAAGAAGGTCGGACGATCGCCCGCTTGCGTCGAAAGTGCGAGATCGTAGTGGCGCCACAGATCGCGCACCAAGGCGAGCGTCTCGGCGGCCGAGGGCCGCTCCGGCGTCGTGCGGACGTGGTCGATGTCGGGATTGCCTTCGAGGATGGGAGCGCTGCCGCGAAACACCAGGACATCGAGCGTCGCCTGCGGGAATCCGCGCCGAATGGCGCGGATGAGCGGCGTGGTCAGCAGCACGTCGCCGAGCCGGCGCAGCGTGATGACCAGGATGCGCGGGCGCTCAGGCAGACGAGTGATGCTCATCGCATGGTCCGACGCGCGTCGAGCGGAGCATCCGCTCACGGGCTTTGCTCGGGTCCCTCACGGTCAAACGATTTATAGGACTTCTCCTCGACCAGACGCGAGCCCGACGCAAGGTTGATCGCCTTCTTGAGGCGGGCGCGTTCGTCGTTGAGGCGGTAGACGGCGCGCGCAAGCTCGATGAACTTTTCGCCGAAATCGCCGTGCGCGTCGCACTCGCGGATCGCGTCCTCGACGTCCCAGAGCGTCGCGTTGACGCGCTTGAGCTCGGCGCCGAGCCGCTCCAGCATCGCGCGGTCGATGTCGTCACCGAGGCGGACGGCGCGCAGCGCGCCAAGCTCGCGCGCGATATTCTCGATCTGGCCGGGATTCTTGATGCGCTCGGATTTGATCTCGAGGATCGTGATCTTGTCCAGCAATTCGCCGACCGATGTCGGCACCAGGATGTCATGGGGGGCACTCATGGCTCTCCCTCCCGGTTTGGGGGGGCCGAAGGGCGCCGCAGCACCATTCCGCCCAGGACACCGACCCCGAGGACGTAGAGCCAGCCCTGCGCGAAGTCGGACAGGTGCGAGTTGAATAACGACGACACGACGTTCTGGACGACGATGATCAGCCCGAACCAGGCGATCAGCGTGCCGCCGCGGAACAAGGCGAGATGGGCGATCCACATCGCGAACAGCAAGACGGTGCCGATCAGGCCGAGCTGAATGGCCACCGCGAAAATCTGACTGTGCGGGTTGGTGGTAATTGCCTGCGGGAGCGTCTCAGCGGTCGCCCTGGCGCGAAACAGCGTGTGGATGGTCCCGGTTCCGTGGCCGATCACCGGCGCCTCGGCAACGAAATCCATCGACTTTCGCCAGAATTCGAACCGCAAGCCGACCGGCGTGTCGACGTTGCTGTGATAGTCATGGATGTTCGTGACCATGCTGCCGATGCGGTGGCGCAGATACGGCGAAGACATCCAGACCAGGCCCGCCAGCACCCCGACGACGAGCCCGGCGGCGAGCACGCCCCGCCAGCCGAACAGCCGGAATCCAAGCAGCAGAACGAGAACCGCCATCACCACGATGGTGGTCCGCCCAGTCGCCACGTAGACGATATTGGCCAGGAACGCCGCCGCGACGAGAGCCAGAGCAAGCGCCAATCCCACCCGCCCCGCCCGCCACGACTCGGCGGCCTGCGCGAGCAAGCCCAGCGCGCAGAGCACAAAAATTCCGGCCTGCGACATGTAGTCCTTGGTCGGCACTCCCGGCGAGACGTCGCCCCGCCATGTCAGGCCGGGAGCGAGCGCGAGCCACCAGGACACGACCAGCAGCAGCAAGGCCGAGCCCAAAAAACCGACGACCACCCATCGCGCCCGATCGGAACGACGAAACTGGGCTAGCAGCAGCGGGATCGCCAGCAACTTGTGAAACGCGTCGAGGCCGCGGATCCGCTCGCTCCAGCTCACATCAGCCCACAGCATCCCGAGCGCCGCGAGGGCCCACAGCAGCACTGGCAAGCCGCCCACCCACGTCATCACTTCACGCCGCACCGATGCAAATCCTACGGTCGGACCTACCGCGATCAGCCAGAGGAACCCGAGAACGACCGTGGCCGAGGTCGACCACGGCAGCGACACCACGAGGGCGACGACAACCAGGTCCGCGTTTCGCTCCAGGCGCGGGCGGCTGAGGAGACGGGCGAGCAACGGCGTCGACGATGTCACCTGGGCCCAATTCATGCTCGGTATCTCGGCCGCATGGCCTGCCTACTTACGCCCGGCGAACAGGGCGCATACCATGTTAGCGCAATGCCGGACTTTGCCATTGTCGAAAACGCGCGAAAGCTGGGGGCTCGCCTGGCCGGGCTCTATGCGTTGAAGGTTTTCCTGCCGCTTTCGGCGATGGACGACAGACGACGGGTTCGCCGGCGGGCGCGGCGCGCCATCGCCAACCGTCATATGCAGCCGACACGATTGGCACAGATCGAATGGTTCGAGGCCCTCCCCAACAGCCCGATTTATCTTGTCGAGACGCAAAAGCGCAACGGCAATGTACGGCTGAGCGAGCTCGGCGTATTGGCGCAGGCTGCCGCAGCCAGTACTCCCGGCAGCGAGATCATCGAGATCGGCACTTTCGACGGGCGCACGACACTAAACCTCGCAATGAACGCGCCCAAAGGCAGCGCCGTATTCACGCTCGACCTTCCGCCCGACCATCCGACGCAATTCCAGCTTGCGCCGGGAGAGCGGATGTTCGTCGAGAAAATGGTTCCAGGCGAGCGCTTTCGAAATGGCCGCCGTCCATGGCCGGCGAAAGCCACCGGCATCGTGCAACTGCTGGGGGATTCCGCCACGTTTGACTGGTCGCAACATTTCGGCAAGGCCGGCCTCGTCTTCGTCGACGGCTCGCACGCCAAGGACTACGCGCGCAAGGACTCCGACACCGCGTTTCGCCTCGTGAGCGAAGGTGGCGTCGTGGTCTGGCACGACTATGGCGTTTGGGAAGGCGTCACGCTGGCGCTGGAAGAGCTGGACGCCGAGCGAAAGCTAGGCCTTCGACATGTCCGCGGCACGAGCCTGGTCATCTGGCGCGCCTCCGGCAAGGGCTGACATGCCGGCCTGCGCGCGCACGCGGTCGCTGCGCTGCACCGCGTCGAGGCGCGCATCATTGGCGTCCAATTGCGACCGGTCCTCCTCCTCGTGCCAAAGATGGATGACGGCGGTCGCAAAGCGACCATCCTTGCGGCGCACGCCCGAATGCAGCAGGCGGATCAGAAGATCGGAATCCTCACGACCCCAGCCGCGAAAGCTCGCGTCGAAGCCGTCGACACGCTCGAGATCGGAGCGCCAGACCGCAAGATTGCAGGAGCGCGCGCCCAGCCATTGCCCCGGCCGCAGCTTGCGCAGCGGACCGAGCGGCAGCCGCAACACGGCGGCGAGCCGATTGACGCCGCCCTGAGCCCGCCGGTTGATCCATTGGGCGAGGTTCCAGGTCTGCGGCAGTACCCCTTCGCGCAACACCGCAGCGGTGAGCTCGCGCGACAGCAGCACCCGATTGCCGGTGACGAACCATCCGCGTTCCGCCAGCCGGCGGTGGGTGGCGACGAAGTCGGCGCGGGCAATGCAGTCGCCGTCGAGGAAGATGCAGTAGTCACCGCGGGCGGCAAGAAGCGCCCGATTGCGGATCTCCGCCGCCCGGAAGCCCCGATCCGCCTGCCAGACATGGCTGAGCGGAACGCCGAGGCGCCCCTTCCAGCGCTCGATCAGCGCCGCGGTGGTCGGGCGCGAGCCGTCGTCGGCGACCACCACCTCGAACTCTCGGTCGGTCTGGCCCGACAGCGCGGAGACCACCGCCTCGAGCGCATCCTCGCGATTGTAGGTGGTGACGATGACGGAGATGAGTTCGGGCACGTCCTCGCCTCGGTTAAGGCCCTAGCCTATGCGGATGCGATGACCTAGCGTGAGCGACAAAGCTTGCCAAGGTCGCAGACCGGGCCTAGCTCCTATCCATCGATCGGGCAATGCAGACGATATCGGCCTACATCCTCGCCTATAACGAAGCCGAGAAGATCGCCGACGCGGTCGCAAGCGTGCTGTGGGCGGACGAGATCGTGGTGGCCGACTCCGGCAGCACCGATCGCACCGCCGAGATCGCGCAAGGGCTCGGCGCCCGGGTGGTGCAGATTCCGTTCCACGGTTTCGGCGACCTGCGCAATCGCGCGATCGCGGAATGCCGCCACGACTGGATCTTCAGTCTCGATTCCGACGAGCGCTGCACGCCCGAAGTCCGCGACGAGATCCTGTCGATCCTGGCAGCCGGTCCGCGCCACGACGCCTATCTGGTGCCGCGCCGCAACTACATGATGGGACGCTGGATCAAGGGCTCAGGCTGGTATCCGAACTTTCGCCAGCCGCAGCTGTTCCGCAAGGGCGCGATGCGCTACGCCGCCGACCCCGTGCACGAAGGCTACGAGCTCCTGACCGAGCGGCCGCTCGGCCGATTGCAGAGCGCGATCTGGCAATTCCCGTTCCGCAACCTCGAGGAGGTCATCGGCAAGATGAACCGCTACTCCTCGCTCGGCGTGCGCAAGCTCGCCGGCAAACGGGTGTCGATGGGCGGCGCGCTCGGGCACGGCATTTGGGCGTTCCTCAAGCACTACCTGTTCAAGCGCGGCTACCGCGACGGCTGGGCCGGCTTCGTCATTGCGCTCGGGAATTTCGAAGGAACCTATTACCGCTACGCCAAACGCTACGAGGAAATGCAGGGCTGGACGCCGCCGCCGAGCGAGCCGCTACGGCGACCCTAGCGCAGGGGAAAGCCCATTGCGCGGCGGCGGGACGCACCTACATATCGGGTAGTGTCGCGTTTTCCCCTCCCCCCCGACAACGCGGCATGAAGAGGCCCCGGCGAGTTTGTACCGTCGGGGCCTCGGGCTTATTCCGCCAGCCAACCATTTTTAGCCGTTTTTTGCCTTCACTGTCCGAGCAGACGGGCTTGCGGCTGGCGGGTTTACTGCCCCCCGTATGCGCGGAGCTTTCGTATTGTGTGCTGTCGCGCGCACGGTCCATGCCAGTCCGCAAGCCCACTTCCCTGCTAAGGCCTTCGACCTCGATCAGCCAGCCGCGCCCGCAGCCGCCGGCGCAGGCTGCGCAAGGCATTGCGCGCAATCCGGAACGGCAGCCCGAGATAATATTTGCGGACGATGTTCCAACGTTCGCGCCATCCGATCGCAGCGGGCGCGCTTTTCGGAACATACCAGCCATTGTTCTCGAAGCGCCGGATCAGCCGGTAGCCGGCAGCTGTGAGAAAGCGATGCCGGTCGAGATTGCCGACGTGGTCCTCGAGCAGGATCAGGCGAGGCTGCCAGCGCGCGAAATCGAAACCGCCGAGCACTTCGAGCTCGTGCCCTTCGACGTCGACCGATAGCAGGTCGAAGCCGGGCGGCGCCCCCGCCTCGATCAGAATGTCGTCGAGCGTCCTGACCGGGACGTCGATCACTTGTTCCGGCTCGGCGCCCGGAGCCATCCGGTCGCGATCGAGCGACGACAGCGCACCGGCGACATAGAGCCGCACACGCTGCCCGGCATTGGCGGGCGACGAGCAGGCCACCGCGAAGACAGTGGCGGCGCGGGCCTGCCGCAGTGTGTCGGCGAGGTCGGGCTGCGGCTCGATCAGGACGCCGGTCCAGCCGAGCTCTTCAAGATGCCAGGTCTGCGAGGCAAACTGCGGCCGGTTGGCGCCGACCTCGACGAAGAAGCCGCGGCGGCCGCCGCCGAAGAACTCCCGCACGAGCGCCTGCTCGCGTCCATCCGACCACGTATTGCGCACGACCTTGCTCCGCGCCGGGCCCACGGGCTCAAGTCGACTGCGGCTCGCGCGATCTGCGCACGATCCGCGTCGTGCTGAAGCCGGGCACGAGATCGATCAGGATGACCTCGCCGCCGTCGCGTTCGACGATCTCGTGACCCACCACCTGCTCGCGCCGGTAGTCGCCGCCCTTGACGAGCACCTTGGGGCGCACGTGCCGGATCAGATCGAGCGGCGTATCCTGTGCGAAGACGACGACGAGATCGACCGCCTCCAGCGCGGCCAGCACCTCGGCGCGCGCGTGGATCTGCTGCATCGGCCGCCCCTCGCCCTTCAGGCGCCGCACCGAGGCGTCGTCGTTGAGGCCGACCACCAGCCGGTCGCAGGCGGCGCGCGCGCCGGTCAAGAGCTTGATATGGCCGGGATGCAGAAGATCGAAGCAGCCGTTGGTGAAGCCGATGCGCAGTCCCGCCCGGCGCCATTCGGCGAGCCGCTCGTCGAGCACCGACCAGTCGAAGACGATCTTCTCCTCGGGCGCGAGCGAGGCGGCGGGCAGGATGCGCGAGCGCAGCTCCGCGGCCGAGACCGTGGCGGTGCCGCGCTTGCCGACCACGACCGCGGCCGCCGCATTGGCGGCCCGCATGGCGTCCTCGAAGCCGGCTTGCGCGGCCAGCATCACGGCGAGCGCCGCGACCACGGTGTCGCCCGCCCCGGACACGTCGCGCACCTTGACCGGATAGGCGCCGATATGGACGGGCTCGCCGCGCGCCGGCACCAGCGACATGCCCTCCTCGCTGCGCGTCACCAGCACGGCGTCGCTGCCGACCGCGCGGTTGAGCTCGGCGGCGGCGGCGGCGATCTCGGCCTCGTTGGCGACCGAATGGCGGGTCACCTCAGCGAGCTCGTGGAGGTTGGGCGTGATCAGCGTGGTGTCGCGATAGCGGGAATAATCCTTGCCCTTGGGATCAACGATCACCGGCTTGCCGAGCTTTTTTGCCGCCGCGATCACGGTGCGGACCACGTGCGGCGTGAGCGTGCCCTTGGCGTAATCGGAGAGCACGACCGCGGCCGCCCGCGGCAGCGCCGCCAGCGTGTGGTCGATCACCATCTTCTCGGTCGGCGGGTCGAGCGGCTGCGCCTGCTCCCAATCGGCGCGCAAGAGGTGGGTCGAATGATGCTCGGAGACGAAGCGGACCTTGCGGGTGGTCATCCGCGTGCGATCGACCACCAGATGGGATTCGATCAGCGGCTCAGAGCGCAGCGCGGTCGCGAGCGCGCGCCCGGCCTCGTCCTCGCCCACCACGCCGACGAAGATGCAGCGGGCGCCGAGCGCCGCGATGTTGCGCGCCACGTTGCCGGCGCCCCCGACGGTGAGCTCGCTGCGGCTGACCGCGATCACCGGCGCCGGCGCCTCCGGCGAGATGCGCGACACCTCGCCGTAGACGAAGTCGTCGAGCATCAGATCGCCGATGCAGATCACGGTCTGCTCCGGGATGAGCTTGAGCACGTCTTCGAAGTTGAACATCGCGCTATCGTTGTTGCCGCGGCGTCGCCGCTTCACCGGTATCGGTCGGGCCGGTTCAGGAACGACGTGACGTATCGGTTCACCGCCTCCTCGAGCGGGGTGAAGCCGGCGTTGTAGCCTGCCCGGCGCAGATTTTCGACCTTGGCCTGCGTGAAATATTGATACTGGTCGCGGATCGCCGGCGGCATCTCGACATATTCGATGGCGGGCGCGCGGCCGAGCGCCCGGAACATGGCGGTGATCAGATCGCGGAAGCTGCGCGCCTCCCCGGTGCCGACGTTGAAGATGCCGGAGACCGACGGCTTTTCCAATAGCCAGCGCACCACCGCGACCGCATCATCGACATAGATGAAGTCGCGCTTCTGCTCGCCGTCGCCGATGCCGTCGCGGTGCGACTTGAACAGGCGTACCGGCTTGCCGGCTTTGGCCTCGTCGAAGCGTTTGGCGATGAGGCTCATCATCTCGCCCTTGTGGTACTCGTTGGGGCCGAACACGTTGAAGAACTTGAGCCCCGCCCATTGCGGCGGCAGCTTGCTGCCCTTGGCGAAGCGATCGGCCACCGTGAGGTCGAACAGATGCTTGCTGAAGCCGTACAGATTCATCGGCTTGAGCCGCCGCAGCGCCGGCGGCGACCAGTCGTCGTCGAAGCCTTCCGCGCCGGCACCATAGGTGGCGGCCGAGGATGCGTAGATGAACGGCGTGCGGGTCGCCGTGCACCAGTCCAGCAGCTTGAGCGACAAACGGAAGTTGGTCTCGACGACGCGATCGCCGTCGGTGGCCGTGGTGTCGGAGATGGCGCCGAGGTGGATCACGGCGTCGAGCTTGCGGCTGTCGAGCCAGGCGAACAGATCGCCGGGGGCCACCAGATCGGCGAGCTGGCGCTTGCCGAGATTGCGCCATTTGTCGCCGGTTCCGAGCGCGTCGTTGAGCACGATATCGGTGCGACCGGCCTCGTTGAGGCTCGCCACCACATTCGACCCGATGAACCCGGCCCCGCCGGTGACCAACAGCATCCGGTATCCCCGCCACGCCCGGCCTCGCCACCCCTCCCCTTTGCCCCAGCGCGTCCAGCCGCGCAACTTGGCCGGGCGGGCGCAGGCTTGAGGCATCAGCCCATTTCGCGCGCTGTAGCAGGCTGGAAAGGGCCGGGCGTGGCCTGCGGGCCAAAAGGGGGAAAGGCTGGACAGGTCCGCTCCGCCGGGCTAACGCCCTCCGCCCTTGTTGCTTGCCCTGAAAACATCCTCCGAACCCTCATTCACCTCGATCAACTAGTGAATATAAATTCATCTCTTTGGATCAGACGAAACCTGCGATGACCGCGGAAGCGCCCATCCTGATCGTGCCGTACATGTGGATCGGCGATTTCGTGCGCTGCCACACGGTGGTGAAGCTCATCCAGCAGCGCTTCCCCTCGCGTCCGATCGACGTGCTGACGACCGCGATGGTGGCACCGCTCGTCGACTATATGCCGGGCGTGCGCCAGGGCATCGTGGCGGACCTCGCCCGCAAGCGCCTGGCCCTGGGCCAGCATCGGGCGCTGGCGGCGCGGCTGCGGGAAGAGCGCTACGGCCAGGCGCTGGTGATGCCGCGCACCTGGAAATCGGCGCTGGCTCCCTATCTCGCGGGCATTCCGGTGCGCACCGGCTTCGTCGGCGAGGCCCGTTTCGGCCTCATCAACGATCGGCGCTGGGGCGAGCGGCGCCTGCCCCGCATGATCGAACGTTGCGCGGTCCTTGCCTTGCCGGACGGCGAGGCATGGCCGGCGCAATGGCCACAGCCGGAGCTCGACGTGCCGCGCGCCGAGCTGGCGTCCTGGCGCCAGCGGCTCGGACTTGCCGCCGAGGGGCGCGCGGTCGTCGCCTTTGCGCCGGGCGCGGTCGGCCCTTCCAAGCGCTGGCCATCCGGCCAATACGCCGAGCTCGCGCGGCGGCTGGCGGCGGACGGAGACGCGGTGTGGGTGATCGGCGGCCCGGCGGAAAAGGAGCTCGCCGCCGAAATCGTCGCCGCCAACCCGACCCGTATCCGCGACCTCACCGGCCCCGATCTTCGCAACGCCATCCTTGCGCTGGCGGCGGCCGATGTCGCGGTATCGAACGATTCCGGGCTCCTGCACGTCGCCGCCGCGCTCGGCACGCCGGCCATCGGAATTTTCGGGCCGACCAGCCCGTGGCATTGGGCGCCGCTCAATCCGATCGCGGCCGTGATCGAAACCAAGCACGAGCTTGCCTGCCGGCCATGTCACCAGCCGGTCTGTCGCCTGGGTCATCATCGCTGCATGCGCGACATTTCGGTGGATCAGGTGGCGATCGCGACCCGGCAGGCGATTGCCGCTGCGCCGGCCGCAAATTACGCCGGCATCACCTGAACGCTGCGATCCGGTTGCGCCGCTGGCGCGCAGTGCTACGCTCTCGAGCAAATGGCGGATCGCGGACCGCACGCGATGGAGGCAGCGATGACCTTGAGCGCTGACACGACGTCCGTGCGCCCTGCCGCCGGCGACGCGCTCGACGTGATCCCGACCGGCGCGGCGCTCGGCGCGCAGGTGCGCGGCGTCGATCTCCGAAATCTCGACGCGGCCGCGTTCGCGCGCCTGATGCAGGCGTGGCACGGCCATTCGGTGGTGCTCGTGCGCGATCAGCAGCTCAGCGACCAGGATCTGATCGCCTTCAGCCGCCGTCTCGGAGAGCTCGACTGGGCGCCGATCCAGGAGACCGGCCGCCGTTTCGTCGAAGGGCTGCCGGAGATCTACATCGTCTCCAACGTCAAGGTGAACGGCGAGCCGATCGGCAGTCTGGGCGACGGCGAAGCGGTCTGGCACACCGACATGTCGTATCTCGACGTGCCGCCGAAGGCGAGCATGCTGTACGCCCTGGAAGTGCCGCCCACCGGCGGCAATACCTCGTTCTGCACCATGTACGGCATCTACGAGGCGCTGCCCGCCGTCCTCAGAGCCCGCATCGCCGGCCTCAAGATCAAGCATGACGGCACCTACAACAGCGGCGGCTACCTGCGCCAAGGCGTCACCGCGACCGACGATCCGCTGACCTCGCCGGGCGCCGTGCACCCGCTGGTGTGCACGCATCCCAATACCGGCCGGCGCATGCTCTATCTCGGCCGCCGCCGCAACGCCTATCTGCTCGGGCTTGCGCTCGCCGACTCCGAGGCGCTGCTCGACGAGCTGTGGAGCTTCGTCGACCGGCCGCAATTCGCCTGGGAGCACGTCTGGCGGGTCGGCGATCTGGTGCTGTGGGACAATCGCTGCACCATGCATCGGCGCGACGCCTTCGATCCGAGCAGCCGGCGGATCATGCACCGCACCCAGGTCAAGGGCGAGCAGCGGCCGGCAGCCTGAGCGGCACCGGAAGCAGCGCGTCCAATATCAAGGCGGAATGAAGATCGCAGTCCGGCGCACGGCCTCTACCGCAACTGCTCCAGCGCGCCCGCAACCTCGGCGACCGACGGCATCTTGTCCCTGCCGCCGACGACCGCGATCGGTCCCGGCCCCATCGGGCCGGTGAGCCCCGGCTCGCTGCCGACGAAGACCGCCACCAGCGGTACGCCCAGCGCCGCCGCGACGTGCAGCAGGCCGGTGTCGACGCCGACCACGAAAGCGGCTCCGGCGATCAGCCGCGCCATCTCGTCGAGCGGCCGCCGCGGTGGCACGCGCGCATGATCGAGCGCCGTGGCGATGCGGGTGCTGCGCGCCTGCTCGGCATCGGTGCCCCACGGCAGCAGCAGCGGACCGCGCCCGCGCAGCGCGCGGGCGAGCGCCACCCACTGCGCCTCGGGCCATTCCTTCTCCGCCCGCGCGGTGGCGTGCAATAGAATGCCGTAGGGCTCGCCCGCGGCGCCTGCGAGCTTTTCGCGGGCGAGCCCGAAGTCGAGCACGCCGTCGGGCTGATAGCCGAGCGCGAGCGCGGTCAGAGTGCGGTTGCGCGCGATGGCGTGCAGGTCGGGCGCGACCGCGTGCTGCACGTTGTAGAGCCAAGACGCCGCCCGCTCCCGGATGCTGCCCGCGTCATAGCCGTGGCGCTCGCCGCGCGCGAGCCGCGCCACCACCGCCGACTTGAAGAGAAGGCCCTGGGTGTCGACGATCCCGTCGTAATCGCGCCGGCGCAGCGCACGGAGAAAGCTCGCGATCTCCGGCCAGGTCCACGGCGCGAAGGCGGCCGCCCGCCAGCGGCGCGCCGCCACCGGGATGACCTCGGACACCGCCGGATGCAGGCCGACGAGCGGCGCGAAGGCCTCCTCGACCACCCAGGAGAAGCGGGCGGCCGGCAGCCGGCGCCGCGCTTCGGTGAGCGCCGGCAGATGATGAATCACGTCGCCGAGCGACGAGGTCTTGATGAACAGGATCTCGGACATGTTCGGGAGGCCCGCAGCCTCATATACGCCGCGCGGCCGCTTGTCACCGGGCGCGAACACGGGCATTCCCTTGCGCGAGCCGGTCTCTCACGCGAGTGGGCCCAACAGTAGCGGATGATCTCAAGGTTGCCATCATGACGGTCCTGGTCACCGGCGGCGCCGGCTATATCGGAAGCCATATGGTGCATGCGCTGGTCGATGCCGGCGAGCGCGCGGTGGTGCTCGACAATCTCAGCACCGGCTTCGACTGGGCGGTCGCCCAGGGCGTGCCGATCGTGGTCGGCGAGACCGGCGACCAGCCGCTGGTGGCCAAGCTGATCGCCGAGCATAAGGTCGACGCCGTCATCCATTTCGCCGCCTCGATCGTGGTGCCCGACTCGGTCGCCGACCCGCTCGGCTATTATCGCAACAACACGGTGAACTCGCGCGCGTTGATCGAGACCGCGATCAGGGGCGGCGTGCGCCATTTCATCTTCTCCTCGACCGCCGCGGTCTACGGCAATCCCGCGCGCGTGCCGGTCACCGAGGACGACGCGACGGTGCCGATGTCGCCCTACGGCTCATCGAAACTGATGACCGAGATCATGCTGCGCGACGCCGGCGCCGCGCACGGTTTGCGGCACGCGATCCTGCGCTATTTAAACGTCGCCGGCGCCGATCCGCGCGGACGCAGCGGCCAGTCGACCAAGGGCGCCACCCATCTCATCAAGGTCGCGGTGGAGACCGCGCTCGGGCGGCGGCCTAAGATCGACGTGTTCGGCACCGACTACGAGACCGCCGACGGAACTTGCATCCGCGACTACATCCACGTCTCCGATCTGGTGCGCGCGCATTCGGATGCGCTCGCCTATCTGCGCGCCGGCGGCGCCTCGGCGGTGCTCAATTGCGGCTACGGCCGCGGCTTCTCGGTGCTCGAGGTGATCGATACGGTCAAGCGCGTGTCCGGCGTCGACTTCAAGGTCGAGTTCGCCGGCCGTCGCGCGGGCGACCCGGCCAGGATCGTCGCCGCCTCGGATCGCATCCGCTCGGCGCTGGCGTGGCGGCCGCAGTTCGACGATCTGCAAACCATCGTCGGGCACGCGCTGGCCTGGGAGCGCAAGCTCGGAACCAGGAATCGGTAATCGGTCGTCAAATGGCTTTGGCTGATCCGACTGCTGATCATGATCACTGACTCCTGGTTGCCTCGCGGCTCCCGATCTGCTTGAAGGGCTGCGCCGGCCTGGGGGAGAATTGCGCGTCGCCGCGCCGAGGCTCGACACGAAAGCCTCATCCGGCATTGACTCGAGGGCGAATGCTCAGAGCGTACTTTCAGTCGCTGTTCGCGGACCCCCACGGCACGCCGGCCCTGATCCGTCGGCTGCTGGTCGAGCAGGCGTGGGGCCAAAAGCGGCGCTACTTGCTGGCGTGCATGCTGATGGGCATCGCCGCCTTGAGCACCGCGCTCGGCGCCTATCTGATCGGCGACGTGATCAACGCGGCTTATGTCGACAAGAACCTTCCCAGGATCATCGTTCTCGCGCTGGTGACCGCCGTGCTCTTCATGGTCAAGGCAATGGCGACCTATGGCGGAGCGCTGACCCTGGCGCGGATCGGCAACCGCATCGTGGCCGAGAACCAGCGGCGGATGTTCACCGCCCTGCTGCAGCAAAACATCGGCTTCTTCGCCCAGCGCCACAGCTCCGAGTTCATGGCGCGGCTCACCACCGGCGCCGCCGCCGCCAGCAACGTCCTCAACCTGCTGATCACGTCGATCGGGCGCGACTTCCTTTCGCTGATCGCGCTCGTCGGCGTGATGGCGGTGCAGGACCCGGTGATGTCGCTGTTCAGCGTGATCGTGGTGCCGCCGGCAATGCTGATCCTGCGCAAGATGATCCGTCGCATTCGCGTGATCGCGCACCACCAGTTCACCGGCGGCGCCCGCATCGTCGAAACCCTGCAGGAGACGCTGCAAGGCATCCGGATCGTCAAGGCCTACACGCTCGAGGACGCGATGCGCGCGCGCATCGAGGCCAATGTCGCCGAGCTCGAGCAGGAATCGAACAAATGGGCGCGGATCGCCCACCGCTCCGGACCGCTGATGGAGGGGCTGGGCGGGTTCGCGATTGCCTTCGCGTTGATCTATGGCGGCTTCCGCGTGCTGGAGACCGGCGCGACGCCGGGCCAGTTCTTCTCCTTCCTGGCCGCGTTCATGCTCGCCTACGAGCCCGCCAAGCGGCTCGCGCGGCTCAACATCGATCTCAACAGCGGCCTGGTCGGCGTGCGTATCCTGTTCGAGATCATCGACCACCCGCCGACCGAGGCGCCTGATGACGGGCGGCCGCCGCTCGTGCTGTCGAGCGCGCGCGTCGAGTTCGCGAGCGTGCAGTTCAGCTACCGGCCGGGCGAGAAGGTGATCAGAAATCTCTCGTTCGTCGCCGAGCCCGGCAAGGTGACCGCGCTGGTCGGCCCATCCGGCGGCGGCAAGTCGACGATCTTCAACTTGATCCTGCGCTTCTATGAGGTCGACGCCGGCGGCATCATCGTCGACGGACAGGACATTGCGACGGTCTCGCGCCGCTCGCTGCGCCGCCAGATCGCCTATGTCGGGCAGGACGTGTTCCTGTTTCGCGGCACGGTGCGCGAGAACATCGCGGTCGGCCGCCCCGACGCGACCGAGGCCGAGATCGTCGCCGCCGCCAAGGCCGCCTACGCGCACGACTTCATCATGGCGTTCCCGGGCGGCTACGACGCGCCGGTCGGCGAGCACGGGCAGCAGGTGGCGGGCGGCGAGCGCCAGCGCATCGCGATCGCCCGCGCGCTGCTCAAGGACGCGCCGATCATCCTGCTCGACGAGGCGACCGCTTCGCTCGATTCCGAATCGGAGCGGCAGGTGCAGCGGGCGATCGAGCATCTGTGCGAGGGGCGCACCACGATCGTGATCGCGCATCGCCTGCACACGATCACCCATGCCGATCGCATCAACGTGGTCGAGGATGGAATGATCGTCGAATCCGGCCGTCACGACGAGCTGTTGCGCAAGGGCGGCCGCTACGCCTCGTTCTATCGGCTGCAGCTCAGGGAGCAGGAGCCGGCCCAGCCGGTCGCGATCGCGTCCAGCGCGTGAGCGCGCCAGGAAGTCACGCCACGGCGGCCCCGGTGAGCTGCGCCACCTTCTTCTGGTGGTCGAGCGCCTCGCGCACGCCGGAGGTCTTGGTGAGCAGATCGAGCGTCGCCTCCTCCTCGTCGTCGTGCACCGGGGTGAGCGCGCGGTCGGTATAGGCGAGCCGGTTGGGGTCGCGCTCGATCCGCCACTTGATGGCGAGGATCCACCAGACGATCCCGATCAGCTTGACGTGCTTGACGATGAAGTTCCAGGCAAAACGCGGATAGAAGGTCAACGCGGGCTCGCGCGGCAGCTCGGGCCGGCGCTCGTCCGGATGCTTGAGGCGGAACAGCCCGGCCTGCAGCGGATGCACGTTTTCCAGCGGCACCATGGTAATGAACGGCACCAGCACCTTGACGAAGCTCATCATCGGAATGCCGCTGGCGGCCGCCCGCCGCAGCAGCGTTTCCACGTGCGCGCGCGAGTAATAGAGCGACCAGGCTTCGTTGTAGACCGCCTGCCACTCCGCCCGCGTCATGTTGGGATGATCCGCGACCACGTGCTCGAGGTCGTACTTGTTGAGATCGGGATCCATGTCGACCCCTTTGCGCCACAGCACCTTATGATCCTCGCAGCCGGGCAGCGGGGTGAGAATGACGAACTCGACGATGTCGAGCGGCAGCTCGCGCTGGATGATGGAAATGTCGCGCCGGATCGATTCCGGCGTGTCCGACGGCAAGCCGAGGATGTAGCCGACATAGGTGAAGATACCCTGCTCCTTCCAGTCGAGCAGCATCTTGCGGTACTCGGTGATCTTGTTCTGCGGCTTCTTGGCGGCCTTGAGATTGTCCGGGTTGATGTTCTCGAGCCCGATGAACACGCGGGTGACGCCGGCGCGCTTGGCCTTTTCCACGAAGTTCGGAATCTTGTGGCACAGCGTGTCCACCTGGATCATCAGGCCGAGCGGAATCTTGTGCACCTCGCGCAGCTCGATGAGCCGGTCGAAGATCTCCTCCCACAGCCGGTTGCGCGCGAAATTGTCGTCGGTGATGAAGAACTTGGCGATGCCCTGCGCCCAGTTCGCCCGCACCACCTTCTCGACGTCGTCGGGCGAGCGGTAACGCGACTTGCGGCCCTGCACGTTGATGATCGTGCAGAACGAGCACTGGAACGGGCAGCCGCGCCCGGCGTCGAAGCTGGTGTTGGTGCCGGCGGTGCGCTCGACGTATTTGCGCGGCAGGAAGGGGATCGGCGTGCCGCCGATATTGGGAAGATCGTTCATGTAATCGTATTGCGGCTTGAGCCGGCCGGCGGCGGCGTCCTGCAGCAGCAGGTCGAGCCGCCCCTCGGCCTCGCCGGCGACGATCGAGACGCCCAGATCGCGCGCACGATCGAGGTCCACGGCCTTGCCGTCCAGCATCGCCAGGCAGCCGGCGGCGTGGAAGCCGCCGAGCGA
Organism: Xanthobacteraceae bacterium; assembly: GCA_040510815.1. Taxonomy (GTDB): domain Bacteria; phylum Pseudomonadota; class Alphaproteobacteria; order Rhizobiales; family Xanthobacteraceae; genus VAZQ01. The sequence goes on along the minus strand of JBEVIH010000072.1, from coordinate 23,002 downwards.
GACCGGGATGCCCGCCTCCCGGAACGGCCGCGCGATGTCGAGCGCGCGCGGATACTGGTTGGACTGCACGCCCACCAGCCCCAGCATCCCGAACTTGCCGCAGCGCTCGAAGCGCCGGATCAGCTTGGGGATGTTCACGCGGGTATTGGTCTCGTCGATCACCTCGATGTCGAGTTCGACGTCCGCTCCGAGCACCTGCCGCTGCGCGCAATCGACCGCCAGACCATAGACCGAGGCCAGCGAGTTCGACGGGATCAGCGTCCGCCACCAGCGGATGACGTAGCCGTCGTCGTCGTAATGCGACGGCTTGATCAGCAGCAGGAAAAACTTGCGCATCGACCCCTCGTACGCAGGATCACGTCCCCCTGGGCGGCGATTGGGAGCCGGCTTTCTTGGCCAAGCCGAGGCCGTTCACCATTAACCCAGAACGCCGCGCGGCCCAAGGCCAATCTGACCGTGCGGCGGCGATGCCGGCGCCGCCGCCCAGCCGTAGCTGCGCCCGCTAAGTTGCGGATTGTACGCCCCTATTCCGGCTTTCGGCGGCCCGGCGTTGCGTGCCCGCCGCGGCGGCCTGCGGACTTGCCGATGGGCGTTGTTCGGCAAGGCAGCGCTATGATAACCAGCAGCGCATCGACGCCCGCCCTCGCCCGTCCTCCCACCCCACGGAAAACAGCACCACCATGGCCGCCGACCACAAGAGCTACGTGATCACGCCACCGCCGCAGGCTGCGATTGCGGTCGCCGGCACCGACAAGACGTTTCCGGTGCGCCGCATCTGGTGCGTCGGCCGCAACTATCTCGAGCATATCCGCGAGATGGGCCAGGACGAGCGCGAGCCGCCGTTCTTCTTCGCCAAGCCCGCCGACGCCATCGTGCCCGATGGCGGCACGGCGCCCTATCCGTCGCTGACCAAGGACATGCACCACGAGGTCGAGCTGGTGGTCGCGCTCAAGAGCGGCGGCCGCAACATCCCAACCGACAAGGCGCTCGGCTGCATCTACGGCTACGGCGTCGGCATCGACCTCACGCGGCGCGACCTGCAGATCGCCTCACGCGACATCAAGCGGCCGTGGGAGGTCGGCAAGGCCTTCGACCATTCCGCGCCGTGCGGGCCGCTCAAGCCCGCCGCCGAGATCGGTCATCCGAGCAAGGGCCGCATCGTGCTCAAGGTGAACGGCAAGGTGCGCCAGGACGGCGATCTCAACCAGATGATCTGGAACGTGCCGGAGATCATCTCCAAGCTGTCCGAGATGGTCGAGCTCGCGGCCGGCGACATCATCCTGACCGGAACGCCCTCGGGCGTCGCCGCCACGGTCGCGGGCGACAAGATCGAGTGCGAGGTCGAAGGCGTGGGCAAGCTCAGCGTGACGATCGGGCCGCCGGCGAAATAGCTCTGCGACTCATTCCGCCGCGGTGGCCGCCACGGTCCGCTCGGCCGCCGTATGCGCGGCGGCGCGGATCGCGTCGTCGCGGCGCTTGCGCGCCAGCGCGGCTTCGCCGCCGCTGGTCGCATGGTAGAGATCGAGCGCCTCGAACTCGTCGGCTTGCGGCGGCGCGATCGCGAGGTCGCTGTAGGTCCAGCGGTCCGGCGCCGCCAGCGCCTCGTCGAGCATGGACTTGAAGCGCTTGTAGACCCGCCAATAACGCCACATCTTGATCAGGGTCTCGCCGGCATAGCGCGGATAGAACAGCAGCGGGTTCTCCCGCGGCAGGCCAAGCCGGCGGTCGCGCCGGAACTTGCGCCGAAGCGCGCCGCCTTCGAGCGGATGCACGCCTTCGAACAGGATCATCAGGTAGAACCACAGGATCGTGCTGAGCGTGGTATCCGGGCGTCCGCGCCGGCACGCCGCCGAGCGGCGCATGATCGTGCGCACATGCTCCGGCGTGTAGTAGGCCAGCCAGGCCGCCCGATAGGCGTCCTCCCACTCCGCGTCCGACATTTTGGGATGGTGCGAGACCCGGTGATTGAGGTCGTACTTGTTCATGTCGGGGTCCATCCAGACCCCCTTCTGCCAAAGCACCTTGTGATCCTCCGAACCCGGCAGCGGAGTCAGGAAGAAGAACTCCAAAATATCGAGCGGCAGCTCCCGCTTGATGATCTCGATGTCGCGCAGGATCGATTCCTTGCTGTCGCCTGGGAAGCCGAGGATATAGCCGGCATAGGTGATGGCGCCGTGATCGCGCCATTTCTGCAGCATCTCCCGGTATTCGGTGATCTTGTTCTGGCGCTTCTTGGCGGCGATCAGATTGTCCGGATTGATGTTTTCCAGGCCGATGAACACCCGGCGGACGCCGGCCTGCGCCGCCTTCTCGATGAAGTTCGGGATCTTGTGGCAGAGCGTGTCGACCTGGATGGTGAAGCCGATCTTGGGGAAACCGTTGTTGCGCAAATGGATCAGGCGGTCGAACAAGATCTCCCAGTCGCGGTTGCGGGCAAAATTGTCGTCGGTGATGAAGAAGCGCTTGATGCCTTGCGCGTAGTTCTCGCGCACGATCTGCTCCAGATCGTCGGGCGAGCGGAACCGGCTCTTGCGGCCCTGCACGTTGATGATGGTGCAGAACGAGCACTGATACGGACAGCCGCGGCCGAGATCGACGCTCGACAGCGATCCCGAGGTCCGGCGCACATGCTGGCGCGGCAGGAACGGCGGCGGCTCGCCTTGCAGCGAGGGCAGCTTGTCCATGTAGTTGTAGATCGGCTTGAGCGCGCCGTTCCAGGCGTCGCGCAGCACCTCGTCAAAGCGGCGATCTTCGGCCTCGCCGGCAAAGAAGGAGATGCCGAGCGCCTGCGCCTCGCGCATATCCTGCGGCATCTCCGGCAGCATGGCGATGCAGCCGGAAATGTGGAACCCGCCGATGCAGACCGGGAGCCCGGCGGCGAGGAACAGCCGTGCCAGGTCGACCGCGCGCGGAAACTGGTTCGACTGCACGCCGACCAGGCCGATCAGCGCCTTGCCGCCGGCCTTGCGGATGTCGCGCATGATCCGGTCCGGGCGGACCCTTCGATTGGTCTCGTCATAGGTGTGCAGTCGGATCTCGACGCCCGGGCCCAGCACGCTGCGGCGCTGCGCGTCCACCGCCAGGCCGTTGAGGCAGGCGAGCGTGTTGGACGGGATCGCCGACTTGAACCACTGGATGGGATAGCCGTCGTCATCGTAATGCGTCGGCTTGATCATCACGAAGTGGAACAGAGCAGCGTCGCCGCCCGCGGTCCGACTCAGCACCATGCTAGCTCCGCCCCGTTCCTGAAGGCTCCGCCAATCTAGCACCTTTGCGGCCTATTCGCGAGTGAATTGCGCTCCCCTGTCATCCGCTTATTTGATCAACCCCTCCGCCTTCATCGCCTCCTGCACCTTGGGGCGCGCCGCGACGCGATCCACGTAGGCCTTGAGGTTCGGCCATTTGGCGAGATCGATTTCGATCCGCGAGGTCCAGCGCAGCACGGTGAAAAGATAGGCGTCGGCGACCGTGAACTTGTCGCCCATCAGGTACTGCTTGCCGGCGAGCTGCTTGTCGAGCCAGTCGAAGCGCTTGCCCAGGTTCTCCTTGGAGATCACCTTGTAGGCGTCGGGCGTGGTCGGCCGGAAGATCGGGCCGAAGCTCTTGTGCAGTTCCGAGGTGATGAAATTGAGCCACTCCTGCACCCGGTAGCGCTCGGGCTTGCCGGCGGGCGGCACCAGCCCGGATGCGGGATTCTGGTCGGCGATCCACTGCACGATCACCGGCCCTTCGGTCAGGCGGTCGCCGCCGTCGAACTCCAGGACCGGCACCTGGCCCTTGGCATTGATGGTCCAATAATCGATCCCGGACTTGGTCTTCTTTTCCTGGTTGTTGACCTGTTCCAGCTCGAACTTGGCGCCGGCCTCCCGCAGCACGATGTGGGGCGACAGCGAGCAGGCCCCGGGCGCAAAATAAAGCTTCATCACCACCTCCTTGATACACCGGCAGTGCCGGCGGGCGGACCATGCCTCTGCGGCCGGACCGGCGCAAGGCGGGGTCGCGGCGGCGCCGGAGCGGCGATGGAACCCGGCCCGGGCTGGTCCCGCGACGCCGGCGATCACATCCCGAGATAAGCCTGCCGCACCCGGTCGTCAGCCAGCAGTTGCTCGCCGGGGCCGGACAGCGTGACGCGGCCGTTCTCGAGCACGTAGGCCTGGGCGGCGAGCTTGAGCGAGACCGCGACGTTCTGCTCGACCAGCACGCAGGTGAGCCCTTCGCGGTTGAGATCGCGGATCGTGCGCAAGACCTGCTGCACGATCGCCGGCGCCAGCCCGAGCGAGGGCTCATCGAACATGACCAGATCCGGCGCCCCCATCAGGCAGCGGCCGATTGCCAGCATCTGCTGTTCGCCGCCCGACAGCGTGCCCGCCGCCTGACCCGAGCGCTCGGCCAGCACCGGGAACAGCGCGAGCACCCGCTCGAGATTCTTCGCCCGGCCGGCGCGGGCGCGCGGCAGCAGCGCGCCCATGTCGAGGTTCTCGGCCACCGACAGCGACGGGAACACCTGCCGGCCTTCCGCCACCTGGCCGATGCCGAGGTTGCAGACGCGATGACTTTCCCAGCCGGTAATGTCGGTGCCGCGGAACGCGATGCTCCCGCGCGCCGGCCGGTGCATGCCGGCAATGGTGCGGATGAGCGAGGTCTTGCCCGCGCCGTTGGCGCCGACGATGGCGACGATCGCCGCTTCGGCAATCTCGAGCGACACGTCGTCGAGCGCCTGCGCGTCGCCGTGGAAGACATCGAGGTGCTCGACCTTGAGCATCAGTCGACCGCCTCCGCGCCGAGATAGGATTGCACCACCGCGGGCTCGCGCACGACCGCGTCCGGCGCGCCCTCGGCGATGGCGGCGCCGTGATGCAGCACCAGCACCCGGGCGGCGAGCGCCATCACCGCGCGCATCACGTGCTCGATCAGCAGGATGGTGAGCCCGGTCTCGCGGTTGAGCTTGGTCAGGATCGCCACCATGCGGTCAGTCTCCGCCGGACGCAGCCCCGCCATCACCTCGTCGAGCAGGAGGAGCTTGGGGTCGGTGGCAAGCGCACGCGCGACTTCCAGGCGTTTGCGGTCGGGCAGCGTGAGCGCCGAAGCTGGTTGATGCCGCTTGCCGAACAAGTCGAGCTGCCACAGCACCTCGTGCGCCCGCCGCCGCGCCATGTTGACGTCGGAGCGGTGCAGCAGCGCGCCGACGACGACGTTGTCCTCGACGGTGAGCGCCGGGAACGGCCGCACCAGCTGAAAGGTGCGCCCGATGCCGCGGCGGCAGACCGCGTCGGGGGTGCGGCCCTCGATCCGCTCGCCGGCGAAGGCGATCGAGCCCCGGCTGGGCGCGAGCACGCCGGCGATCATGTTGAACAGAGTTGTCTTGCCGGCACCGTTCGGTCCGATGATCGCGAAGATCGTGCCCGGCGCGACGCCGAAGCTCACATTGTCGACGGCCACGAGGCCGCGAAAGCGTCTGCTGATCCCCTTCACCTCGAGCAGCGCGTTCATGGCAGCCGCCTCGCCAGGCCGAGCTTGCGGGACAGCCACGGCCACACGCCATCCGGCAGCACCATCACGACCACCAGCAGGCAAATCCCGTAGAACACCTGCTTGGCGCCGGGCACGTCGAAGCCGAGCGCGTGCAGCAGCTCCTGCATGACCTCGGACAGGCCGGTCAGCAGGAAGGCGCCGATGATCGGGCCGAACAGCGTGCCGATGCCGCCGATGATCGGCCCCAGGATCAGCTCGATCGAGCGCGAGATGTGAAAGACCTGCTCGGGGAACAAGTTGTTGTAGTAGAACGCGAAGAACACGCCGGCGACGGCGGTCATGCCGGCGGAAATGACGACCGCGTACATCTTGTAGCGGAAGGTGTTGATGCCGAGCGAGCGCGCGGCGGCCTCGTCCTCGCGGATCGCCTGCCAGTAGAAGCCGACGCGGCTCTTGAGCAGGGCATGGCAGAGCACGAAGGCCGCGGCGGTGAGCACCAGCATTACGTAATAGAACATGGCCGGGCTGCCGCGCAGGTTCCAAAGGTCGTTGCGGGTGTAGTTGGCGACCGGCAAGAAGAAGCCGCTGGAGCCGCCGACCCACGTGAAATGGTCGAAGCCGATGCGCGCGAACTCGGCGAAGGCAATCGTGAGGATCGCGAAGTAGACGCCGGCGACGCCGAAACGGAAGGCGAGGAAGCCGATGATGGCGCCGCAGACGACGGCGACCGCGATCGCGACCGGCAGTCCGAGCCACGGCCCGATGCCGAAATGCACGTAGAGCGCGGCGGTGGCGTAGGCGCCGAGCCCGACATAGATGGCGTGGCCGAGCGAGAGTTGGCCGGCGAAGCCCATCATCACGTTCCACGCCTGCCCGGTATAGGCGAAATACAGGATGGTGATGAGGACGGTGAGCAGGTAGTCGTTGGCGAGCCACGGCACCGCGATCAGCGCGACGAGCAGCACCAGCAGCAGCGCGAGGCTGCGGCGCGGAACCCCCTCGACGAGCCAGCGCATCATGTCAGCCGCTTCCCCAAGATGCCCTGCGGCCGGAACAGGAGCACCAGCACGAGCAGGCCGAACGAGAACATGCTTTTCGCCGACGGCGTGAACATGAGGCCGGCGAGCGCCTCGGTGAGCCCGATCAGCACGCCGCCGAGCAGCGCGCCCGGCATCGAGCCCAGCCCGCCGGTGATCACGATGATGAAGGCGAGCAGCGTCAAGGCAGGTCCGAGCGCGGGAGTCACGTCGAACAGCAGGACCAGCATCGACCCGGCGGCTCCGACGCAGGCGGCACCGATGCCGAAGGTGAGCGCGTAAAGCCGCTTGACGTCGAGGCCGACGACCAGCGCGCCGGTGTAGTTGTCGGCGCAGGCGCGGATCGCCTTGCCGTGCGGCGCGAAGCGGAAGAAGGCGAACAGGGCGGCGGCAACCAGCAGCGTCGCGACGCCGGCGTAGACCTTGGTGGCGTCGACGATCAGCGCGCCGATCAGAAAGCTGTCGAACGAGTAGGACGTCTGCACGTTGCGGGCATCGGGCCCGAACACGATCAGCAGAACGTTGACGATGATGAGCGCGATCGCCACCAGCAACATGAACTGGCTGTGCTCGGGCCGGCTGATGAACGGATTGATGATCCCGGCCTGCAGCGCATAGCCGAGCGCAAACAGCACCGCCGCGATCGGAACGACCATCAGCAGCGGATCGAGCCCGAGCGAGGTGAACAGCACGATGGCGAGATACATGGCGATCGTCATCATCTCGCCATGGGCGAAATTGACGACCCGCACGACCCCGAAGATGACCGAGAGGCCAAGCGCCATCAGGCCGTAGACGAGACCGGTCAAGAGACCGCTGACCGCCACGTTGAAATAGATTTCTGCGGCCACCGATCGGTCCTGCGAAACAAGGCTCCGGCCGCCAGAGCGCGGCCGAAGCGGGGCTCGCGCGGAAAATCAGCGCTTGTCGTAGGGTTTCAGCGGCCAATCCACTTTGGCATTGGCCGCCGCTTTGGGTGCCACCGTGACCAGTTTGCCGCTGCGGTTCTGAATCCCCGAGTTCTTCAGCTTGTCGTTCTGGCCCTTGGCGTCGAACTGGATGCCGGGACCGGTGCTGACGTTGTCGGTGATGTTGGTCGTGCGGATGGCATCGGCGAGCGCCTTCGGGTCGGTCGAGCGCGCCCGCTTGTAGGCGTCGGCGGCAACGAGCAGCGCCTCGAAGGTGTAGATCTGATTGGTATTGAGATTGTTGCCCGGATACGCCTTGTCGAACGCGGCCTCCAGCGTCTTGCTCAGCTTCTTGCTCGGGTCGTACCACGGCACGAAGCTGAGCGGCCCGTCGGATAGCTTGCCCAGGGTCTTCAAGTACTGGTCCTCGTACCACCCGGGCCCCATGCTCATCACCGTCATGGGAGTCCAGCGTTGCTTGATCAGCTCGCGCGTGAGCAGGATCGCGTCGTTGAGCCGGCTGGTCACGAGCAGCGCATCGGCTCCGGTTGCCTTGGCCTTGGCCACCTCGACCGAGAGATCGCGCGCGGTCGGATCGTAGGCGATCGCCTCGACGATCTGGTACGGCATGTCGAACTTCGGCAGCAGACCGGGGAGGCTCTTCGCCATGGCGGTGCCGAACGTGTCGTTCACGTGCAGGTAGACGACTTTCTTCGGTGCGGACCCGCCGGCCTCGAACACTTCCTTCTGGTTGGCGAAGGCGTCGCCGAGGATCATCGGCGCGGTCGGGAAATTACGGAACACGAACTTGTAGCCCTGCTCGGTGATCGGCGGAGCAGCCGCGATGTTGATGACGAGCGGGATGCCCTTCTGCTCGGCCACCTGGGCGATCGCCGTGGTCTGGCCGGAATCGAAGGCGCCGACCAGGAGCTGCGCGCCGTCGTTGATCAGCTTCTCGGCGCGCGCCCGCGCCACCTCGACGTTGGTCTCGGTGTCGGCCTTCATGATCGTGAGCTCCGGCAGGCCGAGAGACTGGAGGATCGGAGATGCGATCTCGACGCCACGATAACAGTCTTGCCCGATGCTGGCTTGAGCGCCCGACAGCGGCAGCAGGACGCCGACCTTCAGCGGCCCGCTCTGGGCGCGCAAGATGTTGAACGGCGCGGTGCCGGTCAGCAATGCGGCGGCGCCGATCCCGGCCGAGACAGTGCGGCGGGTGACGCCCACAGAAGTGGAAACGGTTGGCGATTTGCGGATCATGTGGGGTCCTCCCAGGATATCGGCGGTCGTGTGTCCAGTTGCTCTTATACGACTATTCCCCCGTGCAAGATGCAATGGGCTATTAGGGCGCATTGACGCCGCGTCAGCCGGAGTTGGCGGCGACTTCGGTGCCATCCTGCGGTAGCATGACCGCAGCGAGGAACCGCCCATGGACGAGACGCCCATCCTGGTCGAGCGGAAGGCAGGCTACCGCGTCATCACGCTCAATCGCCCGCAGCGGCTCAATGCCTTCACCGAGGCGATGCACCAGGCGCTCAAACGCGCGCTCGACGAGGCCGAGGGTGACCCCGATTGCCGCGCGCTGCTCATCACCGGCGCGGGCCGCGGCTTCTGCGCTGGCCAGGACCTCAACGATCGGCTGTCAAAGGCCGGCGAGACGCCGGTGCTCGGCGGCGCGCTCGAGACCTATTACAATCCGCTGGTGCGCAAGCTGCGTGCGCTGCCGTTCCCGGTGGTGGCCGCGGTGAACGGCGTCGCCGCCGGCGCCGGCGCCAACATCGCGCTCGCCTGCGACAACGTGCTAGCCGCGACGTCGGCGAGCTTCGTGCAGGCGTTCGCCAAGATCGGCCTTGTTCCGGATTCCGGCGGCACCTGGTTCCTGCCGCGGCTGATCGGTCCTGCCCGTGCCCGCGCGCTGGCGCTGACCGGCGAGCCGCTGCCGGCCGAGAAGGCCGAGGCCTGGGGGCTGATCTGGAAGACGTTCGCCGACCTCGAGCTGATGGGCGAGGCGCACAAGCTCTGCACGCACTTCGCCTCCGCGCCGACCCTCGGGCTCGCCCTGATCAAGCGGGCGCTCGACGCCTCGTGGGAGAACGACCTCGACGCGCAGCTCGACCTCGAGCGCGAGTTTCAGCGCGAGGCCAGCCTCACCCCCGACTATGCCGAAGGCGTGCGTGCGTTCCTGGAGAAGCGCACGCCGGTCTTCACCGGCCGCAAGGGTTGACGGCGACGCACGACATTATCAGACCTTCGCGACCACGTCGGCCCAGTCCTCGAGCATCGCCATTTCGTGGCCGTTGCGGACGTGGAAGCCGAACTGGCGATAACCGGCGGCTTTGATCGCCTGCAACTGCTCGACCAGCGCTGCGCGCGTACCGGTGAACGTAAGGCCGCGGATCACGTCGGCGGTGATGAACTCCTGCTCCTCCGGCCGCAGGAACATCAGATGGCCGCGGTGGTTCTGCAGATAGCGGGCGTCTGCCGGCTGGTACTTGCGATAGACCTCGCGATAGGCATCGAACCGCGTCCGCAACGGCGGCGGCACCGGAAACAGCGTGCCGAGCTCCTCCTCCTCCGCGTAGCTGTGAAACCCGATCGCCGCCGCCGGCCCGGCCTGCGCCTTCGCACGCGGGCTGTCGGCGGGCTCCCCCTCGGCGAGCACGCAGCCGCCGCCGAACGCGGTGGCATAGAGGTCCTTGCCGTCGCGCCCGGCGTCTTTCCATGCCGTCTGCATGTCGGCGAGGCTGGCGATGGCGGCCGGCGCGTTGCGCATCGGCCCCATCCAGCCGGCGCCGAGCTTGGCGGTGAGCCGCCGCCCGCGCGGCCCGAATGCCGAGATATGCAGGGGAATCGGGTCATCGAGATTGATGAGCTTGAGCTCGGGATTGAGGAAGCGGATCTTGTGGCTGCCTCCCTCCTCCGACCATTCAACGGTCTCGCCGTCGATCAGGCCCTGCACCACCCGCAGGTATTGCTCCAGCCGCTTGAGCGTGATGGCCGGCAATCCCATGGTTCGCCGTCCGGTGAAGCCGGTTCCGACGCCGAAATCGATGCGGCCGGGCGCGAGCGCATTGAGCGAAGCGAGCGCGCTGGCGGTCACCGGCGCAATCCGGTTCGAGGGGATCAGCACTCCGGTGCCGAGCCGGATGCGCGAGGTCTCCATCGCCGCCGCCCCCATGGCGACGAACAGCTCGGCGTTCAGGAGTTGGGTGTCGTAGAACCAGGCATGGGTAAAACCCAGCTCCTCGGCACGCTTCGCCACCTTCCAGGAATGCGCCGAGGTCGCAAGCTGAATGCCGAAGTCCAAGCGCCCCTCCCCCATTTGCTTCCGTTCGCCGCCGGCGACGGAACACATTGTGATTGATCGGGCATGGTAGGCGAGAGGTCGCACCGACGCCAGAGTCGTCGGGCGATCGCACACGGCGACGCACCGTATGCTGCGGTCGAGCTCCGGAGACCCGTGCTACGGGGGCGGAATCTGGATCAATTCCGCGAGCTGCTCGCGGCCCAGCGGCTTGTCGAGAAATTTCAGCCGCACCGCATCCGCCATCACCGCGTCGATATCCGAGATACGATCGTTGCGCATCGCGTCCCGGGTCTGAAACTTGTCGCGGGTCATCGCCGCGAGCTCGACCGGCACCTTGACCTCCTCGGCATAGAGCTTCATCGCCTCCGCGCTCGTGAACATCCAGTCGAGCGTCTCCCGGTAGGCGCGCACGAAGCGCAGCACCGCGTCCTTGCGATCGCGCAGCGTGTTGGCGTTGACCATGTCGACCCGCACCGTCTGGGTCCGCAGCGACGGCACGTCGTTGCCGTTGGCGACGATGCGGATCTTGCCCTCAGCCAGCTCCTTCAACCCGAACGGCGGCGCGCCCCAGCCGATGTCGATCTGGCCCGACATCACCTGCGTCAAGGTCGCCGGCTGCGTCCCGGTCGCGGTCGGCAGCGCCTTGAGGCCGAGCTCCTGCATGAAGGCGAGGACGACGTTGTGGCTCGACGAGCCGCTCGCCGAATAGGCCATGGTGGTCTTGTCGGTGCTGTCCTCGAGCCGCCGGAGCGGAGAATCCGCGCGCACGTACCAATAGAGGTCGCCCGCGCCGGTGAAATTGGCACCGATCACGCGCACCGGCGCGCCTTTCGAGTAGGCGCGCAGCACGGCGGCAGTGCCGATCCCGACCGTGAGATCGGCGGAGCCCGAGATCACCGCCTGTAGGGTCTCGCCGCCGCCGGCGGTGCCGAAGATGTCGAGCACGAGGCCGTGCCTCTTGAAGATGCCGGCGCGCTGGCCGAGCCGCGGCCCATCGACCGCCCACAGGCCGAGCTGTCCGATCGCCACCTTGAAGCTCTCCGGTTTCGGGGGGTCTTGGGCGTATGCGCCGGAAGCGGCCGCGGCGAGCAGGACCGCCACGCCGAACCATTTGCGAGCCATCTGGTCTCCTCCCGCTCGACGCGGTCCTTTTTTACGCGCTATTGCCGCGGCGGAATCTGGATGAACTCCGCGAGCTGCTCCCGGGTGAGCGGCACGTCGAGAAATTTGTGTTTGACCGCGTCCGCCATGATTCCTTCCATGTCGAGGATGCGATCGAATTGCTTGGCCTCCTTCGGCTGATACTTCTCGACTGCCGTTCGCGCGAGCGCAACCGGGACCTTGATCGCCTCGGCGTACATCTTGATCGCCTCGGGGTCGGCATACATCCAGTCGAGCGTCTCCCGGAAGGCGCGCACGAAACGGAGCACGGCGTCGTTGCGGTTCTTGAGCACGTTGCCGTTGACCACCTCGACGCGGATGGTCTGGCTGCGCAGCGACGGCACGTCGTTGCCGCCGGCGACGACGCGGATCTTTCCCTCCTCGATCTCCTTGAGCCCGAACGGCGGCGATCCCCATCCGATGTCGATCTGCCCCGACATCACGGCGGTCAGCGTCGCCGGCATGCCGCCGGTCGACGTGGCCACGGCCTTGATGCCGAGCTCCTTGCCGAGCCCGAGAACGATGTTGTGAGTGGTGGAGCCGCCGGTCGAATACGAGATGGTGTTCCTTTCGGTCGTGTCCTTGAGGCTCCGGATCGGCGAATCCGCGCGCACGTAGAAGAAGATGTCGCCCGCACCGGTGAAATTGGCGCCGATCACGCGGATCGGCGCGCCCTTGGCGAAGGCGCGCAGCACCCCCTGGGTGCCGACATTGACGCCGAAGTCGGCGCTGCCGGAGATCACCGCCTGCACCGTCTCGCCGGCACCCGCGGTGCCGAACACCTCGTGCGTGATGCCGTATTTCCTGAAGATGCCGGCCTTCTGACCGAGTATCGGGGCTTGGCCGCTCCAGATCTCGAGTTGGCCGATCGCGACCTTGAACGAGTCCTGCGCCCATGCCGCCGAGGTGGCGAGCGCCACCGGGGCGGCAAGCGCAAGCGACAGGAACCAGCGCGTCATCCGCATGGATTGCCTCAGCCCGTCGCCCGATTCGTGCCGAAGCCCTCCTGCACGCCGAGCACCGCCAGCGGCAACTTGAGGCTCTCCTGCCACAGCAGGCTTTCCATGGCGATGTTGAGCGGCTGGTCCTGGACCGTCAACTCGTAGACGAAATCATCGTAGGAGGCGTGGTTGTGCACCGCCCAGCCGGGGGCGGACAGCATGAGATCGCCCGCCTTCCACTCCAACACCTCGCCGCCGACCGTCGAGCGCCCGGTGCCGTGGAAATAGTAATTGATGGCGGCCGAGGTGTGGCGATGCGGCCGGTCGACGATCTTCGGCGGGCGAATCGTCATGGTCGCGAAGAACGACGGCGTACACCCGTTGGTGCGGCCGGTCATCGGATTGTAGAGCATGTAGAGGCGCCGCCCGACATAGTCCTTGCCCAGCGCCTGCAACTTGTCGAGATGATGCTTGACCTGCTCCCACGGCCAATGCAGCGCCTTCGACTCCACCGCCGGTGGGTTGATCAGCACCTCGTAGGGCATCAGATGCGCGCCTTCATCGTCGAGCTTGATCGTGCCGTAAGGCGAAACCCGGCGCCGCTTGTCGTCCTCGCTCAACTCCTCGTGCTTCACCGGCTCGATCGGCGGCGGGTTCTCCTCGACGTAGTGGATGTTCATTTGCTCGAGCAGTGCAGCGTTCGAATAGGTGAGCCGAACTTGGATATCCTCGCTGTCGTTGCCGTGCCAATAGATGTGCATGGAGGGTGTGTTCCAGACATCGTACAGGTTCACTTCGAAGCGATTGCCGCCCACGATCGAATGGCCGCGGCCGCGGATGACGAAGTTCACCTGCGTCGAATTCTCGCGGTACGGAATGGTCCGCTCGCCGGGCAGCAGCACATCGAGCGCGACCTGAATGCCGGCGGCGAGGCCGTTGCCCTTGCCGGCACGCGGATGCGCGATGAGCGAGCGGCGGCGGCCGTTGGCCGGACGCGGCAGGCTTGCCAGGCGCTCGACCTCGGCATCGATCGTTTCCTTGGGGATGACGATCGCGGGCCAGAGATCCATTGCGCCGGGCTTGGCACCGGATTGATCGATGAAACGGACGGTCTCGTTCATGGGGAGTCTCCTTCAGGCAAACAGTTTGGCGGGTTGCGGATGCGGAAATTCGCGGCCGAGGCACTGCTCCGTCGCCCGGCGCAGGATTTCGATGCCGAGCGCGAGGTCCGAAATGCCCATGCCCATGGCCTTGAACAGCGTGAGGTCGGCGCCGGACGGACGACCTTTGCCTTCGGCCACCACGGCGGACAACGGGCGCACCGTGCGCCATTTCGACTCGTCCCGGCCGTAATATTGCATGAACTCGCTCGAAAGGTTCTTCACCTGCGGCACGCTGTCGGCGACCACCGTCGCGCAACGGGAGAGCAGCGCCGGTTCGAACTCGGTACGCTCGGGCGCAATCGCGCCGACGGCGTTCACATGCGCGCCCGCGGCGACCATGCCGGAAGCGAGGATGGGCGCGGTGGCGCGCGTCACCAAGGTGACGATGCCGGCGCCATCGACCGCCTGCGCGACCGAGGATGCCTCCTCGACGTTCAATCCCAATGCCTTGCCAGCGCGGCCGACGAACGCGGCCCGCGCGGCGCCGTCGCGGCTGAATGCGCGGACCCGCCGCAGCGGGCGCACCGCCGCAACCGCGGCGAGCTGGGTCATGGCCTGCTTGCCGGTGCCGATCAGCGCCATATCGGAGGCGCCCTCGGCCGCGAGGTATTTCGTCGCCAGCCCACTGATCCCGCCGGTGCGCAGCTGCCCGAGCGCGAACGCTTCGATGATCGCCTTCAGCGACCCGTTGTGGCTGTCGAACAGAATGAGCAGCGGCGCCGCACCGTTGGCGTGCGCCCAGGTCTTGGTGCCGACGAAACCCTCGTCGGCAAAGACGGCGCCGATCGCATGCAGCGTATGGTGACCGCCCCAGATGGCGTGGGTCTTCACCATGTTCTCGGCCTTGCCGGCGGCTTCCAGCGCTAGAGCGCGATCCAATGCTGCGATCGCCCCCTTCATGTCCATGAGGCGCACGACCTCGGCTTCTGTGATCCAGAGACTCACAGCGCCATCTCCTCGCCCGCAGTCATGTTCTGTCCATGGACCTTCTTCGCAGCGCCGGCAAGACAAGAGAAGCCGCCCTCCGGCGCAGCGCTGCAAAGGCGGCTCGGCGCGTCGCCGCCTGTCCCATCCGACGCGCCAAAATACTAACGCAATCAAAGAGATTGGCAAATCATGGTGCGGTCATTCAACGCCCGGGCGCGGCCCCGGCCTGTTCGGCCCGCGCGGTCCAGTAGTCCCAGGCGCGCGACAGCGGACCGGGCGACAGGTTGACGGCGGCGGAAAGCTTGGTCTCACCCGGTGTCAGCGGACCCAAGCTGCCGAGCGCCAGCACACGCATCTGGTATTCGGCGTTTTGGCACATGGCGATCGAGCGGAAAACGAGCTCGCGCACATTGTGGCCGACCACGGTCGCGCCGTGGCGACGCATCAGCACCGCGGAATGGGCGCCGAGCGCGCGAGCGAGCGAGCGGCCCTCTTCCGGCTTGACCACCAGCAGATTGCTGTCGCCGAAATCGTCGCGCTGATCCCAGAACGGCACGCTGTCTCCCATGATCGCGGCCACGTGGACCACGGGAATGAGGGGAACACCGGTAATGCAGAACGGCATCACCGGCGGCGCATGATGGTGGCAGACCGCCATCACGTCCGGACGCGCCTGATAGATGCAGCCGTGAATCACCCGCTCGGCATAGAGTTGCGCCGTCGGCCGCTCGACCGGCTCGGAATCGAGCGCGAACTCGAGAATGTCGTCCGACTCGATCAGCGCAGGCGAACGCGAGCGCGACAGCAGATAGCGGCCCGGATCGGCCGGGTGGCGCATGCTGACATGGCCGAAAGCATCGAGCACGCCTTCGTTCGCCAGCATGCGGTTGGCGAGCGCGACCTGGTGGCGGACGTCGGAAAGATCTCCGGGCATGGGGCATTTCCTGTTGTTGAATGGTGGCGGCGTGTGCCGCTGCTTCGATTGCAGCAAAGCCGGAATCGCCCGCATTGCCAAGCACCGCCAACATTGCGTGCCGTATTGCGACCGATCGGCGCCTGCCGGAATGGCATGACAGTTCCTTGCCGGGACGCCTTGCCAAGCCGGGATGACGGCAGCAAATTCGGGGTCAGCGCCAGATTGGACAAGTGAATTGGAGAATGACGCATGAATCCCGTCGTCGCAGTTATCGCACCTGGCATGATGGGCGCGGCGGTCGCCGGGCGGCTCGTCGAAAACGGCCTCAAGGTGCTGACCTCGCTCAACGGCCGCAGCGCCGAGACCGTCGCGCGCGCCAAGAAGCATGGGCTCACGTCGGCAACCGACGAGGAGATCGCGGCGGCGGATTTCATCCTCTCCATCCTGCCGCCGGGCGACGCGGTGTCGCTCGCGCAGCGCTTCGCGCCGGCGCTCACCGCCAGCAACAGCAAGCCGGTCTACGTCGACTGCAACGCGGTGAGCCCCTCGACCACGGAGCGGATCGCCGCCGCGATCGCGCCCACCGGCTCGCCCTTCGTCGATGCCGGCATCATCGGCTCGCCGCCGAAACCGGGCGACGCTGGGCCGCGCATCTACGCTTCGGGGTCCGACGCGCCGCGCTTCGCCACGCTCAGGCAATATGGGCTCGACATCCGGGTGCTCGACGGCCCGATGAGCGCCGCCTCGGCGGTGAAGATGTCCTATGCGGGCATCACCAAGGGCACGCAGGCGCTGGCGGCGGTGATGGTGCTGGCGGCGACGCGCGGCGGCTCAGCCGACGCATTGTTCAAGGAGCTCGCATTCAGCCAGCCGCACATGCTGGCCTGGCTCAAGCGCAGCCTGTCGATGATGCCGCCCAAGGCCTACCGCTGGATCGCCGAGATGCACGAGATCGCCGATTTCGTCGGCGAGGATCCGTCGGGCCACGAGCTCTACGTCGGCGCCGCGCATTTCTACGAGCAGATCGCGCGCGACTTCGAAGGCGACAAGAAAGAGGTCGCGGCGCTGGAGGCGTTCCTGAACAAGGGCGAATAGCGAGCAGCGAATGGTCAATCCCCTATTCGCTATTCGCTACTCGCTACTCGCTACTCGCCTATTTCACAGCCGCTCCTTCAAAAAGCGAACGAGCCGCGGCGCGAGAAAGCCGGAATAGCTCTCCGGTTCCTCGATCGGGTCGTTGAGCCAGTAGTGCGGCGCGCCCTGCACGATGCAGGGGCGCACGAAGAAATTCGCCTGCTTGAGCTTCATCAGGAACACGTCGGTCTGCGCGCGCCGGTCGACCAGGTCGTCCTCGGTCCCCACGCTCAGGAGCACGCCGATCTGGTTGTTGGCGAAGGTCGCGTAGTTGATCGGCGAGGCGTCGAAATAGAGCCGCGGGTCGTCCATCGGCGCCGCGCCCATGAAGTTCTCGATATTGTTCTCGCGCGGGCTTTGCAGCTGGTAGCGCTGCCACATCTCGGCGACGTCATAGACGCCGTAGACCCCGACCAGCGCCTTGACCTTGGTGCTGACCGAGGCGTGGGCGTCCTGCGGATAGGCGCCCTTGAAGATCGCCGCGCTGCCGCCGAGCGCCGCGAGCGAGGCCAGATGCGCGCCGGCCGAAGCGCCGAACAGGCCGATGCGCTCGGGGTCGACCTTGAACTGGCCGGCGTTGCCGCGCACGAACTGCACCGCCGCCAGCACGTCGTGGACTGCCTGCGGAAACGTCTTCTGGCCCTTCTTCGCCAGCCGGTAGCTGATCGCGAACAGCACGTAGCCGCGCTCGGCCAGCCAGGGTCCCCAATATTGGAAGGCGCCGCGCACGCCGGCCTGCCAGCCGCCCCCGTGCACGGCGATCAGCGCCGGGAACGGCCCGGCGCCCGCCGGCAGATAGAGATCGCCGGCGAGCGCGACGCCGTCGTGGGTGGCGTAGGCGAGACCACCGCGGGTCTCGATCTGTTGCGCCGCCATCCGTCACGCCCGCGCGTAGCGGCCGCGGTTGAAGAAGCGGTCCTTGTCGTCGTCGGAGGCGGTTTCGCGGTTCGATTTGACCACCGCGACCTTGGCAAGCGCCGCCTTCACCGCCGGCCGCTCGTTGATCGCATTGAACCAGCGCGCCAGGTTCGGATTGTCCTCCCACTTCACGCCCTGGGCGTCATGGTTGCGGGTCCACGGGAAGGTCGCGATGTCGGCGATCGAGTATTCGTCGCCGCCGAGATAAGGCGACTTGGCGAGCCGCTTCTCCAGCACCTCGTAGAGGCGCTTGAGTTCCGAGGTGTAACGGGCCACCGAATAGTCGTTGCCGGTCTTCGGCCCGAACAGCTTGAAGTGGGTCCACTGCCCGAACATCGGGCCGACCCCGGTGACCTGGACCATCAGCCACTGGATCACGTCGTATTTCTTGGCCGGGTCCTTCGGCAGGAATTTTCCGGTCTTCTCGGCGAGATAGAGCAGGATCGCGCCCGACTCGATCACCGTATAGGGCTTGCCGCCCGGTCCTTCGTGATCGACGATCGCCGGAATCTTGTTGTTGGGATTGATCTTGGAAAATTCGGGCTTGTACTGATCGCCCTTCCAGACGTCGACGAAATGCTCCTTGTAGGGCAGCCCGCACTCCTCGAGCATGATGTAGATTTTCTGCACGTTCGGGCTGGTGAGCGCGTAAAAGTCGATCATTGGATGAAGCCTTTTGTTTTAGCGGGAGGCGGCAACGGTAACGAGCGGCGCAAGTCGGAGCAAGCGGCCAACCGTCGGATCAGCCCTGCGCCGACGGCTCTGCTTTTTTGCGGCGCGGGATAGAGGTAGAGTCGCGTGTCGGCGGCGGGGCCGCAGCAGGGAGAGCATCCAGTGAACGTCGTCGCAGGCAACAAGAGACTGACCGGCCGCATCGCCGCCGAGAACATCAAGCTGATGGCGGTGCCGCGCCCGCCGCAAGGCGCGGTCGCGCGTTTCATGGCGCTGGGCGATCCGAGCGGCATCATCTCCGACACCATGGACGAGCTCGGCATCCCGTCCGGCGTGATCGGCGCCTCGGTGCTGCGGCCGACCATCCCGGGCACCACCATCGTCGGGCCGGCGCTGACCGTGCGCAACATCCTGCAGCGCATCGACCCGCTGCAGGGCGCGCGCGACCACGTCAACCGGATGGCGGAATTCGAGGCACACAACCTGGCGCAGCAGGGCGACGTGCTGGTGATCCAGGGCGTGGCCAACCTGTCGAACATGGGCGGCATTTCCGCCCAGACCGGCAAGCGCCAGGGCGAGGTGGGCGCGATCGTGCAGGGCGGCGTGCGCGATATCGCGCATTCGCGCGCGGTCGGCTATCCGGTATGGGCGAGCGACATCACGCCGGTCACCGGAAAATGGCGGCTCGAAACCGTCGAGATCAACGGGCCGATTCAGATCGGCGAAGTGCGGGTGTCGCCCGGCGACCTGGTGGTCGCCGACGATACCGGCGTCTGCTTCATCCCGCGCGATCTCGTGCTCGAAGTGCTGGAGGCGGCCGAGCAGAAGGCCAAGGCGGAAGAGCTTCGCTGCAAGGCGATCGACGACGGCATCCCGGTGCCGGATATCTCGCGCTCGACGTATGGGGAGAAGAAGTAGCGCCCGTAGCTCCTAGGGTGGGCAAAGGCGCGCCTGCAATCTCGGCCTTACCGCACGAACAGCGCAGCGCCGTGCCCACGCGGCTCGCTCGCGAGGGGGCGACGCGTGCGCACGGCGCGCAAAAGCGCGCCTTTGCCCACCCTACGTTCACGTCACTCCGGCTGAAAATTCATCGCCACGCCATTGATGCAATAGCGCAGATGCGTCGGCGGCGGCCCATCGTCGAAGACGTGGCCGAGATGGCTGCCGCAGCGGCTGCAATGCACCTCGGTGCGCTCCATGCCGTAGCTGCGGTCCACCGTCGTCTCGGCCGCGCCAGCAACCGGATCGTTGAAGCTCGGCCAGCCGGTGCCGCTCTCGAACTTCTTCTTCGAGACGAACAGCGGCTGACCGCAGCCGGCGCATGAGAACGTGCCGGGACGCTTCTCGTAATTGAGCGCGCAGCTGCCGGGCGCCTCGGTGCCGTGCCCGCGCAGCACCTCGTACTGCTCGGGCGTGAGCAGCCGGCGCCATTCCGCGTCGGTGTGGGTCACCGCGTACTGCTTGTTGTCCATGCTCTCGTCCTCCGCTTGAGCCGGCGGCCGTTCTTGTTCGCGCCTAAACGTTGCGGTCGAGCAGCTCGATCGACACGCCTTCGGGCCCGCGCAGGAAGGCGACGCGCACCCCCGGCCGCACGGTGGTCGGCTCGCGGGTGAACTCGGCACCCTTGGCCTTGAGCTCGGCGACGACCGCGTCGATGCCGCTCACCGTCAACCCGAAATGATCGAGGCCCTGATAGGGCGTAGTCGGCGCCGGGTTGACGCCGTCGCCTGGCGCAACGGGCGCAATGAAAATATTGGCGCCGCCGAGCTTGAGGTCGATCCGCGGCTTGCCCTGCTGCATGGTGCGCACGATCTCGGCGCCGAACATGCGCTCGTAGTACTTGGCGGTAGCCTCCGGGTTCGGGCTGCGCAGGTGGATGTGGTCGTAGGTGAACTTGGCCATGGTCGGTTCTCCCTGTTCTTCGTGTTCAGCGTAGCCCGGATGGAGCGTTAGCGAAATCCGGGGCGAGCGGCAAACCGAGGCCATCACGTTGGCGTGAGAGCACCAACGCGCGAAACCATGGCGTGCGGCCTTTCGATCGCAGTATAGTCGCGGCATACGGAGGCGCCTATGCGCAAAGCCCACTCAAGTCTCGCCCTCCCCGATCGCCGTCGCGTCGTGCTCGCCGGCGGCGCGTTGCTCGGTATCGCCGCCTTGCCCAATGGGGCCGCCGCGGCGACCGACGCCGGGCTCGCCCCGGCCGCCGAGCTGTTGGCCGCCGCGCGCAAACTGCTGTCGAGCCTCGATGCCGACCAGCGCAAGGCCGCCGCGTTCGCCTGGAACGGGCCGGAATGGAACGGCTGGAACTATTTCGGCGTCGGCGGTTTCATCAAGCCCGGCCTGCGGCTCGAGCAGATGAACGCTACGCAAAAGGCCGCCGCCTGGGAGCTGCTGGCGACGCTGTTCTCGCCAGCCGGCCTCGCCAAGACCAAGAACGTCATGCTGCTGCAGGACATCCTGGCGGCGAGCGGCAACGGCGCCGGCCAGCGCTCCTCGCAGCGGTTCTCGTTTTCTTTCTTCGGCACGCCGGCCGAAGCCGGATCGTGGGGCTTCCGCCTCGAAGGCCATCACCTGACCCAGTCGGTCGCCGTGCGCGACGGCCGCATCGTCTCGGTCACGCCGTCCTCGTTCTCGGCGCTGCCCAACCGCGTCACCAGCGGACTGCATGCCGGCCTCAACACGCTCAAGGACGAGGAGGCGCTGGCGCGCCGGCTCGTCGCCGATCTCGCCCCGAAGCTGCAAGCGCGGGCGCGCGTCTCCGACCGCGCGCTCGGCAACATCATGTCCTATGCCGGCCGCGAGCGCGCGAATACGCAAAAGGTGGGCCTTGCGGCCGCCGAGCTCGGCTCGGCGCAGCGTGACCTGATCTGGCAACTGGTCGAGACCTACGCGGTCGAATACCTGTCGCCGGCATTCACCGCCGCGCAGCGGGCACGGCTGCGATCCGGCGACCAGGAGGCGGTGCATTTCGCCTGGTACGGCCCGAACACGGCGGAAACGGCGTTCGCCTACCGGGTGATCGGCGACGGCTTCGTCATCGAGCTGGGCTCGGTCGACGCCGCGGCGCAGCACCTGCACACCATCTACCACGACCTTGGCAACGTGCTCGGGCGCACGGCCTGACGCTGACGATTGCCGTTGTCGCGTCGTGCGGCCGGGCGCCGCAGCGACCAATCCCGCATTTCGCCCGCGCGTCATCCGCGCTACGCTTCGTGTCGGCCTCCGGCAGACTTGAAGGGAAGGATATCGACGTGAAGGTTTTTCGACGCGTGAGCCTCGTCGCGGCGAGCTTTGCCGCGATCGTCAGCGCGGACAACTCGGTCTCGGCGCAAACGCCGGAAGAATTCTACAAGGGCAAGTCGATCGATCTGGTGATCGGCTATCCGCCGGGCGGCAGCAACGACACCTGGGGCCGGATCCTCGCCCGCCACATCGGCAAGCACGTTCCCGGCAAGCCCAACGTGGTGCCCAAGAACATGCCGGGCGCCGGCAGCTTCCTGGCAGTGAACCAGGTCTTCAACGTGCTGCCGAAGGACGGCACCATCATCGGCATCGGCGCGCCGACCATGGCGCTCGACGAGAAGCTCGGCTCGCAGGGCGTGCGCTTCAAGACCGCCGAGCTCAACTGGGTCGGGCGCGTCGACTCGCTCATCAACATGGTGTTCATGTGGAAAACGTCGCCGGTGAAGACCTTCGCCGACGCGCAGAAGACCGAGGCCACGCTGTCGGGAACCGGCGCCGGCTCGACCGTCTCGATCTATCCGACCGTGATGAACAACGTGTTCGCAACCAAGTTCAAGCTGGTCATGGGCTATCGCGGGTCGAACGAAGCCATGCTCGCGGTCGAGCGCGGCGAGGTCGAAGGCCACTCGACGTCGTGGACGGCGCTGAAGGTCGCCCATCCGGACTGGATCCGCGACAAGAGCGTCAACCTGCTGGTGCAGTTCTCGATCAAGCGGCACGTCGACCTGCCCGACCTGCCGACCGCGGTCGACCTCGCCCGCAACGACGAGGAGCGCCAGGTGCTGAGCGCGATCATGAACGCCGCCGAGGTCGGCACCGCGTTCTTCACGACGCCCGGCGTGCCGGCCGATCGGCTGGCCGCGCTGCGCCGCGCCTTCGACGCCACCATGAAGGACGCGGACTTCCTCGCCGAGGTCGAGAAGATCAGGCTCGGCGTCAGCCCGATCACCGGCGAGGAGCTGCAGAAGCTGGTCGCCGAGGTCAGCAACCTGTCACCGGACCTGCTGGACAAGGTGCGCGCCGCCTACACCACGAAGGCGCATTGACGCCGCGGGGCCGTGACGGTCACACTGCGGCGATCGCCTCGATCTCCAGCAGGAAATTCGGATTGGCGAGCCCGCGCAGGATGCAGAGCGTGCTGCCGGGCGGATTGCCGGCGAAATAGGTCTGCAGCAGGCCGCGCGCCTTCGGCACGTCGTGCGG
>JBEVIH010000071.1:0-12252 GCA_040510815.1 Xanthobacteraceae bacterium | reverse complement strand
GGCGCATTTCCGCGTTGAGCTTGGCGACGATCGGCTTGGGCGTGCCGGCGGGCGCGAGCAGCCCGTACCACTCCAAGGCGACGAGATCGAAACCCTGCTCGCGGAAGGTGGGCACGTTCGGGATCGACCCGTGGCGCTGGGTGCCGGTCACCCCGAGCGCGCGCACCAACCCGGCCTGATATTGCGGCAACGCCTGGGTGACGGTCGCCCAGGTCATCGGAATCTGTCCCGACAGGACATCGTTCAGCGCCGGGGTGCCGCCGCGATAGTTGACGTGGGTCATGTCGATGCCGGCCAATATCTTGAACTGCTCGGCGGTGAGATGGGTCATGCTGGCAGGGCCGGCAGAGCCGAAATTGATCGTGCCCGGCTTGGCTTTGGCAAGCGCGACCAGCTCCTTGAGGTTGGTGGGCGCAAACGAGGGATTGACGTAAGGCACCATGGGGCGCGGCCGAGCAGGCTGATCGGCTCGAAGTCCTTCACGGCGTCGTAGGGCATCGTGGCGTTGAGCGCCGGATTGGTGGTGTGATTGCTCACCACGATGATCAGCGTATAGCCGTCGGGCTCGGCTTTGGCTGCCGCCTGCGTCCCGATCATGGTGGCGGCGCCGGGCCGCGTCTCGATGATGACCGGCTGGCCCCAGTTTTCGGTCATCTTCTGCCCCAGCACGCGGGCCAGGATGTCGGTCGATCCGCCGGGCGCGAATGGGACGATGATCTTGATCGGCTTTTCGGGATAGCGGTCCGCGGCCGACTGCCCGGCGACACCGCTCGCAGCCAGAACGGCCGCCACAATTCCAAGAGTCGCGGCGCGGAGCGGGCGACCGCACTGGGCGACGAAATCATGTGTCACGCTTCTCTCCCTTTGGCTTTCTTCGGCTTTGGGCGACCTGGCGATGGCCCGACCACGCCTCACGCCGGTGGCGGCGCGAAGCGCAACCGTGACCGATACTGCCGTTCCGTTCAATCGGAAACCGCGGCGGCAACCTTGGCGGTGCGCTGTTTCGCGACCGCCGCGTCGAGGCTGGTGCCGAAATCCTTGAGCATCACGGCGGCGGCGTTGCGCCCGGGCCCGGCCGAGATCGAGCCGCCCGGATGCGTGGTCGAGCCGGTCTGGTAGAGGCCGGCGATCGGCATCCGGTGCGAGGCCCAACCGGGGACCGGCCGCATGTTCGCCGACTGCGCCGCGTTCTGCGCGCCGCCGTGGCACGAGCCATGCCAGTTGTGCGGGTTCATGCGCTCGAGATCGAGCGGGCTTTCGACCACCCGGGCGAGAATCTTGTCGTCGGTGAGGTTGGTGGCGAAACGCCGCAGCGCGTCGAGGTTGGCTTGCGACACCCGCTCCTTGATCTCGTCCCAGTGCGCCGCGCCTTCCTTGAGATCGTAGGGCTGGAAGCCGATCACCTTCACGGTGTGCTTGCCGGGCGGCGCCCGCCCCGGGTCCGCCAAGGTCGGACAGACCGCGAGCAGGACCGGATCCTCGATGTTCACGGCGCCGCGCGCGTAGTCGTAACCCATGCGCAAGGCGCGTGTCGGCGTCGACAGGATGCCGACCGCCATCGGCTCGCGCACCCCGCCGTCGACCTTGAACCGCATCGGCTCGGTGGTCGCGTAATGGGTGACGAACAGCGTCGGCCCGGCCTGCCAGGTGTCCACGCCGGCGACGAAATCATCGCCCCAGGCGGCGCGCGGCGCCATCTCGACGAGGTGCTTGATGTGAACCGTCGACAGCACGGCCTTGCCGGCGCGATAAGCGCTGCCGTCGGCGCATTCGACGCCGGTGCAGCGGCCGCTCTCGACGATGAGCCGATGCACGCGCTTGTCGGTGAGGATGACGCCGCCATGCGCTTCGATCAGCCGCGCCAGCGCGCCCGAGAACGCGCCCGATCCGCCTTTCGGCACGCACCAGCTCCAGCGCTGGCGGCCATAGACCAGCGAATAGGCGAGCCGCCCCGACAGCGGCCATTCCGGCGGCACCACGGTCTGGAACGCCATCCACAGCATGAACGAGCGGCAGTGGTCGTCCTCGAAATTGTCGCGGATGATCTCCCAGCCCGACATCGCGATCCGCCGCAGCCATTTCTTGCCGTCGGGATGCTCGGCGAGCCGCTCGTTGACCGGCTTGCCCCAGCCGATCGGCGTGTAGGAGACGGCGTCGAAGATCGGCTTGACGGCGTCGTAGTCGGCGATCATGCGCCGGTAGGCGGCGGCGTCCTTCTTCGAGAACTTGGCGAATTCCGCGCAGGTGCGCTCGATGTCGTGAAACTGCGTCAGATAAGTGCCGTCCGGGAACGGAACGTGCACCACGATTTCCGGATGGATGTATTCGAGGCCATACTCGCCGAGCCCGAGCTCGTCGTTGCGCAGCATCGGCGAGTCCTGGATCACCACGTGGGCGGTGCCGCACGAATCGTGCTGGAAGCCGGGCAGCGTCAATTCCTCGGTGACGCAATTGCCGCCGACTACCGGCCGGCCTTCCAGCACCAGGCAGCGGTATCCCGCCTTCGAGAGATAAGCCGCGGCGATCAGGCTGTTGTGTCCGGCACCGGCGACGACGACGTCGAAGCGATCAGGCATACGCACTCCATGTTCATGGTGGGCACGGCGCCAAGCAGACTTGTCCACGACGACGCGCACGGCAGGCGCCTTTGCCCACCCTACCCCACCCTACCCTTAAGACGCGAACCGGGCGAGCGGCCGGCAGCCGCCCGCCCGGCGAACAGGTCGAGCACGCTCAGATGCGCTTGTTCGGCACGTTGGCGGCCTTGTAGTTGCGCTCCTGCGCCTCGTTGCCGAGCCGGGTGATCCGGTCCCAGTCGACGCCGACGAGCTGGCCGTTGCGCTTCATGACCTTGCCGGCGATCAGCACGGTGTCGACGTTCTGCGGGCCCATACTGGTGACCACCGCGCCGACCGCGTTGTTCATCGGCATGACGTTGAGGCGATCGGTACGCAACAGGATGATGTCGGCGTCCTTGCCGGGCGTGAGCGTGCCGATCTTGCGCTCGAGGCCGTTGGCGCGGGCGCCCTCGACGGTGGCGAATTCGAGCACTTCGCGCACCGTGAGGAACTTCGGCGGGTTCTTGTCGCCGGCCAGCCGCCGCGCCCACACCTCGTTCTTCTGCAGCGAGAACACGGTGCGCATCTGCTGGAAGAAGTCGTTCGGCACCGAGGTCTCGACGTCTACGCTCAGCGACGGCCGGATGCCCAGGTCGATCGCCTTCTGGGTCGGCGGGTTGCCGTGCCCCATCAGCGTCTCGACATAGCCGGCGATCGAGATCGTCCCGCCGGTGTCCTTGATCAGCTTCCATTCGGTGTCGTTGAGCGTGCAGCAGTGGATGTAGGTGGTGTCGTCTTTGAGTCCTTGCAGAGCGTGGAGTTTTTCCAGGAGCGCGCTGCGGCCGAACTCGCCGACGCCGACATGAATGCTGATGCGTGCGCCGACATCACGGGCTGACTTGAAAGCTGCTAGGATCGACTCAGGCGATCCTCCAGGACCTGCCAGGTAAAGTGTCAGAAGCTGGTCTTCGCTGGAGAAAAACTGCTTGCGTAGGCGAGCGATGTCGCCGGGGTACCTGCTGGTGGCTATTTCATGAACCCGGCCGGTTTCGTTCTGGCCGGCGCCGTAGGCGAAGACCGCGCGCACGCCCGAGTCCTGCAATCCCTTGATACACGCATCGGTGTGCTCCGGCGTGTTCTGGATATGCGACCAGTCGAGCACGCACGTCACGCCGGTATCGACGGCGCCGAGCGCGCTCAGCAGGTTGGCAGCGTAGACGTCGTCGGGCACCATCTTGGCGCCGAACGTGCGCTGCACGACGTTGCGATAATCGTCGAGCGAACCGTCCGGCAGCACGTTTCGCAAGAAGCCCTGCCACATGTGCCGGTGGGTATCGACGAAGCCCGGCATCACGATCGACTTAGAGGCGTCGATCACCTCGGCGTTGGGCGCGCTGATGTTCGGCCGCACCGCCGAGATCTTGCCGCCCTCGACCAGCACGTCGGCGGCTTCGAAGTCGCCGACCGCGCGGTCGAGACTGAGCACGCAGCCGCCCTTGATCAGGATCGCCCGTCCGGGCGCGGGCGCAGCCGGCGCCTGCTGCGCCTGGGCGGCGCCGATCACGCTCGCGGCGATCGCCGGCGCGGCGGCCGCGCCGGCCGCGGTGGTGCAGAGGAACTGGCGCCGCGACATCGCGGACGATGCGCGGGGCGCGCAGCAAAGGCACGAGAAGCCGGCGAGCGCGCCGGCATGGCGCAGATGGGTCATGGGATCCTCCCGAGGCTCTTGATTTTATCCGCGAATGCTACGCCGCTTCGCGGATCGCTGCCAGCGAGATGGCGGCGGTAAAAATCGCCGCGTGGGTCACTGCCCACTCGCGCAGATCATTGAAACGAAAGTTGGGCCGCCGGCTGGACGACACAAGCGCCCTGAAAGAAAAGGAGCGCATGACCGCCGTCATGCGCTCCCGCTTGTGCGGCGCGACGCGCTAATTCGTGAACGTCTTGAACACCTCGGTGAGATTCGCGGTCTCGTCCTTGATGATCTTGTCGAACTGCTCGGGCGTATCGGTCACCCCGATCACGAACTGCTTGGCGAGCTTGTCCTTCACCTCCGGCGACTGCAGGATGGCGACGAGGTCCTTGTTGAGCTTGGCGACGACGTCGCGCGGCACGCCGGCCGGCACCATCAGGCCGAACCAGGAATCATAGACGTAGTCGAGGCCGGCTTCCTTGAAGGTCGGCACATTCGGCATTTCCGGGATGCGCTGGGCCGTGACGGATGCGATCGCGCGCACCTTGCCGGCCTCGGCCATCTCCTTCGACAGGTTGACCGGCGCGAAATACATGTGGGCGTCGCCGCGCACCACCGCCGTCACCGCGTCGGGCGCGCTCTTGAACGGCACGTGCACGATGTCGATCCCGGCGGCCTTGCGGAACAGCGCGCCGGCGATGAAGGTCGTGCTGGCGAGGCCGGGCGACGAGAAGTTGAGCGTTCCGGGCTTCGCCTTCGCCAGCGCGATCAGCTCCTTGAGGTCCTTGGCCGGAACCTCCGGGTTGATGATCAGGTAGAGCGGCGCCGAGCTCACCCGCGTGATGCCGACAAAATCCTTGACCGGATCGAACGGCAGATTCTTGTTCACCAGGCCCGCGACGGTGTGGCCGTTCGAGGTCAGCATCAGGGTGTAGCCGTCCGCCGCCGCCTTGGCGACGCCGACGGTGCCGGCGAGGCCGGGCCGGTTCTCGACCAGGACCTGCTGGCCCCAGCGCTTGCTGGCCTCGTCGGCGATGATGCGCGCCATGATGTCGGTCACGCTGCCGGCGCCGAACGGAACCACGATGGTGACCCGCTGGTTCGGGAAATTTTGCGCCGAACCGGGCGCGGCCGCGATCAAGCTCGCGGCAACCGCGGCCACGACCCCGAGCCAAAGCGTTCGAAGCATGCTCATCACATTTCCTCCAAAAAATTCTCGACGCACCCCATACAATGGGTTGCGGCCCCCTGGAAAGCGATTAAAGCAGGAACCCAATTCAGGGTATATGAGTAATAACGTCCCTGCCGTTCACAAGAACAAGAGTTGAGCCGACATGCGCACCGAAGACGCCCGTCCCGTCCGCCTGGAGGATTACCGCCCGCCCGACTGGCTGGTCGAGACCGTTGCGCTCGATGTCTCGCTCGACCCCAAGGCGACCCGGGTCCGCGCCACGCTCGACTTGAAACCGGGTTCCAATGGCGCGGCGCCGGCCCCACTGGTCCTCGACGGCGACGGGCTCCTGCTCAAATCGCTGGCGCTCGACGGCGCTCGCCTGCCGGCGGAGCAATATGTCGCCACCGCTGACCGCCTCACCATCGCGCGGCCGCCGCCAAGGCCGTTCCGGCTCGAGATCGAGACGGAAATCGATCCGTCCGCCAATACCCAGCTGCAAGGGCTCTATCGATCGGGCACGATCTACTGCACCCAGTGCGAGGCCGAAGGTTTCCGGCGCATCACCTATTTCCCCGACCGGCCCGACGTGATGGCGGTCTACACCACCCGCATCGAGGCCGAAAAAGCCGATGCGCCGGTGCTGCTCGCCAACGGCAACCTGGTCGAGGCCGGCGACCTGCCGGGCACCGGCCGGCACTTCGCGGTCTGGCACGACCCGTTCCGCAAGCCGTCCTACCTGTTCGCGCTGGTCGGCGGGACCCTCGCCTGCGTCGAGGACCGCTTCCGCACCATGTCGGGGCGCGAGGTCACCTTGCGCATCTACGTCGAGCCCGGCAAGGAGCCCCGCTGCCATCACGCTATGGAGTCGCTCAAGCGCGCGATGCGCTGGGACGAGACCGCGTTCGGCCGCGAATACGATCTCGATATCTTCATGATCGTGGCGGTCTCCGATTTCAACATGGGGGCGATGGAGAACAAGGGGCTCAACGTCTTCAACGACAAATACGTGCTGGCCTCGCCCGAGACCGCGACCGACAGCGACTACGATCGCATCGAAGCGATCATCGCCCACGAATATTTCCACAATTGGACCGGCAACCGTATCACCTGCCGCGACTGGTTCCAGCTCTGCCTGAAGGAAGGGCTCACGGTTTTCCGCGACCAGGAATTTTCCGCCGACGAGCGCTCGCGCGCGGTCGAGCGCATCGGCGACGTGCGCGGCCTGCGCGCCCACCAGTTCGTCGAGGACGCAGGCCCCCTCGCCCACCCGGTGCGGCCCGCGCTCTATCACGAGATCAACAATTTCTACACCGCCACCGTCTACGAGAAGGGCGCCGAGGTGGTGCGGATGCTGCAGACGCTGCTCGGCCGGGATAATTTCCGCAAGGGCATGGACCTCTACTTCGACCGCCACGACGGCGAGGCGGCCACCGTCGAGCAGTTCGTGCAGTGCTTTGCCGACGCCTCCGGCACCGATTTCGGCCAGTTCATGCGCTGGTACTCGCAGGCCGGGACGCCGGAGGTGGTCGCAGCCGGCCGCTACGACGCCCGCGCCAAGACCTATCGCCTCGAGCTCGTGCAGAACGTGCCGCCGACGCCGGGGCAGCCGTCGAAGGAGCCGATGGTGATCCCGCTCGCGATCGGGCTGGTCGGCGCCGACGGCCGCGATCTGCCGCTTGCCTTCGCCAACGGCCGCCCGCTCGCGCGCGGCGTCATTACCTTGGCAAAGCCGAGCGAGGTGTTCGAATTTGCCGACGTCGGCGAAGCGCCGGTGCCCTCGCTCAACCGCGGCTTTTCGGCGCCGATCAAGCTCACCGCCAATCTCAGCGCCGACGACCTGCGGTTCCTCGCCGCGCGCGACCGCGACCCATTCAACCGCTGGCAGGCGGTGCAGACGCTCGCCACGCGGCTCCTCGTTGACAACGTGGCGGCGTTGCGCGCGGGCGGCGCGGGGGGCGAGGATCCCGGCCTGCTCGAGGCGTTCTCGGCGATCCTGGCCGACGGCGGGCTCGAGCCGGCCTTCGTGGCGCTGGTGCTGACCTTGCCGGGCGAGGCCGACATTGCCCGCGAGATCGGGCGCGACGTCGACCCCGACGCGGTGTTCTCGGCGCGCGCGGCGCGGCGCGCGGCGCTCGGCCGGCACCTCACCGGCGCCCTGTTCGATCACTACCGCCGGCTCTCGGAAGCCGGTCCCTACCGGCCCGACGCGGCGAGCGCCGGGCGGCGCGCGCTGCGCAACACCTGCCTCGATCTTCTGGTCGCGACTAAGCGCCCGGACGCGATCTCGCTCGCCGCGCGGCAGTATCAGGCCGCTGACAACATGACCGACCGGCTCGCGGCGCTGGCCACCCTCTCGCTCTACGACGTGCCGGAGCGCGCCGCCGCGCTCGATGACTTTTACGCGCGCTATCGCGACGATCCGCTGATCGTCGACAAATGGTTCACCCTGCAGGCGTCGATTCCGGAACCCGCGACGCTCGACCGGGTGAAGACGCTGACCGCCCACCCGGCCTTCTCGTACGGCAATCCCAATCGCCTGCGCTCGCTGATCAGCGCGTTCGCGATGGCCAACCAGAAGGAGTTCAACCGCGCCGACGGCTTGGGCTACGACTTCGTCGTCGAGACTGTGCTGGCGCTCGATCCGAAGAATCCGCAGGTCGCGGCCCGGCTCCTGTCCGCACTCAAGAGCTGGCGCGTGCTCGAGCCGGTGCGGCGCGGGCACGCCGAAGCGGCGCTGCGGCGGGTCGCCGCAACGTCGCCGCTCTCAGCCGACGTGCGCGACATCGTGGGCCGCACGCTTGGCGAGGCGTGAGCGCGATCGCGCGCGGCGCAGAGGGCGCTGACGCCTTGGATTATTGCGTCTCGCCGGTAATTCCGGCCTTGCGGATGACGGCGGACCAATGCTCGAGCTCGGTCTCGGTGAATTTGGCGAGCTGCGCCGGATCCATATAGGTCGCGTAGGCGCCGGCCTGCTCGGCCCGCTCACGGAAGCTTTCGCCCTTCACGATCGTCTCGATCGCGCTCGCGAGCCGCTCGATCACCGGCGCCGGCGTGCCCGCGGGGGCGTAAGCCGCAAACCAGGCGTCGAGCTCGAACCCCGGCATGCCGGCTTCGGCCGACGTCGGGACATCCGGCAGCATCGGATGGCGCCGCTTGCTCGCCATGGCGAGCGCGTTGACGGTTCCGGCGCGGATGTGGCCCGCTGCCGAGGATCGCTGAAGATACCGCCCCCAAGTCGCCCGAGGCGTTAACGGTTGCTTCCCAAAACGGGCCGCCGCGGCTCGCGCCGCGGTGTTCCGTCACCGCGCCAGGGCGCCCGAAAACCCTGCCCGATCAAGCCGTAAGCGCAACGTCAGCGGCTGTCACAAATGTTAAACATTCGTTAATTGCCTCTCGACAAAATGCCATCTTTCGATTCCAATCAAAACTGATTCGGAGAGATGCGGCACATCCTTCCGATGCAACGTTGGGGATGATCCGAACGGAGGCCAGGCATGGCGCGCGCCGAGGTCGCGAGCGCGTCCGTACGTTCTGACTCGATCAAGGGACTGGCACAGTCGATCGCGAAGCCTGCGTACCGGCGGCTGTTGACCGCCGAGCCGGCATTGCGGCGCGCCGTGCCCGCGCTCATCATCGCGTTCCTGCTGACGATCTGCGTGGGCGCGATCGTGCAGGTGCTCGACCATCGCCGCCAGTCGATCGCCGACCTGATGCGGCAGATCGAGGCCGGCGCCGACTTCCTCGCCGACCGCCTCGACAAGCTGGAGAAGAACAGAGCCGACGGCCCCGCGCCCGAGCGCCGGCTGCAGAACGAGCTCGAGCGCATGATCCCGGCCTGGGCGCGCGCGTCCGGCCGCCAGATGCTGATCACCAACGCCGACGGCGTGATCGTCGCCGGCGTGCGCCACCTGCCGGTCAGCAACGCCGACGGAGCGACAATCGCCACCGCCCCGCTCGATCAGCGCACGCTCGGCCGCCGGCTGATCGACGTGCTCGGCGACGCCCAGCCGCTCACCACCTTCGGCGCCGCCGCCGGCGTGCTGGAGATCCCGCTCGGCGACGGCTCGCTCGCCTACGCGACGGTGCGCAGCCTCTACGCCTCGAACGGCGAGTTCGCGGTCGTGCATCCGCGCGGCGAGGCGCTCGCCGCCTGGCTCTCCGACACCGCGCTCACCGTCACGCTCTCCGCCACCACCGGCTTCGTGGTGCTGATCCTCGGCTTCGCCTTCCACTGGCAGGCGACGCGCGCGCGCGAGGCCGACGTGATCTACGAGACCGTGCGCAAGCGCATCGACACCGCGCTCAACCGTGGCCGCTGCGGGCTGTGGGACTGGGACCTCGCCCGCGGCCGCATCTTCTGGTCGCACTCCATGTTCGCGATCCTCGGGCTCAAGCCGCGCGACGAGCTGATGAGCTTCGGCGAGGTCAACACCTTCGTGCATCCGGAGGACATCCACCTCTACGAGCTGGCGAGCCAGCTCGCCGACGCCAAGGCCAACTCGATCGACCACGACTTCCGCATGCGCCACGCCTCCGGCAACTGGGTCTGGCTGCGGGCGCGCTGCGAGCTGGTGCACCAGCCCGGCGACGGCGGCCCGCACCTGATCGGCATCGCGGTCGACGTCACCGAGCAGAAGACGCTGGTCGAGCGCACGGTCGAGGCCGACCTGCGGCTGCGCGACGCCATCGAGACGATCCCGGAAGCGTTCGTGCTGTGGGACGCGCAGAACCGCATGGTGCTTTGCAACTCGAACTTCCAGGAGCTGCACAATCTGCCCGACGAGTCGATCGCGGCCGGCACCTCCTACGAGGCGGTGGTGGCGGCGGGCCGCAAGCCGGTGGTGCGCTCGAAGGTGACCAGCGAGGGCAAGAGCCCGGGCGCGCGCACCTTCGAGGCGCAGCTCGACGACGGCCGCTGGCTCCATATCAGCGAGCGGCGCACCAAGGACGGCGGCTACGTCTCGGTCGGCACCGACATCACCGCGCTCAAGACCCACGAGGTCAAGCTGATGGACAGCGAGAAGCGGCTGATGGCGACGGTCGCCGACCTGCGGCACTCGCAGCAGACGCTGGAGCGGCAGGCCGACGAGCTCGCCGACCTGGCCGAGAAATACGCCGAGGAGAAGAACCGCGCCGAGGAGGCCAACCAGGCGAAATCGAAGTTCCTCGCCAATATGAGCCACGAGCTGCGCACCCCGCTCAACGCCATCATCGGGTTCTCCGAGATCATGGAGTCGGGCATGTTCGGCCCGCTCGGCACCGAGCGCTACCGCGAATATTGCTGCGACATCCACCAGAGCGGCCAATACCTGCTCGACGTCATCAACGACATCCTCGACATGTCGAAGATCGAGGCCGGCCGCATCCGGCTCGACCCCGCGCAGGTCGAGCTCGAGCCGTTCCTCAACGACGCCATGCGGGTGGTGTCCGGCCGCGCCGAGGACAAGCGGCTCACGCTCACCGCCCGTATCGGCCAGGGCGTGCGGCTGATCGCCGACAACCGCCTGCTCAAGCAGGTGGTGCTCAACCTGCTGTCGAACGCGGTGAAGTTCACGCCGGAGGGCGGCCGCGTCACCATCCGCGGACGCGCCGCCGGCGACTGGGTGAGCATCGCGATCGCCGACACCGGCATCGGCAGCCCGATGGAGGCGAGCGCGCGGCTCGGCCGGCCGTTCGAGCAGGTCGAGAGCCAGCTCACCAAGAGCCACCAGGGCTCGGGGCTGGGGCTGGCGATCGCCCGGTCGCTGATCAAGCTGCACGGCGGCAGCATGCGCATCCGCTCGACCTTGGGCAAAGGCACCATGGTGCTGCTGCGGCTGCCGATCACCGGCCGCGCCGCGGTGCGCGAGGAGGTCGCCGAGGCGGCGGCGTAATACCGGACGTCGGCCGCGATCTCGTGTCCCGGACGCGGTGCAGCGCGCAGCGGTGCACCGCAGATCCGGGACCGTTCCACAGCCGGAGGCCGTAACGGTCCCGGGTCTGCAGCGCATCACTTCAGGGCGTCGAAGACGCGCGTGAACGCGCTTATCGTGCTGCGCTGCGCCCGGGACACGGCAGATCCATTACTGCACGCCGATATTGGCGTCGCGGATGACCTTGCCCCATTTCGGGATCTCGGCCCTGATCCATTCGGCGAAGTCGGCGGGCGTGCCGGCGATCGGCTCGAAGCCGAGCGCGACCAGGCGCTCCCTGAACTCCGGCACCGCGACGATCTTGGCGACCTCACGATGCAGGAGATCGACGATCTCCTTCGGGGTCGCGGCCGGCACCAGCAGGCCGGTGAGGATGTCGGCCTCGAGATCATGGCCCGACGCCTCCGCCATGGTCGGCACGTCGGGGAGCAGCGACGAGCGCTTGCCGCTCATCATGGCGAGCGCCCGCAGGCCGCCGGCCTTGGCGTGCGGCAGCGCGGTCGGCAGCGCGGCAACCGCGATCGGCACGTGACCGGCGACCGTGGCGGCGACCCCCGGGCCGCCGCCGCCGAACGGCACGTGGGTGATGTCCACCGCGAAGGCGAGCTTGAACAGCTCGCCGGCGAGGTGCGCGGGCGTGCCGCGGCCGGCCGACGCGTAGCTCAACGCGCCGGGATTGGCCTGCGCCAGCGCCACGAGCTCCTTGACGCTGTTGGCCGGCACCGACGGATGCACCGCGAGCACGTGCGGCGACGAGCCGACCAGCGTGATCGGGGCGAAATCCTTGTAGGGATCGTAGGGGATGCGGGCATAGAGGCTCGGATTGGCGACGAAGCTACCGCCGGCGGCCAGGATGGTGTGGCCGTCCGGCTGCGCGCGCGCCGCGGTGCCGTGGGCGATGTTGCCGCCGGCGCC
>JBEVIH010000070.1:0-10159 GCA_040510815.1 Xanthobacteraceae bacterium | reverse complement strand
ACGATCTCGGGTAACTCCGAGACCCCGGTGCGATGCCTCGGCAGCCGGCCGCAACAGGATCGCCTATCGGAGGAGCGATGAGCACTGAGGAATTGCCTGCCCGCGAAACCATGGAGTTCGACGTCGTGATCGTCGGCGCGGGGCCGGCCGGGCTCGCCGCCGCGATCCGGCTCAAGCAGCTTTCGCCGGACACCAGCGTGGTCGTGGTGGAGAAGGGCTCCGAGGTCGGCGCCCACATTCTCTCGGGCGCGGTCATCGATCCCGTCGCCCTCGACCAGCTCATTCCGGACTGGCGAAGCGACGACAGTCCGATCAGGACCAAGGTCGGCGATGACCGCTTCTATTGGCTGTCCGCCGCGCGCGCGGTGCGTCTGCCCAATCTCATGCTGCCGCCGCTGATGAACAATCACGGCAACTATATCGTCTCCCTCGGCAACGTCTGCCGCTGGCTGGCAACCAAGGCGGAAGCCCTGGGCGTCGAAATCTATCCCGGCTTCGCCGCCGCCGAACTGCTGCTCGATGACAACGGCGCGGTGGCTGGTGTCGCCACCGGCGATATGGGTGTGGCCAAGGACGGGCATCACAAGGACAGCTTCACCCGCGGCATGGAGCTGCGCGCGAAATACACGCTGTTCGCCGAAGGCGCCCGCGGCAATCTCAGCAAGACCCTGCTGCAGCGTTTCGGCCTCGGCGAAGGCCGCGAACCGCAAAAATTCGGGCTCGGCCTGAAGGAGCTGTGGCAGGTCGCGCCCGAAAAACACCGGCCGGGCCTGACCCAGCACACATTCGGTTGGCCGCTCGACAGCCGCACCGGCGGGGGTTCGTTCCTCTATCATTTCGACGACAATCTCGTTTCCGTCGGCTTCGTGGTGCATCTCAACTACCAAAATCCGTACCTCTCGCCGTTCGAGGAATTCCAGCGCTTCAAGACGCATCCGCTCGTGCGCGGCACCTTCGAGGGCGGCAAGCGGCTCGCCTACGGCGCGCGCGCCCTCACCGAGGGCGGCTGGCAGTCGGTGCCGAAGCTTTCTTTTCCCGGCGGTGCGCTGGTGGGATGCGCGGCCGGCTTCATGAATGTGCCGCGCATCAAGGGCAGCCATAACGCGATGCTGTCGGGCATGCTGGCGGCCGAGCATGTCGCCGCCGCGCTCGCGGCCGGCCGCGCGAACGACGAGCTCGCAGACTACGAGGCGGCATGGCGCTCGTCCGCGATCGGTCCCGATCTTTGGAAGGTGCGCAATGCCAAGCCGCTGTGGTCGCGCTTCGGCACGTTCCTGGGCATCGCGCTCGGCGGCATCGACATGTGGACCAACACGCTCGGGTTTTCCCTGTTCGGCACCCTCGGCCACGGCAAACCCGATTCGGCAACGCTCAAGCCGGCGGCGCAATGTGAGCCGATCGCCTACCCTAAACCGGACGGCAAGCTCACCTTCGATCGTCTCTCCTCGGTGTTCCTCTCCAATACCAATCACGAGGAGGACCAGCCGGTGCACCTGAAGGTCGCCGACCTCGCCCTGCAGAAGGCGTCCGAGCACGATCGCTACGGCGGACCCTCGGCGCGCTACTGTCCGGCGGGCGTCTACGAATGGGTGGAGGAGGGTGGTTCGCCGCGTTTCGTGATCAACGCGCAGAACTGCGTCCACTGCAAAACCTGCGACATCAAGGATCCGAACCAGAATATCACCTGGGTCCCCCCCGAGGGCGGCGGCGGACCCAACTACCCCAACATGTGAGCGTGGTCGTGGACCTCGCTGGGCCGGCGGTCGCACGCCCACGCCCAAGCCTGCCCGCGACGTGCCGCGCGTGCCCGGCCGGCATCCAGAGTTTGGCCGTGGCGAAGGTGGCGTCGCCACCGACCGGCAGAACGGCGCCGACTGCGAACGCCGGTTTCAAGTATCGAATCAGACCATTACTGGATGGGGGGCGGCGGACCCGGCTACCCCAATATGCAACCGATGTGACCGGTGGCGTCACGATGCTGCCCTTATCAAGGCGCTTCAAAGCTGGCGGACATGTCCAATCCGGGCAGTTATTGCGTGCCTGACCCAAACAGGCCATTCTGCTCAACGCGGCCGCGCCAGGGGCGCCCGTCCGCCAGATGGAGTCGATCAGCCGTGATCCTTTCGCCACGTTTCAGGCGTGCGGCCGTGGCCGCAGTGGCCGCACTCGCCATCACTTGGCCGGCAATGCTTTCGGCTCGGGCGGAGGCACCTACGAATTTCTCCCGGATCTCTCCCTCCGGCAGCTATCTGGCCGCACGGCACGCGGGCGGTGAGCGGGATGCCGCCGCCGCGGCATCGTATTATCGCGCCGCCCTGCGCGGCGACCCCCGCAACAACGAGCTTCTTGGTCGCACCTTCCTGGCGGTGCTGGCGAATGGCGAGGTCGAGGAGGCGGTCAAGCTCGCCGAACGCGTTCTGCAGATCGACAAGACCGACCGCATCGCGCGGCTCGTGCTCGGGGTGCGCGCGATCAAGCAAAAGCAGTATCCGATCGCGCGCCGGGAACTCGCCCAGTCGATCCGCGGCCCGATCACCGATCTCGCCGCGACCTTGCTGTCGGCGTGGACGATGGCGAGCCCGACCGAGGTCAAGGCTGCGACCGATTCCATCGACAAGCTTGCCGGTCCGGACTGGTACGCCATCTTCAAGGATCTGCACTCCGCGATGATCCTCGATCTTGCCGGCCAGAAGAAGGATGCAACCAAGCGCTTCGAGCGCGCCTACAAGCTCGATCCCACCGCGCTGCGCGTGGTGCAGAGCTATGGCAGTTTTCTCTCGCGGCAGGGAAATACCGCCGAAGCGCTGAAGATATTCGCCACGTTTGACGAGGCGCTGCCGCGCCATCCGTTGATGTTGGAGGCGACAGCCGAGCTCAAGGCCGGCAAGAAGCTTCCGATGATGATCGACACGCCGCAGGCGGGCGCCGCCGAGGTGCTGTATGGGCTCGGCGCTGCGCTCGGGCGTCGTGGCGGGGAGGATCTCGGCCTCGTCTACCTGCAGCTCGCGCTCTATCTGGCGCCGTCGCATCCGCTCGCGCTGCTTTCGCTCGGCGACCTCTACGAGGCGATGAAGAAGCCGGAACTCGCCAACAAGATCTACGAGCGGGTGCCGCTGAATTCGCCGCTTCAGCGCAACGCGCAAATCCAGCTCGCGCTCAACCTGGATGCGCTCGATCGCACCGACGAGGCGAAAGCGAGTCTTGAAAAGCTCATTGCCGCCAATTCCGGGGACCTCGAAGCCATCATGGCGCTCGGCAATGTCATGCGGGGGCGCAAGCAGTTCGCGGAATGTGGGGACGTCTACTCCAAGGGTGTGGAAACCCTCACCAAGTCCGAGAAGTCGAACTGGGTGATCTATTACTTCCGCGGCATCTGCTTCGAGCGCTCCAAGCAATGGGCGAAGGCCGAGGCCGATCTCAAGAAGGCGCTCGAGCTGTTTCCGGACCAGGCGCACGTCCTGAACTATCTCGGCTATTCGTGGATCGACCAGGGCATCAATCTCGACGAGGGCATGCGCATGATCAAGCGCGCGGTCGAGCAGCGCGCTGACGACGGCTACATCGTCGACTCCCTCGGCTGGGCCTATTACCGGCTCGGCAACAACGAGGAGGCGGTCAAGCAGCTCGAGCGAGCGGTCGAGCTCAAGCCGGAAGACCCGACCATCAACGATCATCTCGGCGACGCCTATTGGAAGGTCGGACGAGTGCTCGAGGCGCGGTTCCAGTGGTCGCACGCGCGCGATCTCAAGCCCGAGCCCGAGGATCTCGTCAAGATAGAAGCCAAGCTGAAATCGGGGCTCCCCGACGACACCTCGTCGGCCGCCGAGGCCGAGCACAAGAAGCCAGGCGGCGGCTAAGTCGGCGGCATGGGGTCGACTGCGCGCGCCGAAAAGGCGCCCGCCAAGATCAATCTGACACTGCGCGTGCTGGGCCGG
This sequence comes from Xanthobacteraceae bacterium, assembly GCA_040510815.1. Taxonomy (GTDB): domain Bacteria; phylum Pseudomonadota; class Alphaproteobacteria; order Rhizobiales; family Xanthobacteraceae; genus VAZQ01. Next base: position 6,224 of record JBEVIH010000070.1, on the reverse strand, counting down.
CGCGCTGACGGCTATCACGAGCTCGAGAGCCTGGTCGCCTTTGCCGGCGTCGGGGACGCTTTGACGTTCGCACCCGGCGGCGCCTTGACGCTCGCGGTCAGCGGGCCGACCGCGCAAGCCGTCGGCGATAATGCCGACAATCTCGTGCTCAAGGCCGCTCGCGCGCTCGCCGAGCGGATCGCAGATCTCACCCTCGGCAGCTTCGCGCTTTCGAAGCGCTTGCCGGTCGCGGCCGGATTGGGCGGCGGCTCGGCGGACGCGGCAGCGGCTTTGCGCCTTCTGGCGCGCGCCAACGGCGTTGCGCTCGACGATCCCCGCCTGATGCAGGCGGCGCAGGCGACCGGGTCCGATGTGCCGGTGTGTCTCGATCCGAAGCCGCGCCTGATGCGCGGCGTCGGTGACGTTCTATCCGCTCAGCTCGATCTTCCGCGGCTGTTCGCGGTGCTGGTCAATCCCGGCGTTGCGGTCTCGACCAGAGACGTGTTTGCGGCGCTGAACCTTGCTTCACCTGCCGCAAGCGGCGGCGTTTCCTCTCCCACCCCGCTTGGGTCGGAAGGGTGGGGGGGCGAGCCCACCACTTTTGTCGCTGCGCTGGCCAAGGATCGCAACGATCTCGAGGCGCCGGCCATCGAGCTGGAACCCGCGATTGCGAATGTTCTCGCCGTGCTGCAGGCGCTGCCGGACTGCCGGCTCGCCCGGATGTCGGGTTCAGGCGCGACCTGCTTCGGCCTGTTCCCGACCAATGCCGCTGCCGCCGCGGCGGCGCGAACGTTGCGGGTCGGCTACCCGCAATGGTGGGTGCGTGCGACGGCGCTGGGAGCCGGGCAGTAGGCGCGCCCCGGCGCGCCTGCACATCCGACGGCGCGTCTCTGCCCAACCGGCTGCGCTAATTCGAGCGGCAGATGCAGAACTCGACGGTCTCTTCGAGCGCCTGCTTCATCGCAGAGGCGGGAAACAGCGCCAGCGCGTCGGTGGCGATGGCACCGTAATGCCGCGCGCGCTGGATCGTGTCCTCGAGCGCGCGGTGCTTCATCATCAGGCCGATGGCATGGTCGAGATCGGCATCGGTCGCGTCGCCTTCCTCGAGGGTGCGGCGCCAGAACGCCCGCTCGCTTTCGGATCCGCGCCGGAACGACAACACCACCGGCAGCGTGATCTTGCCTTCGCGAAAATCGTCGCCGACGTTCTTGCCGAGCTTGGCTGCCTTGCCGCCGTAGTCGAGCGCGTCATCCACGAGCTGGAAGGCGACGCCGAGATTCATGCCGAACGAGCGGCAGGCGGATTGTTCGTCCTTGGGGCGTGAGGCCAGCGCCGGACCGACCTCGCAGGCGGCGGCGAACAGTTCCGCGGTCTTGGCGCGGATGACGGCAAGATAATCATCCTCCGTGGTGGCGGTATTCTTGGCCGCGCCGAGCTGCATCACCTCGCCTTCGGCGATGACGGCGGCGGCCGAGGACAGAATTTCGAGTGCCCGCAGCGAGGCGACCTCGACCATCATCTTGAATGCCTGGCCGAGCAGAAAATCGCCGACCAGCACGCTGGCCTCATTGCCCCACAACATCCGGGCGGCGAGCTTGCCGCGCCGCATCTCGCTTTCGTCCACGACGTCGTCGTGCAGCAACGTGGCCGTGTGCATGAATTCGACGGCCGCCGCGAGCTTGATGTGACCGGCGCCGTCATACCCGGCCAGCCGCGCCATCGCCAGGGTGAGAATCGGGCGCAGCCGCTTGCCGCCGGACGAGATCAGGTGATTGGCGACCTCGGGAATCATCGTCACCTGCGATCCCGTGCGCGACAAAATGGTCGTGTTGACGCGACCCATGTCGGCGGCGACGAGGTCGATCAGACGGTCGATGCTGGTGGGCGAATGGCCTTCAAATGGGACGATAACGGCCAAGAGGAGGGCTCCGAGCACAAGGACGCGCGAGCATAGAAACGCTATGGTGCCGCGGCAAGTACGGCAAAAAGCACATATGCGCGAGCGCCCGGTTTCGAAAGAGGCGAATTGATGTCAAAGGCCGAGACGATCACGGCCCGTGCGGAGGAATGGTGGCCCCGCACCGACCAGCGTCTGGCCGTGCTGGTCCCCTGCTTCAACGAAGAAACCGCCATCGCCGGAGTGGTCGCCGGTTTCCGCGCCGAGCTGCCCGAGGCCACGATCTACGTCTACGACAACAACTCCACCGACCGCACCCTGGAGGTCGCCCGCGCCGCCGGCGCGGTGGTCCGGCGCGAGAGTCACCAAGGCAAGGGCAACGTGGTGCGGCGAATGTTCGCCGACGTCGAGGCCGACATCTACGTGCTGGTCGACGGCGACGCCACCTACGACGCCCGCAGCGTGCGCGCCCTGATCGCGCGCCTGATCGAAGGCCGTCTCGACATGGTGGTGGCGGCGCGGGTCGAAGGGGAGGCGCACGCTTATCGTCCCGGCCATCGCACCGGCAACCGGCTGTTCACCGGCTTCTTCGCGGCGGTGTTCAATGCCACCTTCACCGACATCCTCTCCGGCTATCGCGTGTTCTCGCGGCGGTTCGTGAAGTCGTTTCCGGTGCTGTCGCGGGGGTTCGAGATCGAGACCGAGTTGTCCGTGCACGCGCTCGAGCTCGATCTCCCGGTGGGCGAGGTCTCGACGCCCTATTACGCGCGGCCGGCGGGATCGAACTCGAAGCTCAGCACCTGGCGCGACGGATTGCGGATTCTGTCCACCATCGTCGGGCTCTACCGCTCGGAGCGGCCGCTTGCCTTCTTCTCCGCCCTCGGTATTGCCCTCGCGGTCATTTCCGTCATCCTCGCTATGCCGATCTTCGTGACCTTTCTGGAGCAGGGCGTGGTTCCCCGCGTTCCCACGGCGATCCTTTCCACCGGGCTGATGCTGTTGGCCTGTCTCTCGATTGTTGCAGGTCTCGTGCTCGATACCGTCACCCGCGGACGGCGGGAAATGAAGCTGATCGCGTACCTGCAGCACCGGGCGCCCGGCGAGCAGCGGGAACGGCAAGACGTTTGAGGGAGACGGCTGTGGGCGAGCCCGGCGATACGTTCGACGAAGACATCGTGTGGCACGAACTCGTCCGCACCAATGATGCCGTGCTCGTATCCGCGGTCCAGGCGCTGCTCGACGCCGCCCACATTCCCCACCTCGTGTTCGACCAGAACATGAGCGTGCTCGAAGGCTCGATCGGCATCCTGCCGCGCCGGATATTGGTCAACGAGTGCTGCATCGACGATGCGCGCAAGTTGCTCGCAGAGGCCGGATTGGGCTACGAGCTTCGTCCCGATGGGCGCTGACGTCACCCAGGACGCCGTGCTCGGCGGCAGGCTGCTGCTCAAGCAACCCAGGCGCGGACATCGGGTCGGTCATGACGCCATCCTGCTGGCGGCGGCATGCCCGGCGCGCGCGCGCGACCGCGTCGCGGATCTCGGGGCGGGCGTGGGAGCGGCAGGACTGGCGCTCGCGCTCCGCGTTGCGGGCACGCGAGTGACGCTGGTCGAGGTCGATGCCGGTCTCGCCGCGCTTGCAGCCGAGAACGCGCAGGTCAACGGACTTGCCGCGCGGGTCGGTTCCACCGTGCTCGATGTTGCGGCGCCGCAGCGCGCGTTCGCGGCGGCGGGGCTCGCGCCTGAATCGATGGCGCGCGTCCTGATGAATCCGCCGTTCAACGATCCGGCGCGCCAACGGACGTCACCCGATCGTCAGCGCCGCCTCGCGCATGCCGGCCCGGACGGGACGCTGGCCGCCTGGATCAAGACCGGCGCGCGGCTGCTGCGTCCGGGTGGCACCCTCACCCTGATCTGGCGCGCGGACGGCCTCGCCGACGTTCTGCGCGCGCTCGATGCCGCATTCGGCGGGGTGACCGTGCTGCCGGTCCACTCCAAGGCGGGAGAGTCGGCGATCCGGGTCCTGGTGCGGGCGGCGAAAGCAAGCCGCGCTCCGCTGGCGCTGTTGCCGGGATTTGTCCTCAATGACGACGCCGGGGTTCCGACCGCGCAGGCTGAATCGGTGCTGCGCGGCGGCGCCGTACTGCCGTTGAGTCAAATCTGAATGCGCCGTTGTCGTGATTGCGTTGCCCGCCGGGTAGGCAGATATCGCCCGCAGTCATCGCATCGCGCGCGGTAACGCAGCGGTGATCAGGCTCCCCGCCCCGGCGATTTGCGCTTGAAATCGAGATGGGACATCGCGGCAATTGTGCCGATCAGGACCATCAACATGTAAATCTTCATCGTTTCCCCTGGGCTGGGCTGGCCGCTGAACGGCCGCGCCGCATCGATCCGCTTGCAATAAGCATTCCAGTAGTTGACGAAGGGTAACTTGCGGCCGACATGCAGGCGGCCTAGACGCGACATCGCGCCGCGCCCGACCCCGGCCCGCAGCCCCTGGCTATGCCCTTAGGCTGCGAGCACGCGACGCCCCTTGCTGTGAAACGAGAACACAACGTTATGGCTGATCAGGATATCTTCGAGCATTTGAAGCAGCTGTTTGCCAGCGCGCGCGCCGCGCTGCGGCCGATATTGCCGAAGCGGCTGCGCGGCGACACGCCCGTCGTTCCGGTGGTGCGGCTGTCGGGAGTCATCGGCATTTCGACCCCGCTGAAGTCGGGCCTTACGCTCGCCGGCGTCGCGCGTCCGCTCGAACGCGCGTTCGGCATGCGCAGGGCGCAGGCGGTGGCGCTGGTGATCAATTCGCCCGGCGGTTCGCCGGTGCAATCGCATCTGATCTACCGCCGCATCCGCGAGCTCGCGGTCGAGAACAAGCGGCCGGTGATCGCCTTTGCCGAGGACGTCGCGGCGTCCGGCGGCTACATGATCGCGTGCGCCGCTGACGAGATCATCTGCGACCCGTCCTCGATCGTCGGTTCCATCGGCGTGGTCGGCGGCTCGTTCGGTTTTGTGAAGCTCATGGACAAGCTCGGCATCGAGCGCCGGCTCTATACCTCGGGCGAGAACAAGGCCACGCTCGACCCGTTCCTGCCGGAGAAACCGGAGGACGTGGAGCGGCTCAAGGCGATCCAGCAGGAGATCCACGAGGGCTTCATCGACCTGGTCAAGGGAAGCCGGGGCGCGCGGCTCAAGGGTCCAGAAAAAACCTTGTTCTCCGGCGAGTACTGGACCGGCAGCACCGCGATCGAGCTCGGCCTGGCCGACGGCATCGGCGACTTGCGAACCACATTGCGTGCCCGCTTCGGTGATGATGTCGTCACGCCCTTGGTCTCGCCCGCGCGGGGCTGGTTCGGCCGCGTGCAGCCGGGCGTCTCGGCCCTTGATAGCGTGCTGCGGAGTGGTAATTTCGCCGAGGAGATCATCTCGGCGCTCGAAACACGCGCGCACTGGGCGCGCTACGGACTGTGAGGACGTCGAAGGAGACACCCATGCCGCCGCTCATCTTCTCGCCGCTGATTAAGTTTGCACTGGGCGCGCTCGGCGCCGGCGCGATCGTTCACTGGGCGGTGAAAGAGGTGCGGCGCATCAACGAGGAGCTCGATCGGGTGAAGAAGGCCTCCTCCATCGATCCGGCCGCTCGCCAGGCGTTGCCGACCCTGCGCCGCGATCCCAGCACCGGCGATTGGCGTCCGACCTGACGGGCGTTACGCGGCTCTTCCTGACTTCGGATTTTTGGCCGGTACCAAAGCTGCGCGCAGCAGCAGCACGTGGCCGAGTACCGCGGTCGTGAGGAAGGCGATGGTGAAGGCCATTACCAGCGATTGAACGATCATGGCACCCTCCAATTGACGCCCCCACCGTTCGTCGCGCCGGTGCCCGCGCGGGTTCAAGCAGCTGATCTCCTTCGCGGCTTTATTCGCCTTTGATGCCCTTGGCGCGGATCAACTGGTCCCAACGGGCGATTTCCCGCGCGAGGTCGCGCGCGAATTCCTCCGGCGTCCCCGGCGAAGGCGTCACACCGGCCTGTGCGAGCTTGCCGCGCACATCGGCGTCGTTAAGCGCGGCATTGAGGGCGGCGTTGAGCTTGGTGATCACCGCCGGCGGGGTGAGCGCCGGCGCCAGAATGCCGGCCCACTGGTTGGCGACGGTGTCGGCGAAGCCTTGCTCCACGAAGGTCGGGACATCCGGGAAAATGTCGGAACGGTCCTGTGAGGTCGCCGCCAGCGCCTTGAGCTTGCCCGCCTTGACTTGCGAGATGATGGTCGGAACGTCGCCGAACAGGCCGTCGACCTGGCCGGCGAGGAGGTCGGTCACCGCCTGCGATGCGCCCCGATAGGGTACGGCCTGGA
>JBEVIH010000069.1:0-11417 GCA_040510815.1 Xanthobacteraceae bacterium | reverse complement strand
CGTAGCCGAGCTCCTTGAGCGTCGGCACGTCCGGCACCGCCTTCGAGCGCGTGGCGCCGAAGGTCGCCAGCGGACGCAGCTTGCCGGCTTTGATGTGCGGCAGCGAGGCCGACACCGATTGCGTCGTGACCTGGGCGTTGTTGCCGAGGATGGCGACGAGCGCCGGGCCGCCGCCGCTGGTCGGCAGATGACGCAGCTTCAGCGCGCCGGTCGCCTTTTCCAGATACGCCAGCGGCAGGTGGCTCGCGCCGTAGAGCCCGCCCGAGCTGAAGACCAGCGTGTCCGGATTGGCCTTGGCGCCGTCGATGAACTCCTTGAGCGTCTTGTAGGGCTGCTGGTCGTTGACCAGCAGCAGGACCGGATCGGCGATCAGGCGCGCGATCGCAATGAAGTCGGCGCGGGTGGTCTTGGGCGCACGACCGAACAGCTTGTCGACCTCGGCGTAGCCGGAGATGCCGGTGTTGTGCGACAGCAGGGTGTATCCGTCGGGCTTGGCGGAGGCGGCGACCTGCGCGCCGATCTGTCCGGCGGCGCCGGCCTTGGTCTCGACCAGAACCGGCTGCTTGAGGATCGGCTCCAGCGCGGTGGCCAGCGGCCGCGTCACGATGTCGTTGAGGCCGCCAGGCGGGAACGCGTTGATGAGGGTGATGGGGCGCGAGGGATAGGCCTCTTGCGCGAAGGCCGGCCCGGCCGCGAGGGCGGTCGCGGCGGTCCCGATGACGAAACGACGGCGATCCATGTGTTTCCTCCTGTGGACCGGGATGTCCTGGATAGTTCCCAAAAGCGACGAGAGTATTCGCGTCTCTTCGGCTTCCTGCAAGACCGGCGCATTGTCGCCTCAGCACCAGTCGCCGGCGCCGACGGCCTCAACCGCGCGGACGAGCCGATTCCCGCCTCGCCAGTTCCTGTGCCAGGCGAACCTGCAAGGCCTCCGGCAGTTCGATGCCGCACAGCTTCCAGGCCCAGTCGCGCAGGCAGAATTGGAGCCGGAAGCTCTCCTGCCGCGGCTTGTCGACCGGCACGTCCAGGAAGAAGCGGGCGATGCCCAGCTCCGAATTGAGGTACGCGCGCCAGACGTTGCCGAGCGCTTGCGGGCTGAGGCCGGCCGGCGTCGGAAGGCCGTCCGATTCGACGTCGGGTGGAGCGCCGGTCCGCAAGAAGTCCAGCAGCCCTTGCGGCGAAACGAGATCGACGAGGATCTGATCCGCGACCGAGGCGGCGACCCCGACCGCCAGCTGCTGGGCGAGCTGATCGCGGAGCGAACCGGGCGTGCCGGCCTTGCCGGTGATTCTCAGATAGGTTCTCGCGATCTGCTCTCCGAGCGATCCGCGCACCGCGCGGAAGTCCACGCCCGCCGACAGGGCCGCAGCGTCGCGGTCCGCAACGGCGCCGACCAGACGGTACGCGGCGACGAACGGCGATACCGCATACGCCAGCCAGAGGGCGACGAGCGCGGCGCTGATCGACAATGTCATTCGCATGGCGGATATCGGGTTGCGATGCTCGGAAGCACAACGCGGATGGGCGCGAAGGGTTGCGGGTTGCGCCGCGAGAAGGGTTGCACGTCGTTTTCCGCGTGCCTCGTTCTTGCAGAAACGCCGCGTGGCCGCCGGCACGTCACCAGAGCTGAACGGCGGAGTTCTTGACGTTGAACTTGAAGCCGAAGAATCCCGACCATTGCCACCCGGCGTACCAGAGGACGTGCTCGCTCTCGTAGCTGACATAGGGAAGACGCAGCCAGCCGAGGTGAATCGTCGAGGTCTTCCAGCCGGTGCCGCCGGGCTCCACGTTCGACCAATTGGTCGCATAGACGGGTGCCGTGCCGACGACGGTGTAGTTCCGATCGGAGACGCCGATGACGTACCTGCCGAAGTTTTGCAGCGGATTGCGCGCATACCACGACAGCTGCCTGATCAGATAGGGTTTGCCCGGCAATTGCCAGTCGGGCGGGTCGGGCTCATCATCGTTCAAGAGCCACCAGACCGGATTGAGCTTTTTCCAGGTCGGCTGCGCGACGCGGCCGCTGACCGACGCCGTCTGGGCGTCGGCGCTGGCGACCCAGGTTCCTTTCGGCGTGGCTTGCTCGGGCGTGAGCCAGATCGCAATCGTGCACAGCACCGGCAACGACAAGAGCCATTTCGACATCGGCGGGCGTTCTTCCGGCTTGGGCTGGCAACGAGATCGGGCGGCAGCGCGTAGGCGGGGCGCAGATAAGCCCCAGCTTCGGGCGAAATTTTGTCGCTCGAGCGCACCACTGCTGGTGCGGGAAGGAGACATGGCTCTTTCGCGCCCCGACGAAAGCGGCATAGTCTATCCGCGCTCCGTGTCCCCGCTGGATGGTACGTCCACGGCATCGCGCAGATCGTGGAGGGAAACGCCATGAAACTTCCTCGCCGCAAATTCCTGCACCTGGCGGCCGGTGCCGCCGCGCTTCCGGCGCTGCCGCGCTCTGCCCATGCGCAGGCCTATCCGGCGCAACCGGTGCGCATCATCGTCGGCTTCGCCGCCGGCAGCGGGTCCGACATCATGGCCCGCCTGATGGCGCAATGGCTCAGCGAGCGGCTCGGTCAGCCGTTCGTGATCGAGAACCGGGCCGGCGCCGGCGGCAATGTCGGGACCGAGGCGGTGGTGAAGGCGCCGCCGGACGGCTACACGCTGCTCAAGGTGGTTCCGGCCAACACGGTCAACGACACGCTCTACGACAAGCTCCCGTTCAATTTTATTCGCGACATCGCGCCGGTCGCCGGCATGGTGCGCGTGCCCTACGTCCTGGTGGTGAACCCGTCGGTCCCGGTCGCGACCGTCCCCGAATTCATCGCCTACGCCAAGGCCAATCCCGGCAAGCTCAACTTCGCTTCGGCCGGCGTCGGCACCGGCATCCACATGTCGGGCGAATTGTTCAAGCTCATGGCCGGCGTGAATATGGTGCATGTGCCGTATCGCGGCGCCGGCAACGCGATGACCGACCTGATCGGCGGCCAGGTGCAGCTCATGTTCGACACCACGCAGGCCTCGATCCCGCACATCAGGGCCGGCAAGGTGCGCGCGCTGGCGGTGACCACGGCGGCGCGCTCGGAGCTGCTGCCCGAGCTGCCGACGATCGGCAATTTCGTGCCCGGCTACGAAGCCAGCGGCTCGTTCGGTTTCGGCGCACCACGCACCACGCCGGCCGAGATCGTCGACAAGCTCAACCGGGAGATCAACGCCGTGCTGGCCGATCCCAAGGCCAAGGTCCGCATTGCCGAGCTCGGCGGCGAGCCCCTGGCGGGCTCGCCCGCCGTCTACGGCCGGCTGCTGGCCGAAGAAGCCGAAAAGTGGGGCAAGGTGGTGCGCGCCGCCAACATCAAGGTGGAGTAGGCCGCCCGGCCGCGGACATTGCAGGGAATCCGTCGGGCGAACGCGCTCGGCCCTTTCGGCTTGCACCATCGCGGACCGGTCGAAGCATTCGTGACATTTCCGTGACCAGGGAGCGGACATTGTCCAGCGCCATCGGCATGTCCACTGCGCGCTTCGGGGCCTGCAAAAAAAGGCTTAGGTCGAGGCAATCCGCGGGCGCGACCTTTCGCCAATATGTCAGGCCTCCGTCGAGGGATAGAGTGTGAATATCGAGACTGCGGGGTACCGAAATGCTCACCCGTCGTCACGTGATTGCCCTCTCGGCCGCGCAGGCATTCGCGCCGAACCTTTTCGTTCGCGAGGGGCGCGCGCAAACGCCGAAGGCCGATTTTCCAAATAAGCCCGTGCGCCTGATTGTGCCGGTCGCTGCCGGAGGCCCGACGGATATCGTCGCGCGCATGCTCGCCGAAAAGCTTTCAACGATATGGGGTCAGCAGGTTTTCATTGAGAACAAGGGAGGCGCCGGCACCAACATCGGCAACGAATACGCCGCGCGGTCAGATCCCGACGGATACACGGTCTTGTTCGCCACCGCCTCCCTTGCGGTGAACACCAGCCTCTACCGCTCGCTGAGCTACGATCCGATTGCGGATTTTGCGCCAGTCTCGCTTGTCACCCAGCTTGCCTATTTCGTGTTCGTGCCGAACTCCTCGCCAGCCCATTCGATCAAGGAGTTGATCGACTATGCCAAGTCCCACCCTGGCAAGCTCACGATGGCGTCGCCCGGCACCGGCAGCGCGCCGTTCCTGGCCGCGATGCTGTTCTTGCAGATGGCCGACATCGAGATGACGCACGTTCCTTATCGCGGCGCCTCGCCCGCCTTCACGGACCTCATACCGGGTCGCGTGGACTGCTATTTCGGCAGCGGCACGTTGCTTTCCTACTCACGGTCCGGGCAGGTTCGCGTCTTGGCGACCACCGGACCGAAACGAGATGCAGCAGCCCCGGATGTGCCGACCATCGCCGAGGCGGGCGTCCGGGGTTACGACGTCACGGCGTGGCAGGCACTGTTCGTTCCGACCAAGACGCCGCCTGACATCGTCCGCAAGATCAGCGCCGATACCAACACGGCTCTCGCCGACCCGGCGATCAAGGACAAGCTGGCCAAATCCGGCTATGTGGCCGAGGGCTCTTCGCCCCAACAGCTTGAAAAGCTCCTTACATCGGAAATCGCCAAATGGAGCGCCGTCATCAAGTCGGTCGGCATCAAAATCGATTGAGGCGCCACCGCGTAAGGTCTTGAATTCTGTGGTGCTCGAAGGCCGTGACTGGGCCGCGTACTCACAAATCGCTGTCGATGAGCCACATTCGCTCTATGTCCGCTTTGGAACGCTGTGCGGACTCAAGTCGGGCGTCGCGACATGTCCGCGAAGTGCCGGAAGCTGACGCGTGCACGCAGCAAATGACCTGCACGGATTGAACGGTTTATTCGATCACCTCGTCCGCCAAACCGAGCAGCGGAAGCGGTATGGTGAGCCCGAGCGCCTTGGCGGTCTTGAGGTTGATGACGAGAGAGTACTTGGTCGGGGCGACACCGAAGGGAACCGCGCAAGGATGTTGCAGCCCGACCAGGTGTAAGACACGTGACAGCGACCGGTGAGCGGACATTCTGGATCGGCAGCTTCGTGCCAGGCGCGGACTGCCGTCGCGTCTGAGGTCTTCACTTTGCCGGCCCGCCATGAGAGGCTTACGACTTCGATCATCGAAATCCCGGCGCCAGCGACCGGGAACGGCAGGGAGGTTATCATGCTGACACGACGAGGCTTCGCGGGTTTTGCCTCCTGCGCGCTCTGCGCGGTGACGGGTTTTGTCGCCACCGAGGCATCGGCGCAGGGCGCGCCGGCCGCCGGTACGCCTGGCGTCACGCGAAAGATTCTGTCGGAGAGCGACGGTCCGACGCCCGGATACGTCACGATGCTTGTCGTCGCGGAGATAGATGCCGGAGTGGCGGTCGGACGTCACACGCATCCCGGAGTCGAGTCCGCCTATGTCCTTGAGGGCGGCTTCGAGCTCCCGATCGAAGGTCAACCGACCCGCATGTTGAAGCCGGGCGATGGGTTCCAGATACCGCCGGCAACCCCCCATGCGGGTGGCAAGCCCGGCACGGCGAAGTCGAGGATCCTGATCACGTATGTCGTGGAGAAGGGCAAGCCGCTCGCGTCTCCAGCCTGATCGGACCAGAGACTCCGCGGCAGCGAGTGAGCGTGGCGTGACGGTCCACGGGCGGACCGCACGACGACCGCTCGCGGTCCAGACGCAACCTCGCGCTCGCATGGCGCCGCAGACCGTCGGACGGTCGGTGGAACCTGCGCGTCGATATCCGCTTCGGCGGTTGCGAGAAGGCGATCTTGAGGACGCAGCGGCTGCCGCGCATGCGTAGCTGCTGTTACGGTCCATCGCCTTCCTGAACGAGTCCGCACGTCCGCTGAAAGTCAGAATGACGGGCATGGCACGGCCGGCAAGTTACGACTTCATTATCGTTGGCGCCGGCTCGGCCGGCTGTGCCCTGGCCGCGCGGTTGACGGAAAATGCCGGCGTGTCGGTGCTGTTGCTGGAGGCCGGCGGCTGGGACCGCGACCCGTGGATCCAGATTCCCCTCGGCTGGCCCTACATCTTGTTGAACCGCAAGCACGACTGGATGTATTTCGCCGAGCCCGAAGCCACCATGGACGGCCGCGGGCTGGAATGCGCCCGCGGCAAGGTGATCGGCGGCTCGTCGTCGATCAACGCCATGGCCTACGTGCGGGGCCACCGCGGCGACTACGACCGCTGGGCGGCGTCGGGGCTGTCGGAATGGTCGTTCGAAAACGTCCTGCCGTACTTCAAGCGCCAGGAGACGTGGGAGCGCGGGGCCGACTCCTACCGCGGTGGGTCCGGTCCGTTGACCACGCAGTATTCGCGATACCGGGATCCATTGGTCGATTCCTGGTTCGCGGCTGGCGCTGCCGCCGGATTCCCGACGACCGAGGATTACAACGGAGCGCAGCAGGAGGGCTTCGCTGTCGTGCAGAGCACGGTGCGCAATGGCCGGCGCTGCAGCGCCGCCGTTGCGTATCTGCGGCCGGCGTTGCAGCGGCCCAATCTGACGGTACGCGTGGGCGCGCTCGCGACCCGTGTCCTGTTCGAGGGGACCAAGGCTGTTGGAGTGCAGTATCTGAGCGGCGGAACGCTGACTTCCGTCCGCGCAGAGAGGGAAGTTCTGCTCTGCGGCGGCGTGATCAACTCCCCGCAATTGCTGATGCTCTCGGGCATCGGCGAACCCGAGCAGCTTCGCGCGCATGACATCAAGGTGCAGGTGTCGCTTCCGGGCGTCGGCAAGAACTTGCAGGATCATATCTCCGCCGCCGTCGCCTACAGCCGCAGGGAGCCGGGGGCGTTCCACCGCCGCATGCGGCTCGATCGGATCGTGCCCGATCTGGCGCGCGCGTATCTGTTCGGGCAGGGCATGGCCAGCGATCTTCCGATCGGGCTCACGGCGTTTCTGAAGACCCGGGCGGACGCCCCGCTGCCGGATCTGCAGCTTCTCTTCAATGCGGCCCCGATGACGGCGCATCCGTATTTTTCGCCGTTCAGAAAGCCGTTTCCCGATGGCTTTGCCTGTCGTGCGGTCCTGCTGCGGCCGGAAAGCCGCGGCGAGGTCCGCCTCGCCAGCGCCGATCCGCGCGCCGCATTGACGATCCGGCAGAATTTTTTGGCCACCGACAAGGACTGGGCGGTGCTGCGCGACGGCATTCGCCTGGTGCAGGACGTCGGCCGGCAAGCATCCGTGGCGCCGTTCGTCGATAAGGAGCTGGCGCCCGGGCCGAAGGCGTCACGCGACGCGATCGACGCCCACATTCGCGCGACCGGGATCACCGTTCATCATCCACTCGGCACCTGCCGCATGGGCCAGGCATCCGATTCGACGTCCGTCGTCGATGGCGACCTTCGTGTGCTCGGAGCCGAAAGGCTGCGCGTCGTCGACGCCTCGGTGATGCCTGATCTTGTCGGCGGCAACATCAATGCCGCCGTGATCATGATCGCCGAGAAGGCTGCTGACCTGATCATCAAGCAGCCGGCATCGTCGCCTCGTCGGTAGTGATGAGTTCGGCGCATGACCAAGCTTCACGGCACCACGGCGAAGAACAAGAACACCGCGAAGATGACCAGGTGCACGATGCCCTGAAGCACCGTGGTCCTGCCGGTGCCCAGCGTGATCACGCCGACGAGCAGCGTCAGCGCCAGCAGGACCTGATCCTTCTCGCCCAGCCCGAGCGCGAGCGGCTGGCCGAGCACGACCGAAACGACCGCGACCGCCGGGATCGTCAGTCCGATGCTCGCAAGCGCGGAGCCCAACGCCAGGTTCAAGCTGGTCTGCAGGCGGTTGGCCCGGGCCGCCCTGACCGCCGCCAGCCCTTCGGGCAGCAGCACCAGCGCTGCGATGACGATCCCCACCACGGCTTTCGGCACATCAATCCGCGCGACTGCGATCTCCAGCGTCGGTGTGAGAAATTTGGCAAGGCCCACGACGGCGACCAGGGCGGCAAGCAGCAGACCGGCGCTGACGATGGTGGTCGTGTTCGACGGCGGCGGCGCGTGCGCTTCCTCGTCGTCGCGTTCGACCGCGAGGAAGTAGTCGCGGTGCCGCACGGTCTGGATGAAAACGAACGAGCCGTAGAGCACCAGCGAGACAATTCCGGCGAAGACGAGCTGCGACGTGCTGAACGCGGGACCGGGCACGCTGGTCGCGACGTTTGGCAGGATCAGGGTGAGGGTGGTGAGCGCGGCCAGCACGGCCAACGCAGCGCTCGCTCCGTGGATCTGAAACCCCTGTTCATGATGGCGCGCGCCGCCCCAGAGCAGGCACAGCCCGACGATGCCGTTGCACACGATCATGACGGCGGCGAAAACCGTGTCGCGCGCCAGCCCGGCCTTTTCGGCTGGAGCCGCAACCATGACCGAGACGATCAGCGCCACCTCGATCACCGTCACGGCGACGGCCAGGACAAGCGTGCCGAATGGCTCGCCGGTGCGGTGTGCAACCACCTCGGCGTGGTACACGGCCGCGAAAACGGTGGCGATCAAAGCCGCGCCCGCAGCAGCGGCAACGAAGCCGCCAGCGCCCGCAAAGGGCGTTATCAGCAGGATGGCCCAGGCCAATGCGGGCCAGGTCCATGCCCACCAAGGTGTCCGTGTTGCCGCCATGCCGAGAGCCGCCCTTTGATCTGCCGACAGGCTAGCATGGCCGGTGCGAAACCGGCGACTGAACAAGCCGCTCGGCAACTCGGCGCGGATGACAGGAGCGATGCGTTCGACCGCACGCCCGTTGTGCGCTGCCCCTGCCCTACTTCCCCGCCGCCTTGCGCAGTGCATCGTTGATGCGCTCCTGCCAGCCCGGCCCGCCCTCCTGGAAGTGATCGAGCACGTCGCGGTCGATGCGCAGCGAGACCATCTCCTTGGCGCCCGGCAGCGAGGGCGGCTTCGGCAGCGGCTCCGCGGGCTTGGTGGTGGCCGTCTTGAAGGCCTGCTCGGCCGCGTCGCGCGCGTCGCGGGTTCGTCGTGGTCGGTCGCCGGCCATGCGGGCCTCCTCTCCTGCGAGTGGACTGATAAATCGCGGTCGTTCGGGAATCGCTCGCCGATGTCCGTGTAGCCCGAATTGCGAAGCGGTCAAACAGCAGACATCCCGGCAGCTCGGCTCCACCACCGGTCGATCACGAGACTAGCGCCTGCCCGATCAAGATGCAGCCGGATACGAGCAGCAGGCTCAGCACCACGCATTGAAAAGTCTGCGCCGATACGCCGAGATAGACCCGGGCGCCGATCCACGCACCGATCAGGGTGGCCGGAAGGCACAAGAGGGCAACCCAGAGCACGCGTGATGTGATCTGCCCGCTGATCGACATCGCAACGCTGGCCAACGCCAGCACGATCACGTTGAAGGGCTGATAGATCGCCCGCTGCCGTGCGCTGTCCCCGCCTCGCAATTGCAGCCAGATCAGCGGCAGCGGCCCGGACAAGCCCGCGAACCCTCCGAGGAACCCGCCGCCGACGCCGACCACACCGTCAGCAGTCTTGCCACCCCACTCGCCTATCTCACGTTTGTGCCGCCGAAAGAGCTGGTAGGTCGCATAGGCGATGAGAAAGGCGCCGATCGATGCCCGCAGGAGAAATGGCGAAGCTGCCGCCAATGCGGCAACCCCGAGCGGAACGCCGATTAGGCCGCCGATCAGATACGGCCTGGCGCGCGGCCAGTCGAACGCCTTTCGAACCGTGACGAGGCCGACCATCTGCGCCGCCACGGACGCCAGCGCGACCAGTGGCGGGACCATCGCCGCCGGCAGCGCGTGGAACCAGATGCCCGATGCCACAAGCCCGGTGCCGAAACCGGCGAAGCCGGTGGTGAAGCCGGCCAGCAAGGCACCGGCGATGACGATGACAAGAGTTGGGAAATCGAGCGACGTGCCCAGCATAGGTCGCCATAGCGCGTCCGGGCTACATTTGCGCCGCCGCTACCCGCGCGGCAGCACGTGCGCCCACTTGGCGCGGATCCGGGCGTCGAGCTCCTTGCTGGCGCGCGCCACGACCGGGAAGGTGTCGCGCCGCGACCACGGCCGGCAGGCGTCGATCACCACGCGCGAGTTGCGCGGGTCGTCGCTGCCGTAGACCATCGGGTCGAGCACCGTGCTCCAGCAGCCGCGCAGGATCTCGATGCCCTCGCGCGGCTCGAAGCGCGTGCACATCGCCCACACCACCTGGTCCATGTCGGCCGGGTCGATGTCGTCGTCGACCACCACCACGAAGCGGTTGGCGTAGGCGCCGGCGTGGCACTGCGAGGCGATCAGCCCGGCCTGCTTGGCGTGGCCGGCATATTGCTGCTTGATCGCGACCGTGAGCCAGAGCCGGCTGCCGCCGGCGGCGTGCGCCCACACGCCCTTGACCTCGGGCACGCCGGCGGCCTCGAGCTGGTTCCACACCGCGCCCGAGCGATAGGTGCCGCGGTAGAACGAGTCGTCGTCGGGCGGCACGCCCGGGATGGCGCCGAGCAGCACCGGATCGTCGCGGTGCATCAAGGTCTCGATGCGGATCGCCGGCTCCTTCTTCTGGCCGCCGGCGTAGTAGCCGGTCCATTCGCCGAGCGGGCCCTCCTCGATCAGGTCGTTCGGATGAATGAAGCCCTCGAAGGCGATCTCGGCCTGGGCCGGGATCGGCAGGCCGGTGCGCGGCCCCTTGATCACCTCGACCGGCTCGCCGATCAGGCCGCCGGCGACGTCGTACTCGTTCTTGCCGTAGGGGATCTCGAGCCCGGCCACCATGAACAGCGCCGGATGCATGCCGACCACCACGGCGATCGGGCACGGCTCGCCGCGCTCGTGATAGCGGCGCTTGATCAGGTCGCCGTGCTTGCCCTTCGAGCACATCACCGTCGCCACGCCGGGGCCGTGCGACTGCACGCGGTAGGCGCCGTAATTGATCCAGCCGGTGTCGGGGTCCTTCATCACCACCATGCAGCCGGTGCCGATGTAGTAGCCGCCGTCGTGCTCGTGCCAGCGCGGCGTCGGGATCTTCTGGATGTTCACATCCTTGCCGTGGCGCACGTTCTCCATGAGCGGGCCGGACTTGACGGTGACCGGCGCGATGCTCTTCGCCTCCTTCATGTATTTGCGCCAATAGGAGACGAGCTCGATCGCCGAGCCGTCGATCGGCCGGCCGAGCGTGAGATTGATGCGCCGGATCGAGGTGAGGATGTTCGCGAGAATGCGATGGCCGCGCGGATAGCCGGGGATGTCGTCGAACAGCACGGCGCGGTTGCCCATCCGGCGCATGTAGAGGTCGACGATGCCGCCGATCTCGGTCTCGCGCTCGGCGCCGCTGACTTCCTGCAGCTCGCTGGCCGCGCGCAGCGCATCGATCCAGGCGCGCAGATCCTGCTTGGGCTTGGCGGTGGCTGTCGGCTTCTTTGAAACTCGCTTGCCCGCCTTGACGTCCGTAACGGCCATCCGACGCTCCTGGCTTTTCCGCCCTATCCTAGCAGACCGTTCAAC
>JBEVIH010000068.1:0-16209 GCA_040510815.1 Xanthobacteraceae bacterium | reverse complement strand
GCGGTCAGCGGGTGAGGACGATGAACTCCGTCATGCGGCCGGTTTCGCGGCCGAGGCCCTCGTCGGAGATCACCAGCGAGGAGCCGGGGCTCAGCAGCTCGGCGATCCGCTCCACCGCCTCCGGGGGCATCTGGATGCGGTCGAGCGCCTGCGCGGCGGTCGACGGCGGCTTCGATTGCACGACCTTGGGCGGCTCCTTAGACCTTCTGTTCCTCGGCTGGTACTCGGTCACGAGTCCATGCTCGTGCGGATAGGAGATCAGGTTCCAGCGCATGCCGCCGCCATCGGTGAAGCCCATGGCGGTGAACACGTGGGTGCCGAGCGGCTGGTCCGGACTGTCGATCGTGATCGGCATCTCGAAGATCGGGATGAAGCCCTGCCGGATGAAGATTTTCTTCTCCTTGCGGCTCACGAATACCGCCACCTGGCCGTTGCGCTTGAGCGGCTGGTCGGCCGACTTGTAGCGCGGCGGCGTCGGCTTGAATGGATCGGTCACGTCGAGCTCGGGCTTGGGCGGATCATTGCTCGCGGGCGCGGCCTCGACCGGCGTGGTCTGCGGGTTGGCGGCTTGCGCGGCCTTCGGCGGCTCGCTCGGCTGCGGCGTCTCGACCGCCTTGCGCAGCTCGCTCGGCAGCACCGGCACCGCGGCGCCCGCAGGCGAAACCGTCCCGGTCGCCTTGTCGTCGGGCGCGGTCTCGGCGGCTTGCGCCGGGGCCGCCGGCTTCGTCACCGGTGCGCCGTCGCCGGCCGGCTTGGGCTCCTCGGTCGCGGCAGTCGCAGCGTCGGTGGGCTTGCGGTCGTCCGCCACGGCGGTTGCCGCAGGCTTGGCCGCGTCCGCGGCCGAGCGGGTCACGTCCATCCCGCCGGCATCCGTGGCGGTGGTGGTCGCTTCCGCCATCCGGACCAGGCGGGCCGGCTTCAGATCGACCGGCTCGAGCGCCGCCACCTTCGGCTCCGGCTTCGGCCGGGGCTGGAACAGGCTGGCGTGCTGGAAATCGACCGGCGTGGCATCGCCGTGGGCGATGATCACGCGCACGCCGAGCTTGGTGGTCGGCCACAGCCGCGCGGCAAACTCGGTCGGCAGGCGGATGCAGCCGTGCGAGGCGGCGTAGCCGGGCAACACTCCTTCATGCATCGCGACGCCCGACCAGGTGACGCGCTGCATGTAGAACATCGGCGCGTTGCCGTAGAGATTCGAGCGGTGATAGCGGTCCTTCTCGATCACGCTGAACACGCCGGTCGGCGTCGGATGGCTGGCGGTGCCGGTCGAGACCGGCGATTGCGCCACGCGCACGCCGTCGCGATACAAGGTGAGGCGCTGGCTGCCGATGGAGATGGCGATCTGCAGGATGCCGCCCTTGGGCAGGTCGACGAAGCCGTCCTTCTCCGGGTTGGGCTTCTTGACGGCGGGGGCCGCCGCTACCGGGGCCGGCTTGGGGGCGGCTCGGTAGGACCGTCGCGGGTAGGAGAAGGAATAGGGGGAGTAGGGGTAGTAGGCGTCAGCCGGGGTGGCGGTCGCGACGACCAGCACCAGCGCCGCGCTGGCGACCAGGGCGCTGCGCAGCAGCTTGGTCGAGGAGCCGGAAGCAGACATGCTGGGGACTTCCCCCAAGAGTTTGGCCAAGACACTCTCCCGAGACTTCTTAGATTTTCGACGGCCGGGCGGCCGCTGGATGCGGTTCGTCGTCACCTTACAAGATAAGCGTTGCAGGCCCGTAAAGTCGACGAACTTGTCGACACCCAACGCTTGGCTACAGGTCCTACGTTCCACTGATTCGGTAAAAAATATTAAGCCAGCGGCGGCGCCGGCGCCATCAACTCATCCCCTTGAGGTTAAATGCGAAACTGGCCCACCCGGGGACGCCGCAGCTGGCGCCACGGCTCAACCGCGGAGCGCCCGCGTAGTGCTGTCGAACAGCTCCTCGACGTCGATTTTTCGCGCAATGAGGTTTTGCTGCAACGCATAGTTAATGATCGTGGCCAACCCCGGCCGGCAGCCCTCGAGCCCGAACGGGAGGAAGTCGATGGCTCCCGCCTTCGGCAGCCCGGCGGCGGCCTTGCTCTGCGCCAGCAGGCGGTAGACCTCTGCCACCAGGTCCGGCCGCGACCCGGCGAGCCGCTCGGTGACCACCACCATGTGGTTGATCGGCACCACCTTGTGTTGCGCGTACCATGTCTGCGCGGCGGCGTCGGGATCCGGGATCACGCTCTTGAACGCCGGGTCGTCGGGGAGATCAGCGCCGTAGATGGCGGCGTCGAGCTCGCCCTCGCGCAGCATCTTGAGCAGGTTCTTGTCGCCGCCGACCCGCTCGACACCGGCCGGCTCGCGGTATTCGGCCACGTGGCCGTCCTCGAACGTGACCCAGCGCAAGCGATCCATGTCGACGCCGTAGTCGTTCGCCAAGATGCCGCGCACCCACACCGCCGTGGTCTGGCTGTAGGACCGCACGCCGACGCGCTTGCCGGGGAGATCGGCGGGCGTGAGCGGGCGCGCCGCGTTGCACAGGATGGTGCCGTGCTGGAAGCGCCCCATCATGGTGGCCGGCAACAGCACCAGCGGCTTGCCGCAGGCCTTGGCCTGCACGTAGGTGGCGATCGCCATCTCGCTGACGTTGAACTTGAGCTCGCGCACCATCGGCTTGAAGAACCGGTTCGCCGGCCTGATGTCGCTGAAGTCGAGGGCGACGCGGTCGGACTTGATCTCGCCGCGCTTGAGCGGGAGCGTGTGCGGATAGTCGTCGAAGGCCGCGCTCAAGGTGGTGAGTTGAGCATCAACGCTCATCTGATGTCGTTCCTGCTGCGGGTCGGACGGGCCGACGCGGGCCAGCATCCATTCTGAAACATTTGTTGCGGTCAAGGCGAGCGGCTTGTGGCAGGCGTAACGCAACCCGGCCGGGCCGCCGTGCAATCCCGCGCCGCACCGGTTCTGCTATGATCGCCGCGGCCGGAGCCCGCCATGACCCTGATCCTGTCGAACGACGATGTCGAGACGCTGCTGACGATGCGCGACTGCATCGAGGTGATGGAAGAGGCCTATGTGGAATTGGCGCACGGGCGCGGGGTGTCGCGCACGCGCTCTGACTGCTTCACGCCGACGTCGCGGGCGGATGCGCTTTACAGCCTCAAATCCATGGACGGCGTGGCGCCGAAGCTCGGCGTCGGCGCGGTGCGGATCAATTCCGACATCATCACCTGGCCCAGGCGCGGCAACAACATGCGGCGCGAGAAGGTGCCGGCCGCGCCCAACAACCGCTATGTCGGGCTGGTGCTGCTGTTCTCGGTGGAGAACGGCGAGCCGCTGGCGATCCTGCCCGACGGCGTGATGCAGCGCATGCGGGTCGGCGCCGCCAACGGGCTCGGCATCAAGCACCTCGCCCGCGAGGACGCGAAAACGGTCGGCATCCTCGGCTCCGGCTGGCAGGCGGGCGCCCAACTGATGGCGGCCTGCGCGGTGCGCGAGATCGCGACCATCCGCTGCTTCAGCCCCAATGCGCGAAACCGCGAGGCGTTCGCCGCCGCGATGGGCGCGACGCTGGGCGTCGAGGTGCTGCCGGTCGGCCAGCCGGAAGAGGCGATCAAAGGCGCCGACATCGCCATGTGCGCCACCAATTCGATCGATCACATCTTCTTCGCGCGCTGGCTCGAGCCCGGCATGCATGTGAGCTCGATCAAGCGCCCGGAGATCGAGGTGGCCGCGATCAAGCGCGCCGACCGCGTGGCGATCCATTGGAACGAGCCGAGCCCGATCCATGTCGCCGCCGAGGGCGTGGTGATCGAGGAGAAGATCGCAGGCCGCGGCTGGCAGCTTGCCGGCGAGATCGACTTCAAGACGCTGCCGACCCTGCCGGAGCTCGTGATCGGCCGGGCCGGGGGCCGCAGGTCGGACGCCGAGGTCACCTGCTTCATCAACAATATCGGGCTCGGCTATCAGTTCGCGGCCGCCGGCTCGCTGGTCTATCGCAAGGCGAAGGAGCGTGGGCTCGGCCACGAGCTGCCGACCGACTGGTTCACCGAGGATGTGCATCCCTGAGGCTGCGACCGGGCGGCGCTTGCGTCCGGCGCCTTTGCCGGGCGAGGATTCGGGCCGAAGCATGAGGGGGAGGACCGGATGAGAAAGCTCGTCATCGCGGCGCTGCTGGCGGCGGCTTCGGCGACACCGGCGGCGGCGCAGGACTGGCCGCCGCGCACCACCAGCATCGTGCTCGGGCTGGGCCCGGGATCGGGGCTCGACCTGTTCGCCCGCGTGATCGTGGAGGCGCTGCAAGCGCGGCTCGGCAGCAATTTCGTCATCGACTACCGGGTCGGCGCCGCCGGCAACATCGCGGTCGAGCACGTGGCGCGCTCCGCGCCCGACGGCTCAGTGCTCGGCGGCGCCATCGCGGCCCCGATCGTCACCAATCCGATGTTCATGAAGCTCAACATCGAGCCGATGAAGGAACTGGCGCCGGTGACGGTGCTCGGGACCACGCCGAGCGTGGTGATCGCGAGCAAGAAGAACGGCGCCAAGTCGATGGCCGACTTCATCGCCATGCTCAGGAAGGATCCCGGCAAGTACACGTTCTCCTCGGTCGGCATCGGCACCACCGGCCACCTGTCGGTCGAGCTGATCGCGCTCAAGAGCGGCACCAAGATGGTGCACGTGCCCTACAAGAGCACGCCGGAAGCGCTGCAGGCGGTGATGACCGGCGAGGTGGACATCGCCACCTTGACGGTGAACCTGACCGAGCAGGCGATCCTCGCCGACAAGGTCACCGGCATCGCCATCACCTCGGCGCGGCGCTGGCCGACCCTGCCCGACGTTCCCACCATCGGGGAGGCCGGCGTGCCGGAAATGCCGGTCGACGCCTGGTTCGGCCTGTTCGCTCCGGCCCGGACGCCGCCCGCGATCATCGAGAAGATCGCGCGCGAGATCAGGGCGGTGGAGGAGATTCCCGAGGTCCGCAAGCGGATCGAAGGCGTCTACTATCGGCCGGTCGCCAACACCCCGGCCGAGTTCGCCGCGCTGCTGCGCCAGGAGCAGGTGACCTGGAAACGGGTGGTGGACACGATCGGGTTGAAGTGAGCGCTACTTCGCCGCCAACAACCTCCGCAGCCGCTCCACCAGCGCCTCCGGCGTCGCCTGCATCTGCGCGATCAATTGCCGGATCGCCTCGCCGCCGAGCGGATCGATCTGCAATCCGATCTGCTTCGCCTCCTCCAGGAACTGCCGGTCGCGCATGGTCGCGTCGAAGGCGTCCTGCAGCGCCCTGACGCGCTCGGCCGGCACCTCGGGCGGCAGCGCCAGCGGGCGCGCCATCTTGAATTTCGAGGTGAAGAACCGCCAGATCTCGCGGTCGTCCTCCGAGGCCGCCAGTTCGACCACCGCCGGCACATCCTTGATCTCCGCGACCCGCTCGCCGCCGAACTGCACCAGCATGCGGATCCTGCCCTGCCTGATCCAATCGGCCTTGGTGACGACGAGGTTGGTCAGCCCGGTGGTGTTGCCCTGGACCTCGCCGCGCTCGACCGCCAGGTTGATCTCGCTCTGGCCCTGATAGCCGGTGACGAATTCCATGCGCGTGCCGAGCGTCTGGTTCATCAGATGCGACAGCATGTAGTTGTCGGCGCTGGCGGCGGTCGCGCCCATGATGATCTTGCCGGTCTTGAGGTCGGCGAAGCTCTTTGCCGGCGCGGTATGCCAGACCCAGAACACCTGCGGCTCCTGCACCGGCGTGCCGATCCAGTTGAAGCGGTTGACGTCGAAGGCGACGTTGCCGGCGGCCGCCAGCAGCTTGAGCCGCGGCTCGAGCGGAATCGTGTTGTTGGGCATGCCCATCACGGTGCCGTCGCGCGGCGAGCGGTTGTAGAGCGCATTGGTCATGATCAGGCTGGTGGCGCCCGGCATGTTGCGCACGATCACGGCGGGCTGGCCCGGGATGTGCCGGCCCAGGTGGCGCGCGACGGCGCGGCCGGCGATGTCGTAGCCGCCGCCGGCGGCGGCGCCGATGATCATCTCGACGGTCTTGCCGCGATAGAAATCCGCCACCGGATCGGCGGCGCCGGGCGCCGCCGGCAGCATCACGGCGAATGCAATTGCCGCGCCCGCTGCGACCGACCGGCGGCTGTGCATCGCACGATCTCCGTCAAGCCACATCGGCGAGCGAGGCGAGCAGCCGGCCGTGGCCGCGGATCGGGTCGCGCAGCCCGAGCCGCTGGAACGCGGCGAAGAAGTTGGCGTGGGTATAGGCGATCACCGGCTTGCCGCTGTCCTTCTCCAGCACGTCGACGATCTGCGCAGCCTGCCATTGCGCGCACGGCAGGTAGAGCGCGTCGCAGGCCTTGGCGCGGGCGAGCACGTCGGCCGCAAACCGGTAGATCGCCGAGGGCGCGACGCTTTGCAGCGCCTTGAAGCCGATGTCCCACCCCTCGACCAGGTCCATCTCGAAGCCGTGGGCGGTGAGATAGCCCGCCATCGCCTCGTCCTGCGCCTTCGGATAGGGCGAGGCGATCGCGATCCGGCGCGCGCCGACGTGGCGTAGTGCCTCCATCCCGGCGCGCACGCCGGTGGTGGCCGGCGCCTTCGCCACCGCCTCGATCTCGTTGACGATGGTCTCCTCGAATCCCTTGCCGCGCTTGACCACCAGCGGCCCGCCGCCGTGGATGATGAAATCCACCCCGCGCGAGCCGAGATAGCCGGCGGTCGATTTGACCTGGGCGAGCCCCTTCTCGAACTCCTCCGGCCCCCAGTCGTCGATGTTGCAGGTGACGCCCACGAGCCCGACGCCGTCGGGCGCGAACCGGTAGAACTCGTAGGGCACCACCTCCATCACGGTCGGGGTGATGTAGCCGATGCGCTTGCGCCAACCGAACATGCGAAGTCGCCCCGCGTGGACCCGGCCGGCATCATAAGGCAACAGCGCCCGCGCGCCATAGCGGCGGGGCGAACGCACGGGACGGCCCGCTCGAACTATGGCGCAACGTCGTCACGGATCGTGGCGCCTTAGCTGGCGCGCTTGAGGTGCTCGCGCCGCTGATTGAGGTGCTCGAGGGTCGTCTCCGCGCGGGTGCGATATTGCTCGTGCAACCGCTCGAGCTCGTCCTCCGAAAGATCCTCGGCCGTCGCAAGCTTGTTCTCCGCGTCCTGCACGGCGATGATCAGCTCGGACAGCTTGAGCTGGATCGCCATCGTGTCGCGGTTCTGGGTGTGCTGGATCAAGAACACCATCAGGAACGTCACGATCGTGGTCGAGGTGTTGATCACGAGCTGCCAGGTATCGCTGAAACCGAACAGCGGCCCGGTGATCGCCCAGGCGATCACCAACGAGGTCGCGGTCAGGAAGGCCAGCGGGTGGCCGGCATAGCGCGCCGTTGCGCAAGCGAGGTCGGAAAACACTTCCGACCAGGTCTTCGGCCCGTCCTTACGATTGTTCGACTTGCTCTTGGGCTTGCTCGTGGCGTTCGCAGCCTTGGGCCCTGCGGATTTGCCTGAAGCTTTCTGCTTAGGGGCCATTGGAGATCCTTGACTAGGACAGGAGCGCCGGGCTTGGCCCCGACCGATCCGGCAATCGTCAATGCAGGCTCCGACAAAGGGTTCCAATCCGGGGAACCCGCGGCCGGGAACATTCCCGCGTTTTGTTCGTTGTTTAGGCGAGGGCGGTTCAAGACCGCAGATATGAGGAGCGTTTCGCCATGCTCGGTTGGGCTCTGACGTTTCTGATCGTCGCGCTGATCGCCGCGGTGCTCGGATTTGGCGGCATCGCGGGTTTCGCGGTGGAGATCGCCAAGATCATTTTCTTCGTCGCGATCATTCTGTTCCTGATTTCGGCGGTTGTCGGCCTCGTCCGCGGGCGTGCGCCGACGGTACCGTAACTCCCAGTTTTCAGGGCGCGCGCGGAGTTCTCGCTCGACCTTGGGTCGAGCGAGAACTTTTTTGGCGTGGACCGATCCCCGAAGACGGGCAGGCCCAACCTCCGAAGCCATCCACTGTTTGCTTTCTGAGCAGTAAAGACGTCGATGCCCGACACAAGGCCGGGCATGACAAGTCAAACCATGTGAGCGCGGCCGAAAATCAGCCGCGTCCGCCCGCGGTCAGGATGGCGCGGGTCGTGTGATCGGGCCCGAACTCGTCGGCGCTGTCGATCGAAAGCAGCTCCGAGAGCCGCGTGCGCGCCCGGTTGACCCGGCTCTTGATCGTCCCGACCGCGCAATCGCAGATCGCGGCCGCCTCCTCGTAGGAGAAGCCGGAGGCGCCCACCAGCAGCAGCGCCTCGCGCTGGTCCGGCGGCAGCTTCGCGAGCGCGACGCGGAATTCCTCGAACTCCACCCGGCTATGCTGCTCGGGGTGGGATTTGAGGCTGTCGGCGTAGCTGCCGTCGACGTCCTCGACCTCGCGCCGCCGCTTGCGATATTCGGAGCGGAACAGGTTGCGAAGAATGGTGAACAGCCACGCCGACATATTCGTCCCCGGCTGGAACGAATTGATGTTGGCCATGGCGCGCAGGAGCGTTTCCTGCACGAGATCGTCGGCGCGGTCGACGTTGCCGCTGAGCGAGATAGCGAAGGCGCGCAAGCTCGGAACAGCGGCGAGCATGGCTTCGCGCACGGATGCCTGAAGCGTCATGACCTCGACCCCTTGTCCTCGGGCTCTTTCGCTCTGACGAGCGAGTCCGGCCCAGTCTCGGCGGCGTCAAGCTCACCGGCCCTGGTGCCGTGGAGCCCCCCACCCCCATTGATCTGTTCCAGGAGCTTGGAGAACCGGTCAGGAACTCCCTCCTTCACGATCTCGTCGAACATCGCGTGAAGCGTTTCGCCGAGCTTGTTCTGCACGTGTCGGCTGAGTCGACCGCGTGCCTTTCGTACCTGGACGTCGGTCTGCATCATCGATCCTGACCCTGGAGACCTTCCTTGTGGCTGCGGGGACCCCTCCCGCCCCAAATCCGGCCTATCCGGCTTTCGCTCATTCATCCACCTCTCCCCCGCGTCCCGGCGCGCTTGAGCCCTTTTGGTGGCCTATCCGGGCATAACGTCAGCCAAATCCATTCGTTCCGCCCTGATGGAACTTTTTTACCGCAGCCGCGTTCGGCAGGATAACCTCAGGGAACCGACAGCGGGAGGGTCTCGTGCCGAATGCCAAAGCGGTAGCCCAATACCTGCCCTTTCTGCGGCGCTATGCCCGCGCCCTAACCGGCAGCCAAGCGTCGGGTGACGCCTATGTCGCCGCCACCCTGGAAGCCCTGATCGCCGACGCCAACGTGGTCGAGGAACCGAAGGGACCGCGGGTCGCGCTCTATCGGCTGTTCACGAAGATTTGGAATTCGATCTCGGTCAACGGCGCCAGGGAAGGCACCGCATCGGTGCTGCCGGGCGAACAGAAGCTCGCCAGCATCACCCCGCTGCCCCGCCAAGCCTTCCTGCTGGTGGCGCTCGAGGGGTTTGCCGAGCCCGACGCCGCCCGCATCCTCGACATCGATGTCATGACCTTGCGCGGTCTGGTCGAGGAATCCGGCCGCGAGCTCGCGGCCGAGATCGCCACCGACGTGCTGATCATCGAGGACGACACGTTCATCGCGATGGAGCTGGAAACGCTGGTCGAGAGCCTGGGCCATCGCGTTCTGGGCGTCGCCCGCACCCATGCCGAGGCGGTGGCGCTGGTGAAGAAAAAGAGGCCCGGACTGATCCTGGCCGACATCCAGCTCGCCGACGGCAGCTCCGGGCTCGATGCGGTCAACGACCTCCTGAAGACGTTCGAAGTGCCGGTGATCTTCATCACCGCCTATCCGGAACGCTTCCTCACCGGAGAGCGGCCGGAGCCGGCCTTCCTGATCGCCAAGCCGTTCCAGCCGGCCACGGTGTCGGCCATTGCGAGCCAGGCGCTGTTCTTCGAGCGCAGCGCGAAGCGCCGCGCTCGGCCGCTGCCGGTCTGACGACGACGGAAAGCGGCGGTAGCACGGTCTTTGTCCGTGCTACCGCCGCTTTCCTTTCGGGCTCGTCAATGACGGTGGGCGGCCAGGCCGACGATGAGCCCCACGCCGGCGGCGATCGCCAGCGTCGTGAGCGGGCGGCGCTCCACCTCGTCGGCGAGGCGTTGCAAGGCGTCATTGCCCAGTTTCGCCGCTTCTTTGGCCGCTTCGTTGCCCAGCTTGAGCGCACCGCCGCCGACCGAGCGGCTTCCGTCCCAAAAGCGATCGCTCATGTCGCTCAACGCCGAGGCGATGGCATCGCCCGTGCGGTCGGCCGCCTGCACCGCACCGCTAGCGGTGCGGCTGCCCGCACGTTCGAGCCGCTTCTCGAGGGCGCGCAAGCGACGCTCGATTTCCGCAAGGTCCGCCGACATCGCGCGGGAATATCCTGACTGTGAAAACATCGCTGGCCTCCTGGAGATTCGCCGGACCCTTCTCGTTTGTTAGTCGGGAGGACGAGGGAGCGCCGGAGTGTGCGGCGCGTCCCTCGTTCGGATCAGCGCCAGGGCCGGCTTGCGCCGGCCGCCGGCGCACGGCGCGTTAGTGCGTGGTCTTGAGCCAGCTGTCGATCTCGCGCTCGGCCTCGTCCTTCGCAACGCCATAGCGCTGCTGGAGACGGCCGGCGAGCTCCTGGCGCTTGCCCTCGATCACGTCGAGGTCGTCGTTGGTGAGCTTGCCCCACTTCTGCTGAACCTTGCCTTTGAACTCCTTCCAGTTTCCTTCAACGCGATCCCAATTCATCACTCGCTCCTTTTTGTGTGTTTGAGATGGTGTGAGAACCCGACGCGGTACCAAAGGTTCCGGCGTTCCGGGTGCCCCAAAAAACACGGACGTAGCCGACTGTCGCCGACTACGTCCGAGATTTACCGGCCGAGCACGGGGAGGGGGAATGGGCGGCCGGTTGCCATAACAACGCGACGCTGTCGCGTTCGTTCCCGCGTTTCAGCGGAAAACTGAAGGAACCGAATTCGCGGCTGGCGACCGAAACGGGCGCCGCCTGCGACATCGGCCGGCACCTGCGCCGGGTCGGCAACGGCTGCGCTCGCGGCCGCCCGGCTCCCTTTCCCGCTCCCGCAACCGGGCTCGGAACCGGTCACCCGGTGTGGGTGTTGGTGCGCCGTGGAAGTCCTCCCGAAAATGTCTGCCGGCGGATGAACCTAACCAACCCTTAACGCGACTAATGAGTACAGGGATCGTGGGAGCAATAACCCATGCGGCGTAATTCTCAATATGTTATCAGTGGCTTAGGCGCCCTTGTCGCGCTTGGCTTTTTCGTCATCGGGCTCGAAGTGTCGGCCACCACGGCTTCGCCGGCGCCCAAGCAGGTCCAGCAGATGGTCGATCGGACGCTGAAGGGCGACCGCCTGCCGCTCGTGCCTGAAAAGGCCCGCAAGAACGCCGTGAACGGGCCGCACGAGCTGCTGGCCCCGCGCGCGCCCGCCGCCAGGCAGGAGCTGCTCGACGGCTGCGAGTCGATCGTCAGCGCGATCGCGCAGTCCCCGTTGTCGCAGGTCCCCGGGCGCTGCGTGTCGTAGATCGCCGGCGCCGCCGGCAGCCTGATCAAGAACGGCTATCTGACCGGGGCCGCCGGCACCACATGGTGCGGCGGCCGGATGCTTTTGGCGGTGCGCGCACGCGCACCGGGAACCTTTGAATTGGCATCGCGCTTGTAGTTCTCAGGCATGTTCGTCGCTTCGCCCCAAACGCTCGGCTCCTGCCGCAACCCTGATCCACCTCGCCGGTATCGAACCGCGCCGTCGCTGGAGCAACCAAGAGGAATGCCTGGGCTGTCGATCCGCCGCCGCATCGCCGGCGACGGAGCGCGTGACCCGGGTACCGCAACCGGTGAGAAACTTGACTAGACCGGATCACAAGGAACAATTCGCCCTGGTCCAGTCGCCGTCCTGCCGGCGAGTCCATCCGTCGGTTTGCCGTTCGGCCAGACCCGGGCCGGCCCGACGCAAGAGCAACTAGAAACATGTCCATGGATGCGGCCGTGCCTGGAGCGCAGGAGCAGCAGAAAGCCGAGAACACGGCCGGCGCTTCGCTGGGCCAGGACGACCGTGCGTCTTCCGTTGCCCGGCTGGAATTGTTTTGCGCCGGGCTCGAAGCCGGCCAGCTCGGCGTCTGGGCGTGGGACATCCCGAGCAGCCGGATGACCTGGTCGACCAATCTCGAGGGCTGGCATGGCCGGCCGGAGAAGAGCCTCGACGGCACCTTTTCGTTCAGCGCCGAGAACCTGGCCGCGCAGGATCAGCCGGGCGTGCTGGCGGCGATTCAACAAACCTTGCGGACCCGCGAGCCCTGTCGCCTGGAGTACCGGCTGACGTCGCCGGCCGGGCGCGAGGAACGCTGGTTCGAAGTATCCGCCACCCTACTGGTCAAGGACGGGACGCCGGCACAAGTGCTCGGCGTGTGCCGGGACGTGACCGAGCGCCTGCGGATCAACCGCGAAGTCCGCGTGCGGGGGCGCCAGCAGGAGGCCGTCGCACGGCTCGGCGAGCGGGCCCTGGCCGAGAGCGACCTGCAGAAATTCTTCAACGACGTGGTCGCCACCGCCGCCGACATCCTGGACGCCGAGCTGGTGAAGATCCTCGAACTGGTGCCGGGCGACGCCGAAATGCTGCTGCGCGCCGGGGTCGGATGGCCGGCCGAGATGCTCGGCGCCGCGCATGTCTCGACCGGGCGGGAGTCGCATGCCGGCTATACGCTCGCCGCGGGACGCCCGGTGGTCCTGGAGGACCTCGAGACCGAGACCCGGTTCCCGGGCACGCAGTTGCTACGGGACCAAGGCATCGTCAGCGGAATTGCCGCGCCGATCGCCGGACGCGACGGCCGCGCCTACGGCGTGCTTTGCGCGCACACCACCAAGCGGCGGAAGTTCAGCGACTACGACGTCTCGTTCCTGGCCGGAGTCGCCAACGTGGTGGCGGGCGCGATCCAGCGCCGGCAACTGGACCAGCGCCACGAGTTGATGATCCGTGAGCTGCGCCACCGCTCGGGAAACCTGTTCTCGCAGCTGCTCGCCCTGTTCTCGCAGACCGCCAAGAATTCCCGCACCGTCGGCGAACTGGTGAGCAAATACGAGGCCCGCGTGCTGGCGCTCGCCAACGCGCATCGGCTCATCACCGAGGGCGGCTGGAAATCGACCTCGCTGAACGAGCTGCTCAATATCCTGCTGGCGCCGTTCGTCGACCGCATCTCGTTCGCCGGCCCGAACGTCTTTCTCGAGCCCGACCCGACCTTCGGCCTGAGCATGGCGATCCACGAGCTTTTGACCAATGCGGGCAAGCACGGCAGCCTGTCGCAGGCGTCGGGCCGCGTCGACCTGACGTGGTCGGTGGCGCGCACCCAGCAGGGACTCACCCTGATGCTCGACTGGAAGGAAAGCCAGGGACCCGCGCCCAAGAAGCAAAGGCGGCCGGGCTTCGGCTCGCGCCTGATCAACATGGTGATCGAGCGCCAGCTCAACGGCCAGGTGGAGCAGAGCTTCGGCTCGGAGGGGCTGCAGACGCGGCTGGTGGTTCCGCTCACCCACGAGCGGTGGCCGGGCGGGCTCGTGCGCGCGATGCCCGATCTGCCGTAGGCACCGCCCGGCTTGTCAGCCGACCATTCTTCCGACCGAGCCGGCTTCAATGCTGCTCTGCGCCCAGGATAGCCAAAGAGGCTATTTCTTCCTTGCGTTCTCGTAGGGATAGATCATCTCACCGGTCTTGTATTCGGCCGGCCATAGGACCGGCTGCTTGGAGCCGGCGCGGAACTGATCGAGGTTGTTCGGCTCGACGTTCTGGAACTGGGTCAGGAACTGCCTCGTGCTGCTCCATTCGCCGTCCTTCCCGAACCCGATCTCGCCGACCACGGTCTGGAACGTGTGGCTGTGCAGGTAGGCGGCGAGCTTGTCATGATCGAGGCTCTTGGTTGCGGTCACCGCCTGGGCGAGCACCTGGCCGGCCGCGTAGCCGAACGGCACGAAGGCATAGCCGATCGGATCGGTCTTCAGCGTCGGCGCCTCGGCCTGATAGCGCTTCATGAGATCGGCCAGGCCCGCGAACTGCAGCTTCGGCGAGGGTACGAAGGCCTCGGAGATGACGAGGCCGTTGATCACAGGGCCCAGGTTGACCTTGATCGGCGTGATCAGCATGCCGATCATCGCGCCGCCGAACATCTTCGGATTGAGCCCGACCTCATTGGCCGCGCGCAAGATGCCGACGTTGTCGGGCGGATAGGCGCCGACGTAGACGATATCGGCGTTGGCGGCCCGCAAGGCGCGCACCACGGGGGTGAAATCGGTCAAGCTCGGCGGATAGCTCTGGTCGTAGATGAGCTTGAAGCCCTGCTTCTTGATCTCCTCGCGCGCGCCCTGGGCTGCGCTCTGGGCAAACTCGGCTTCGGCGGCGAGGATCGCGACCGTCTCCGGTTTCGGCTTTTGCGCCGCCGCCATCTCGAAGAAGCCGATGGAAAAGGCGTTCACGCCTGCCGGCCCGACCGGAACCATCGAGAAGTATTTCGGGTAATTGTACTGACGATTGATGCCGATGGCGGTGTAGCTGATGGTCATCTTGTTGTTCTGGATGATCGCCGGCATCGCCGGCGCTACGAAATTGGTGCCGTACGGGCCGACCAGCAGATCGACTTTGTCCACCGAAATGAGCTTGGTGTAGAGGCCGGGCACGTTGTTCGGATTGCTCTGGTCGTCGTAGACCACGACCGCCACCTGCCGGCCGAGCAGTCCGCCCTTCGCGTTGATGTCGTCGCGCCAGAGCTCGAGCGCCGCGAGCAGCATCTTGCCGGCGGGCGCGCCGCCGCCGGTGAGCGCGAGGCCGGCTCCGATCTTGATCGGATCGCCGGACTGCGCATTCGCCCCCGTGAGCAGAAGCGAACCCAGCAACAACGTTGCTGCGCCTTTACGCACGACATTCCAACACGTCGTCATCATGGCTTCCTCCCATCGGGCGATGCGTCGGCGCGCCTCGCCTTTGTCGTTGCGCTCATCCTATTGTGCATTCGTCGGTCGATATGATGCCCCGATAGCTCGACAGAGTCGGGTCCTGGGCCCAGCCTTCGGCCGAGAACCGTCTCCTCCCGCCGTCCGGCCGGCCGTCAAGGAGAAAGTCTACTGCGCGCACGCGAGCGGCGATACCGTTTCATCGCCGCGCCCGCCGATGTGACGCACCCGGTTGCAGAGAAAGGGCTTTTCAACGCGAATCCCGGGCTGGCGCTCCGGCTGCCGAAGGCGCTTACGGCTGATGCCGCCGTCAGTTCTGCCTGGTGCCGGAGGCCTTGATCACCTTGGCCCATTTCTCGGTCTCTTCGGCGAGCAGCTTGCCGAAGTCGGCGGGCGAGCCCGGCAACGCGGCGCCGCCGGTGTCGGCCAGGCGTGCCTTCATCTTGGGATCCGCGAAGGCCGCGTTGATCGCCTGATTGAGCCGGCCGATGATCTCGGCCGGCGTGTTCCTCGGAACGCCGATGCCGGTGACCGCGCTGGCCTCGTAGCCCGGCACGGACTCGCCCACGGTTGCGACCTCCGGCAGTGCCTGCGCGCGCGCCGCGGTGGTCACCCCGAGCGGACGCAGCTTGCCGCTGCGGATCGGCTCGATCGCGGCCGACATCGGCTCGAACATCATCTCGGCCTGGCCCTCGATCATCGCCTTAAGCGCCGGGCCGCCGCCGGCATAGTGCACGACCACCACGTCGACACCGGTCATCATCTTGAACAGCTCGCCGGTCACGTGTGGCGAGCTGCCGTTGCCGGTCGACGCCATCTTGACCTTGCCCGGATTGGCCTTCGCATAGGCGATGAACTCCGGCACGGTCCTGGCCGGCACCGACGGGTGCACCACCATGACCAGCGGCTCGCGGGTGATGCCGGCGACCGGCGCGATGTCGCGCAGGAAATCGAAGCGCAGATTGTCGTAGAGCGACGCGCTGATGGCGTTGGCCGGCCCGACGAGCAGCAGCGTATGGCCGTCGGGCGGCGCGCGCACGACCGCTTCGGTCGCGATGTTGCCGGAGGCGCCGGGCATGTTTTCGACGACGAAGGGTTGGCCGAGCTGCCGCGACAGCCATTCGGCCATCAGCCGCGCCAGGATGTCGTTCGGACCGCCGGCCGGAAAGCCGACGAGAAAGCGCACCGGCTTCGCCGGATAGGATTGCGCCAGCGCAAGCTGCGACGCGGCCGGCAGTGCCGCCGCACCGAGCGCAAGACGCAGAAATTGTCGGCGCGGACCACGCATGCCATTCCTCCCTCACCTCGCCGCGTGTTACGCGGTCG
>JBEVIH010000067.1:0-9670 GCA_040510815.1 Xanthobacteraceae bacterium | reverse complement strand
TCGGCACCCGGTCGCACCAGGCGTTGAACAGGCTCATCATGCCGTGCAGCAGCCCGACATTGCTGTGCAGCACGCAGGCCATCGGCTCGCCGGTCGCCTTGGCGTAGCCGTGCGCGATCGACACCGAATGGTCTTCGTGCAGGCAGAGCAGGATGCCGGGCCGCTCGTTGCCCAGGTGATTGACCAGGCTGTCGTGCAGCCCGCGATAGCTGGCGCCCGGATTGAGGCTGATGAACGGGATGCCGAAGCGGCGCAGCATCTGCGCCGCAACATCGCTGCCCCAGGCCACGCTCTCGTCGGGCTTTCCCACCGGCCGGTCGATCTGCATCCGTCACCTCGTCAAAAAATCTGCCAATTGATCCGACTTCGGCCAGCCTAAAGTGCCGCACTCCGGTAAAGCCGGGCGCAGTCGCAAACGGCTTTCCCGCCCCCCGATCTTCTGCTTACATCACACCATAATAGAGTGAAAATAGGCGGTCGGCGCTGGGAGCCGGCCGCGGCGCTCCAGGGCGAGGGACGTACAATGCGAGTATTCGTTGCGGCACGGCCGTTCATCGCGGTCGGGGGACGCTTTGCGCCACAATCGCAGCGCGAAACGCGGCAGCCCCGCCGGCTCGGCCTCGCCTCCGCGGCATTGACGGCTTGACCCGCAGACCGCCGAGCATGATTGCGCCCGTGGAACGCACTGCGGTCTCGTAAGCGCGCGCCGGCGTTTGGGGGAGGCGAGGAGAGATGGAAGGTTTCGCGGGCGAACTCAGCTTCATGGCCACGTCGGCGGGCAAGGCCTTCCTGATGCTGATGGAGCCGCACCGCCTGATGTTCCTCGGGCTCGGCTGCATCATGGGGCTGGTGCTCGGCATCGTTCCGGGGATCGGCGGGCTCGCCGGAACCGCGATGCTGCTGCCGTTCACGTTCGCGATGGACCCCTACTCCGCCTTCGCGCTGCTGCTCGGTCTCGGCTCCACCACCGCCACCGGCGATCCGATCCCGGCGGTGCTGTTCGGCGTGCCGGGCGGTGCCGCCTCGGCGGCGACCGTGCTCGATGGCTATCCGATGGCCAAGCGCGGCGAGGCGGGGCGCGCGCTCAGCGCCGCCTACATGTCATCGCTGATGGGCGGCGTGTTCGGCGCCGCCCTGCTCGCGATCTCGATTCCGATCCTGCGGCCGGTGATGCTCTATCTCGGCTCGCCGGAGCTGCTCGCCTTCTCGATTCTCGGAATATCAATGGTCGCCGTGCTGTCCGGCAACGCGCCGTTGCGCGGCGTCGCCGCCGGCTGCCTCGGCGTCATGATCGCGATGATCGGCACCGATCCGCAGACCGGCACGCTGCGCTGGACCTTCGACACGCTCTATCTGTGGGACGGCTTGCCGTTGACGCCGCTGCTGCTCGGCGTGTTCGCGCTGCCGGAATTGTGCGACCTCCTGATCGCCCGGGTCGCGATCTCCTCGAAGGGCGCCACCAACAACATCTACAAGGGCCAGTGGCAGGGCGTGAAGGACTGCTTCGACAATTGGTGGCTGATCCTGCGCTGCTCGTGGATCGGCGGCGGCATCGGCTCGATCCCCGGCATCAGCGCATCGGTGGTCGACTGGCTCGCCTACGGCCATGCGCTCAAGACCGAGAAGGGCGCGCACCTGACCTTCGGCAAGGGCGACGTGCGCGGCGTGATCGCGTCGGAAAGCTCGAACAACGCCAAGGAGGGCGGCGCGCTGGTACCGACCGTCGCCTTCGGCGTGCCCGGCAGCGCCACCATGGCGATCCTGCTCGGCGCCTTCTTGATCCACGGGCTGGTGCCGGGCCCCGATATGCTGAGCAAGAATCTCAGCATCACCTATTCGATGGTGTGGTCGGTGGCGCTGGCCAACATCCTGGGCGCAGGGCTGTGCTACGCCTTCAGCCCGCAATTCGCCCGCATCGCAACCTTGCGCTACACGCTGATCCTCCCGGCCGTGCTCGGCATCGTCTATATCGGCGCGTTCGAGGCGACGCGCTCGTGGGGCGACCTCATTACGCTTTTGTTCTTCGGCCTGGTCGGCTGGATCATGAAGCAGTTCAAGTGGCCGCGGCCGCCGCTGATCCTCGGCGTGGTGCTGGGCGACACCATCGAGCGTTACATGTTCATCTCGGTCGAGCGCTACGGCCTGAGCTGGCTGCTGCGCCCGGTGGTGGCGATCCTGTTCACGATGGCGATCATCGGCCTGGTGCGGCCGCTGTGGCAGGACATCCGCAGCCAGGGCGGGCTGGGCAAGATCGCGCGCAGCTTCCAGGCGCCGACCTTCCACCCCTCGCAACTGTTCACGATCTTCATGATCGGCCTGATCGGCACGGCGCTCCTGGTGGCGTCGCGCTGGGACTTCAGCGCCAAGATCGTTCCGATGGTGATCGGCACCACCGGCCTCATCATGGCGGTGATGAGCCTGTTCAACGACATGTGCCGCAAGCCGGCGGCGCCGCGCGCCGAAGGGCTCGCCGAGCACGCGCAGCACGAGGTCGAGGGCGTGATCCACGAGAAGATCCACATGGATCTGACCTCCGACACCGCGCATCTGCCGGTGCGCGAGATCGTGCTCAGGGCCTCCCGCTTCTTCGGCTATCTCATCGGCTTCATGGCGGTGATGTGGCTGATCGGGCTGATCCCGACGGTCGCGCTGTTCGTCCTGCTGTTCATGCGCTTGGAAGGGCCGGAACGCTGGTCGCTGGTGATCCCCTATGCGACCATCCTGGTGCTCGGCATCTACCTCGTGTTCGACCAGTTCATGGCGGTGCCGTGGCCGCAGACCTTGCTCGGCCAGTGGTTCCCGGTGATGAAGTTCATTCCGTCGGTGTGAGGCGACGCGCGCCGTAGGGTGGGCAAAGGCGCACGCACACCGCCGTGCCATCGCCACAACTCCGATCGCGTGCGCCGTGCCCACGCGGTTCGGCGGCGTGGCTCGTTACACGCGTGGGCACGGCGCTGCGCTGATTGCGTGGCGAGACCTCGATCGCCGGTCGCGCCTTTGCCCACCCTACAGACCTTTGACCCGGTCGCGGCGAGGTCCTAAGAAAGACCGCAAGCAAAGACGTTCAAGCGTAAAAGCATGCAGTCTTGGGAGCGGGATGTGCCGGGTGCGGGCGCAGCGGCGGCCGATAGCGATCTGTTCCGCCAGGCCGCCAGCACGCTCACGGCGACGTCGCTCGCCATCGTGGGGGCGTCCGAGCGCGCGCGGTGGCCAAGCGAGATTTTTCACAACCTGCGCGCGTTCGGTTACCAGGGACGCATCGCGCTGATCAATCCGCGGCAGACGCAGGTGTTCGGCGAGCGCTGCTACCCTTCGCTGCGCGACCTGCCCGAGCCGGTGGACCACGCCCTGGTGATCGTGCCGGCGCCGGCGGTGCCGACGGTGCTCACCGACGCCGAAGCCGCCGGCGTCAAGTCCGCCACCGTCTATGCGTCGATGATGGGCGACGGCGACGATCCGGAATCGAAAGAGCGCGGCAGCTGGCTCGCCGACTTCGTGGCGAAGAGCCGGCTGCGGGTCGCCGGCCCGAACTGCATGGGCGCCTATTCGTTCCGCGAGCGCCTGCTCGGCTATCCCAACACCGACCTGTGCCGGCTGGAGCCGGGATCGGTCGCCTGCCTGTTCCAGTCGGGCGGGCTCATCCAGTTCTGGATGAAGGCGGCCGCCGACCGCGGCTTGCGCTTCTCCTATTGCGTCACCTCGGGCAACGAGCCCGATCTCGGGCTCGCCGACTATCTCAATTTCGTCCTCGACGATCCGCAGACCCGCCTGGTCGTGCTGTTCATCGAGGGCATCCGCCGGCCGCAGGCGTTCATGCACGCCGCCGGCCGCGCGCTCGCCATGGGCAAGCCGGTGCTCGCCATCAAGACTGGCGCCACGCTCAAGTCGCGCGCCGCCTCGGCGTCGCATACCGGCGCTATCGCCGGCGACTACGCCGCCTATCTCGCCATGTGCGAGCGCTACGGCATCGTCAACTGCCGCTCGCTCGACGACCTGGTGGAGACCGCGATCGCGTTCGCCGGCGGGCGGCTGCCGAAGGGCCCGCGCATCGGCTTCGTCACCACCTCGGGCGGCACCTGCGACCTGCTCTACGACTACGCCGAGGCGGAAGGCGCCGCGATGCCCGACTACACCGACACCACCAAGGCGGCGCTGCTGCCGCTGATGCAGGACGGCATCGCGCCGAAGAACCCGCTCGACGTCGGCATTCCCTCGACGCCCGAGATCGCCGCCAAGGTCTGCCTGACCGCCGCCAACGATCCCAACATCGACATGGTGGCCTGGGCCTCGACCTGGCGGCGGGAGACCGACCTCGCCGACATGGCGCCGTTCCGGCAGCTGCTGGCGCAGACCGACAAGCCGGTCGTGGCGTTCGGCCGCATCATCCAGCAGCTGGGCGCCAATCAGCTGGCGGCGCAGCAGGCCGCCGGCATCCCGTTCGTGCAGGGGCTCGAGCCGACCTTGCGCGCGCTCAACGGGCTCTGGTTCCACGCCGCGCGCCGCGGCCGCGTCCCCGCCGCGCCGCCGCCGGCGCCGCCGAGCGAGCTTTCGCCGGCGACGCTCGACGCCACGCTGGCGCGCTACGGCGTCGCGCTGCCCAAGATGAAGGCGGTCACGAGCGCCGCCGAAGCCGCCGCCGCGGCCGAGGCGATCGGCTTTCCGGTCGCGCTCAAGCTCCGCTCGCCCGACGTGTTGCACAAGACCGAGGCGGGCGGCGTGGCGCTCGGGCTCGCGAGCCGCGCGGCGGTGCAGAATGCCGCCGACACGATGGCGGCGGCGGCGCGCGCCGCGCAGCCGAATGTGCGCATCGACGGCTTTCTGGTGCAGGAGATGGTGGTGGGCGTCGAGGCGATCGTGGGCGCGCGCAGCGATCCCCTCTACGGCCCGCTGCTGCTCGTTGGCGCCGGCGGCGTGCTGGTCGAGCTCGCCAAGGATGCGGCGCTGCGGCTCCTTCCCGTCACCGCCGGCGACGTGACCGCGATGATCGACGGCCTGAAGCTCGCCCAGCTC
This sequence comes from Xanthobacteraceae bacterium, assembly GCA_040510815.1. Taxonomy (GTDB): domain Bacteria; phylum Pseudomonadota; class Alphaproteobacteria; order Rhizobiales; family Xanthobacteraceae; genus VAZQ01. The sequence continues at coordinate 4,660 of JBEVIH010000067.1, read as the reverse complement.
CTTGGCGGCTTTCGCGGCCGGCCGGCCGCCGACCGCGCGGCGCTGGAAGCCGCCGCGCTCGCGCTCGGCCGGTTCTTTCTCGACCATCGCGCCCGCATCGCCGACATAGAGATCAATCCGCTGATGGTGCGTGAAAGCGGCACTGTCGCGGTCGACGTGCGGGTGCTGTGGCGGGATGCGGTGCAAGGAGCCTGAGTGATGGATTTCGAGCTGCCGGAAGAGCTGCGCATCCTCAAGGCTGGGCTGCGGCGCTTCGTCGACAACGAACTCATCCCGGTCGAGCGCCAGACCACCGTCGGCGAGGAGATGAAGCCGGAATACCTGGAGCGCTTCGAGAAGCGCGCCAAGGAGCTCGGCATCTGGCAGCTCGACGTGCCCGAGGAGTACGGCGGCGGCGGCATGTCGATCCTGGCGCGCGCCGTGGTCTGGGAGGAGCTCTCGCGCACGGTGGCGCTGCCGGCGCGCGGCGACGGCATCACCGGCCCCTCGGCGCGCGGCATCCTCTATTCGCTCACCGGCGAGATGAAGGAGAAATACCTGCTGCCGCTGCTGCGCGGCGAGAAGAAGGCCTGCTTTGCGCAGACCGAGCCCGACGCCGGCTCCGACCCCGGCGGCATGCGCACCAGCGCGGTGCGCGACGGCGACCACTACGTGATCAACGGGGTCAAGCGCTTCATCACCGGCGCCGGCAAGGCCGACTTTATGCAATTGATGGTGGCGACCGACCGCCAGAAGGGCTCGCGCGGCGGCATCTCCTGCTTCATCGTCGACATGGATGCGCCGGGCGTGAAGCTCGGCGCCTGCTACGAGACCATGATGGGCGACCGGCCGTGGGAGATCGTGCTCGACAACGTGCGGGTGCCGGCGAGCCACCGGGTCGGCGACGAGGGCGAAGGCATGCGCTACGGCCAGCAATGGCTGAGCATCGGCCGCGTCAAGCACGGCGCCCGTGCGCTCGGCGTCGCCGAGCGCTGCCTGGAAATGGCGACCTCCTACGCCAAGCAGCGCTCCACCTTCGGCCAGCCGCTCGCCAACCGGCAGGCGATCCAATGGATGCTGGCCGACATGTTCATCGAATTGCAGGCGGCGCGGCTCCTCGTCTACAAGACCGCGGCGCGGCTCGACGCCGGCGAGGAGGCGCGCGAGGAGGGCTACGTGGCCAAGTACTTCGCCGACGAGATGGCGTTCCGCGCCGCCGACCAGTGCATGCAGATCCACGGCGGCATCGCGCTCACCACCGACCTGCCGATCGAGAAGATGTGGCGCCAGCAGCGCAGCTACCGCATCACCGAGGGCGCCACCGAGGTGATGAAGATGGTGATCGCCCGCCACGTGCTGAAAGCTTACGGGTAAGGACAACGCCATGATCAAGGTGCGACGCATCGGACACGCGACCTTCGAGACTCCCGACCTCGAGAAGCAGATCGAGCATTTCACGCAGGTGACCGGGCTGGTGGTCGCCGCCCGCGAGAAGGACCGCGCGCTGCTCGCCAGCAAGCTCGGCCAGCTGGTGCTGCAGCTCAAGAAGGCGGACGAGCCGCGCTGCGCCAAGCTCGCTTTTCAGGTGGCGCCCGACTCCGATTTCAAGGAACTCGCCAAGGCGCTGGCGGCCGACGGCGTCAAGAGCGAGCTGCGCAGCGACGATCTCCCCGGCACCCCCAAGCTGCTTGCCTTCGAGGACAACAAAGGCACCACCATCGAGGTGTTCACGGAGTGGGACTACGTGGCTTCCAACCAGCAGGTGGTCGGCGTCGGTCCGATCAAGCTCGGCCATTGCGCCTTCGTGGTGCCGGACGTGCAGCAGACCTGCGAGTTCTACGAACGGGTGCTGGGCTTCAAGGTCTCGGACTGGAACGGCGACTTCTTCGTGTTCATGCGCTGCAATCCCGACCACCACACGGTCAACTTCCTGCGCGGCAAACGCACCCGCATGCACCACATCGCCTTCGAGGTGCGCGATTTCTCGGGCGTCGAGCACGGCTGCGACGTGCTCTCGCACCACCGCATCCCGATCATCTGGGGGCCGCTGCGGCACGGGCCGGGGCACAACGTCTCGATCTACCACCGCAACCCCGACCAGCACGTGATCGAGTTCTTCGCCGAGCTCGACCAGGTGCTGGACGAGGAGCTCGGCTATTTCGATCCGCGGCCCTGGCACGCCGACCGCCCGCAGCGACCGAAGGTGTGGAGCCGCGACAACCGCGCGGTCGCCGGCTGGGGCCCACCGCCGACGGCGGATTATCATCTCAACCGGGATGATTAGTTGCCCACCCGCCGGCATCATCATCCGCGCAAGCGTGTCCCGGCCGAAGCGACGGCGCAGCCGGAGCGAGAGCCGGGACCCAGGGGAAGAGCGACGCGCGCCTTGCGCGCGTCACGATATTGCGCTTCGCGAGTCTTGCGCTGGGTCCACGCAAGTCGGGTTTCACCCGACTTGCGCGCATCTAAGGCGCCGATCTCGGGTAAACCCGAGATCGGTGGTCTCGTTCCGCTCGCGCAAGAGCGCTCGCTTCACTCGCCCGGGACACGCCAATGACCAACGCCTCGCGCTATCGGCTCGGCGTCGACGTCGGCGGCACCCACACCGACCTGGTGCTGCTCGACACGACGAGCGGCGAGCTCATGGTCGAGAAGGTCGCCAGCACCCCGAGCAATCCGGCGCTCGGCGTGCTCGACGGCGTGGCGAGATTTATCGCCCGCGGCATCGCGCCGGCCGAGATCGGCTTTTTCGCCCACGGCACCACCATCACCACCAACGCGCTGTTGGAGATGCGCGGCGCCAAGGTCGGGCTCCTGATCACCAAGGGCTACCGCGCGGTGCAGGAGATCCAGACCCAGGCCCGCGACGGCAACCTGTTCGACTACTTCTATGCCAAGCCCGTGCCCATTGCCCCGCAGAGCCTCACCCGGGAGATCCCCGAGCGCTCCGACTATGCCGGCAACGTCATCGTGCCGCTGGACCAGGACGCCGTCCGGCAAGCCGCGCGCGAGCTCAAAGCCGCCGGCGTGGAGTCGATCGCGGTCTGCTTCCTGTTCTCGTTCATGAACCCGCGCCACGAGGAGGCGACCCGCGCCATCGTCGCGCAGGAATGGCCCGGCGTGCACGTGTCGCTGTCGAGCGAGGTGCTGCCGCGCATCCGCGAATGGCCGCGGCTCTCCACCACCCTGCTCAACGCCTATCTCGAGCCGGTGATGGTGCGTTACATCGGTCACCTGAGCGAAGGCCTCGACCGCGCCGGCGTGCGCACGCCGCAGCGCTTCTTGATGCAGTCGAACGGCGGCGTGATGCCGTTCTCCGCCGCGATCGCCGGCGGGCGCACCGTGCACACGCTGTTCTCCGGCCCCGCCGCCGGCGCGCAGGCGAGCGCGCACCTCGCCCGCGACGAGGCGATGCGCGGCCTGGTGACGCTAGACATGGGCGGCACCTCGGCCGACATCGCCTTCATCGAAGGCGGCGCGCCGCTCGAGGTGACTGAGGGCGTGATCGCGCGCCGGCAGGTCGACGTGCCCGCCCTCGACATGACCACGATCTCGGCCGGCGGCGGCTCGATCGCCTTGATCGGCGGCGGCGGCTTCCTCAACGTCGGGCCGCAGAGCGCCGGCGCCGATCCCGGCCCCGCCTGCTACGGCCGCGGCGGCACGCAGCCGACCGTCACCGATGCCGACCTGGTCTGCGGCTATCTCAACCCGGACTATTTCCTCGGCGGGGCGCAACGGCTCGACCTCGCGGCCGCGCGGACGGCGCTCAAGGCCCATGTCGCCGATCCGCTCAAGCTGGACGTGCTGGCGGCCGCCGCCGGCATCCAGCGCATCGTCGACATGCGGATGGCCGACGAGGTGCGGGTGTTCGCGGCCAAGCGCGGCGTCGATCTCTCGGCCTTCACCTTGCTGCCGTTCGGCGGCGCCGGCGCCGTGCACGCCGCCGCGGTCGCCGCCGAGCTCGGGATGCGGCGGATCCTGGTGCCGCCGCGCCCGGGCGCGTTCTCGGCGCTCGGGCTTCTGTGCACCGACGTGGTGCACGACTACATCCGCTCGGAGCTGCGCCCGCTCGCCGACGTGGCGGCCGACCACGCCGAGGACATCTTCCGGGAATTGGAGGCGAAGGCGCGCGCGGAGCTGCGCGCCGAAGGCATGAACCCCGCCGACGGCGCTTTCGCGCGCGAGCTCGACCTGCGCTATACCGGGCAAGGTTACGAGCTGCGCACCCCGCTCGACGGGCTGTTCGCCGAGCGGCTGACCGCCGCATCGCTTTCCGCCGCGCGCGAAAAATTCGACCAGCGGCACGCGCAGATCCACGGCCACGCCGCCAAGGAGCGGCCGGTGGAGGTGGTGAGCTATCGCCTGCGGGTGCGCGTCGCCGTGCCGAAATACGAGCCGCGCGCGCAGGCGGCGCCGCCGTCGCCGCGCGCGGTCGCGGATGCGATGAAGGGCAAGCGCGACATCTCGATCGATGGCAAGACCACGGCGGCGACCATCTACGAGCGCGACCGGCTCGACATCGGCGCGGCGGTCGCGGGCCCCGCCGTGGTCGAGCAGTTCGACGCCACCACGGTCATTCCACCGGGCTGGCGCGGCCGCGTCGACGGCTTGCGCAATTTGGTTTTGGAACGGGAGCCGTGAGGCGGACGGGCGCAACCGTCCCGCTGAGACACCCTTAGGG
>JBEVIH010000066.1:0-10445 GCA_040510815.1 Xanthobacteraceae bacterium | reverse complement strand
CGTCTATAAGTGCGGCCGATCGCCTCCACGCGCTGCACCGCGACATGACGGGCGACATCCGCACGACGCAGGCGCTGCGCCTCGGCTTTCGCAAGATCAAGGGGCTGAGCGAGAAGGACGCAAGGCTGATCGTCGAAAAGCGCGCCGGCGGCTATGGCTCGGTCCGCGATCTCTGGCTGCGCACGGCACTTGCCTCCCACGTCATCGAGCGGCTCGCCGACGCCGATGCCTTCGGCTCGCTCGGGCTCACGCGCCGGCAGGCCTTGTGGGCCGCCAAGGCGCTCGGCCGCGTGGGCGACAGGCAAGACGATCTGCCGTTGTTTCGGATCGATGAGGCGCAAGCGGCCGAGCCAGCCGCTGCGTTTTTTTCAGAACCCGAGGTCACGCTGCCGCCCATGCCGCCGGGCGAGGAGGTGGTCAACGACTACCGCTTCCTCGAACTGTCGCTGCGCGCCCATCCGTCCACGTTCCTGCGCGCCGACCTTGCCCGCCGCGGCATCATCCGCAACGAGGACCTGCGGGCGCGCCGCTCCGGCGAGCGCGTCGCCGTCTCCGGCCTCGTCACCATTCGCCAGCGGCCGGGCTCGGCCAACGGCGTCATCTTCATGACCATCGAGGACGAGACCGCGATCGCCAACATCATCGTCTGGCCGAAGACCTTCGAACGCTTCCGGCCGGTCATTCTGGGCGCGCGCTATGTCGCCGTGAGCGGCGAGGTGCAGCAGGAATCCGGCGTCATCCACGTGGTCGCCTGGCGGATCGAGGATCTCACGGCGCTGCTGGCGCGCCTGACCGAGGACGCGCCGCCGATCGAAGCGCTGGCGCGCGCCGACGCGGTCAAGCGCCCGCACGACGAGAACGTCGACAGCCGCGCCCGCGGCCGCCGCAATCCCCCGCGCATCGCGGCGCCCGCCGAGCTTCCCGATCTGCTGGCCAGCGACCTCGACGTGCCGGCGCGCGGCTCGGCGCATGCGCCCTCGCGCCGCGGCGGCACGAAGATCGTTCGTCGTTAATTATAGCGAGTAGCGAATGGCGAATAGGACCACTCGCTATTCGCCACTCGCTATTCACTACTCGCTACTCGCTACTCGCTAGGGGGCGATGCCGTCGCGGCCGACATTCACCCGGTCGGCCCCGAAGGTGCCGTCCGGCTGCTTCGTCGCTCTGACGATCATGATATTGGCGCCCGGCTTGAGCTCGTCCTTGCTGCCGACCATGTAGGCGCGGATCACCGCGTCGGGCGGAACGATGATCTTCTTCTCGCCGTCCTTGTACTTGACGGTGACGACCTGGCCGTCGACGCCGGCCACCGTCTGGTCGACGGTGGCGTTGGTCATGGTGGTGTTGGGCCGATCCCACGGCCGATGCCCTTCGCCGGTGCCGCGCTGCACGTCGGCGAAGATCATGATCTGGATGGCGCGCTGGCTGCCGTCCGCTTGCGGGGTGGCGCCGACGCCGATGAAGGCGCCCGGCTTGATGTCGGCGAGGCTCGCTTTGACCACGCCGAACACCGCCACGTTGTCGGCCAGCTTGACCTTGAGGTCACCCGCCTCGCCCGCCTTGACGGTGAGCGTCGAGCCGTCCACCGCCTGGATCGGTCCGCGGATGCGGACCGTCTGCTGCTGCTGTGCATAGGCGGATGAAGCCGCCAGCGCCGCCATCAAAGCAGCGCCGGCGAGCACGCGTCGTGCGATCGTTTTCATGTCATTCCTCCCAAAAGGGATAGGCGCCGTCACGACGGGACGGCGCGCATCCAAGACAAGCCGCGCGTGGGACCATCCGCCTCACATCGGCGGCGTCAGTCCGTCGCGACCGACCGAGATGGAAGCGGCCTCGAGCGTGCCGTCCTCCTTCTTGGCGGCGCCGGCGATGAAGATCTTGGCGCCGGGCTTCAACTCGCCCTTGTCGCCCGGGACGTAAGTGACGATCACCGTTTGCGGCGTCACGACGATCTTCTTCTCGCCGTCCTTGTACTTGAGCGTGATCACGTCGCCGTCGACGTGCTTGACCATCTGCGTTACGGCGGCGTTGGTCATGGTGCTGCCGGGCTGCAGGTCCCACGGACGGTGTCCTTCGCCGGTGCCGCGCATCGCCTCCGGGAAGATGTGGATCTCCACCGCCTTCTGGCTGCCGTCGGCCTGCGGCATGCCAGTGACGCCGATGAAGGAGTTGTCCTTGATGTCGGTGAGCGCAGCCTTGACGATGCCGCGCACCGAGACGTTGTCGGCCATCTTGACCCGGTACGTCGTCTGGCCGTCGCGGCCCTTGACGGTGAGCATCGGCCCGTCGGCGGCCTCGACCGTGCCACGCACGCGCACCGTCTGGGGCTGCTGGGCAAAGCTGGTGGAAGCGGCGACAACCAGTGCCAAAGCGGCGGCGCCGAGCACGCGCCGTGTGATCCTGTCCATGTTGATTCCTCCCGAATTGCGCCGAAGCAACCGGCGATCGAATGAAAACCCCTCCCGATCGCGATTATTCCGCTGCTGTTGTTGCCCTATGAGACCAGCCCCGAACCGGGCGCGCAAGCACCCCGGAGACGCCTCTCGCAAAGGTGAAGTTCCTCAATAGAGGCCCGGTGTCGTGCCACCGTCGACTGCGATCGCGGTTCCCTGGATCTGTCGCGCGCGCTCCGAGCACAGGAACAGCGTGAGCGCCGCGATGTCCTCGGGCGTGGACATGCGCCGCGTCCCGCTCTTGGCAACGGCTTCGGCGCGGGCCTGCTCCACCGACTTGCCCTGCGCCGCCGCGCGCTGCTGGAGCAATTGCTCGGTGCGCTCGGTCGCGGTCTGACCGGGATGGATCGCATTGACGTGCACGCCGTCGCGCATGCCGAGCCGCGACAGCCCCTTGGTGAAATTCGCGGCCGCGGCATTGACCGAGCCGCCGATCAGGAACTCCGGCTCGACGGTGCGCGCCGCCCCGCCGATGATGTTGACGACGTGTCCTTCCGACGCCTTCAGCAGCGGCCAGAACAGGCGCGTCAGCCGCACGCCGCCGAAGAATTTCAGCGCGAACCCGTCAAGCCACTGGTCGTCCGTCAGCTCGAGGAAGTTGCCGGCGCGGGTCGCGCCCGCGTTGTTGACCAGCACGTCGCAACGCTGGAACCGCTCGCTGACCCGCTTGAACAGCTGCTGGCAGCCTTCGAGCCGGCGCAGATCGCCCGCGACCGTCATCGGCTCCGGCCCCTCCGCGGCCACCACCTTGGCGGCGGCGGCGAGATTGGGCTCCGACGAGGAGGCCAGCACGGTCTGCGCGCCCTCGCGCGCAAAGGCGAGCGCGATGCCGCGGCCGATGCCCCTGCTGCCTCCGGTGACGACCACGACCTTGCCCTTGAATTCATCCGGCATTCCTGCCCTCCCTTGCTGTCAGACCATAGCTTATGACTTGGCACCTGCTTGCCGGGGCCTCAGACCCCCGAATTGGATACGCCATGAAATCCATCTTCGTCGACTGCAATCAGGACTTCGAGCCGGTTTTTGCCGCCGTGCACCGAGCCGACGATCCGCCGATCGCGGTCAATACCAAGCCGTTCACGAGCAGCGAGCTGCCGCAACTGCTGGCGGGATACGCTATCTGCATCGACGACCATTCCTACATGCCGACCGAATTCGTGGCGCAATGCAAGGGCCTCGAGCACATCGTGTTCCTCGGCACCGGCGCCTCGAGCTACATGGACGTGCCGGCGTTGAACGGGCTCGGAATCGAGGTGCACACCATCAAGGGCTACGGCGACACCGCGGTCGCCGAGCACGCGATCGCGCTCATGTTCGCCTGCAGCCGCGGCCTTGCGCGCATGGACCGCGCGGTGCGGGGCGGGACCTGGGAGCCGCTCGAAGGCATGCAGCTCACCGGCAAGGTGCTCGGCGTGGTCGGGCTCGGCGGCATCGGCCGCGAGGTGGTGCGGATCGCGCGCGGCATCGGCATGGAGGTGATCGCCTGGAACCGCACCCCGCGCCCGGACGCCGGCGTGCCGCTCGTCGATCTCGACACCCTGCTGGCGCGGGCCGACGTGGTCTCGCTGCATCTCGCCCTCGACGACCACACCCGCGGCATCATCGACGCGGGCCGCATCGCGCGGATGAAACCGGGCGCGATTCTGATCAATACCGCGCGCGGCGCCCTGGTCGACGAGGCGGCGCTCGTCCGGGCGCTCGGCAGCGGCCGCATCCGCCACGCCGGCCTCGACGTGTTCCACGCCGAGCCGCTCGCGCCCGATCACCCGCTCGCGCGCATGGAGAATGTGACGCTGACCTCGCACGCGGCCTTCCGCACGCTCGAAGCCTCGATGACCCTGATGCGGCGGGCCCTCGACATCGTGCGCGCGATCGTGACCAAAAATGCGGCGCCCGGCGCCTCCCCGTGAAACTTTCCGGCCATTTCCAGGTTGTCCCAAGCTTCGCAATGGAAATGGGCGCATGACCGATCAGACCACGATTTCGCCGACCGTGCCGGCGCACGGCGCGACCCGCCTTCCCGCCGTCGAGGTCGATAGCTACAACGTCGAGATCAAGGACGACGAAGGCTTCATTGGCGACCGCGCCAGCAAGGCGGCCTTCCGCGACATCATCGAGAACTGGCGCAAGCCGCTGCGCAAGGCCGGACACGACCCCTTCGGCGACGAGCCGAGCGGGGACATCAGCAAGAAGAAGCTCGACTCGCTGCTGGTCGAAGGCGATCCGGAGGCGGCCGGCATCCTGCAAGGCGCGATCGAGGATTTTTCGCAGGAGCTCGCCCTCGTCATCGGTCGATTTCTCAAGCTCAAGGCCTGGCGCGACACCGAACGGATCGTGGTCGGCGGCGGCTTCCGCGCCAGCCGGGTCGGCGAGCTCGCCATCGGCCGGGCGGCGGTGATCCTCAAAGCCGACAAGGTGCCGATCGACCTGGTGCCGATCCGCCACGATCCGCACGAAGCCGGCCTGATCGGCGCCGCGCATCTGGCGCCGAGGTGGATGTTCGAGGCGCATGACGCGATCCTGGCGGTGGACATCGGCGGCACCAACTTCCGCGCCGGCGTGGTCGCGCTCAACCTCAAGAAGGCAACCGACCTGTCCAAGGCTTTTGTCTGGAAGTTCGAGCTCTGGCGGCACGGCGACGAGAAGGACGTCAAGCGCGAAAAGGCGGTCGAGAAGCTCACCAAAATGCTGCAAGGCCTGATCAACCGGGCCGGAAAGGAAGGCCTGCGGCTGGCGCCTTTCATCGGCATCGGTTGCCCGGGCATCATTGAGCCGGACGGCACCATCGAGCGCGGCGCCCAGAACCTGCCGGGCAACTGGGAGAGCAGCCGCTTCAACCTGCCGCTTTCCCTGCACCAGGCGATCCCGGCCATCGGCGAGCACGACACGCTCGTCCTGATGCATAATGACGCGGTCGTGCAGGGACTGAGCGAGGTGCCGTTCATGCAGGACGTCGAGCACTGGGGCGCGCTCACCATCGGCACCGGCCTGGGCAACGCCCGTTTCACCAACCGCAAGCAGGTCGACGACTAAAGTCCCGCCCGCCCCGGCTCTGGGCCGCATTGACGGCCCGCGCTTCTCGGCCACAATAGAACCCGACTAAACAGAGCAGGCCGGGAGGGGCGCGCGTGAAGCCGGCGCCGTTTGCCTATGCAAGGGCTCGCTCGGTCGCGCAGGCGATCGAGCTGTTGGCCCATGAGGAAGCCCGGCTGCTGGCCGGCGGCCAGAGCCTGATCGCCACGCTGAACATGCGGCTGAGCGCCCCTCGCCTGCTCGTCGACCTCAACGGCATCGGCGGGCTCGACGGCATCGCGCGCAACGACGGCTGGCTCGAGATCGGGGCGCTGGTGCGCCACGTCCAGGCCGAGCGCTCGGCCGAGGTCGCGCGCCATGCGCCGCTGATCGCCAAGGCGCTGCCGCATATCGGCCATCCGGCGATCCGCAACCGCGGCACCATCGGCGGCTCGATCGCCTTCGCGGACCCGGCCGCCGAGCTGCCCGCCTGCCTGCTCGCGCTCGGCGGCGAGCTTGTGATCACCGGGCCGCAGGGTTCGCGCAACGTGAAGGCCGACGATTTCTTCAAGGGCCTGTTCGAGACCGCGCTCACCCCGCACGACGTGCTGACCGCGATCCGCGTGCCGGCGGCCGACGCCGGCACCCGCTCGGGCTTTGCCGAGTTCGCGCGCCGCCACGGCGACTATGCGATGGTCGGGCTGGCCGCCGCTGCGCGCGCCGACGGCAAGGGCCTGCGGGACGTGCGCCTCGCCTTTTTCGGGGTCGGGGCGACGCCGGTGCGGGCGCGCGGCGCCGAGACCGCGCTCGGCGGCGGCGACGTCGCCGCGGCCGTGAAGGCGCTGGAGCAGAATTTGAACCCGCCCGACGACGTGCAGGCGACCGGCGCCGTGAAGAAACATCTCGCCGGGGTGCTGCTGCGGCGGGTGTCCCGGCAATTGCTGGAGGCGCGGTCATGACCGAGCGCGTCCATGACATCGCGGTCACGGTGAACGGCGAAGAGGTGCGCGAGACCGTCGACGCACGCAAGACGCTGGTCGACTTCCTGCGCGAGGATCTCGCGCTCACCGGCAGCCATGTCGGCTGCGAGCACGGGGTCTGCGGCGCCTGCACGGTGCGCGTCGACGGCGTGATCGTGCGCGGCTGCCTGATGCTCGCCGTGCAATGCGACGGCGCGCGCGTCGACACCATCGAGGGCGTGTCCGATTCGGGCGAGATCGCCGACCTGCAGCAGGCATTCGAACAGCGCAATGCGCTGCAATGCGGCTATTGCACGCCGGGCATGCTGCTCACCGCGCAGGAGCTGCTCAAGGGCGGCGGCGTGCCGAGCCGGGAGGTGATCCGCACCCACCTCTCCGGCAACTACTGCCGCTGCACCGGCTACCAGGCGATCGTGGACGCTGTGGAATCGGTGGCACGGGCGCGGGCCGGACATGGCTGATGAGCGCCATGCCGGTTCCACCGGACGCAACTTGGGTGTAAATCATCTGCCATTGGAACGGCCGAAGCGGCCCGAATCGGCCAGTGCAAACCAAAGCCAAAGAGATCAGCCATGCAACACCAGGCCACCGCGATGACCTTGTCGGAGCGTGCCGACGAGCTCGAAGAGCAGATGATGAACGAGCTCAACGAGCGGATCGCCACCAAGTCGGTGCTCTTCAACATGGGCGACGGCAAGGTGGAGATCGAAGGCGGCGCCGCGTTGATGGCGAAGCACCCTGGCAAATACTTCCTGATGGGTGCCGATCCGCGCCTGCCGAAGATGCCGGAGAAGCCGACCCTGGTCGATTTCTTCAAGCTGCGGTTCGCCTCGATGGCGCATCTCCTGCAGAGCGCGACGCATGCGCTCAAGGCCGGGCTCGACGAGAAGACGATCCTCGCCTGCCTCCTCCACGACATCGGCGTGGTCAGCTTCATCCGCTGCGACCACGGCTATTGGGGCGCGCAGCTGATCGAGCCCTATGTGGACGAGGAGGTAAGCTGGGCGGTGCGCGTGCACCAGGCGCTGCGCTTCTTCCCGGACGAATCCGTCGGCTACAAGTACCCCGACATGTACGTCAAATATTTCGGAGCCGACTACAAGCCCGAGCCTTACATCGTTGCCGAATACGAGCGCGCCCGGAACCACAAGTGGTACATGACGGCGCGGCAGATCTGCATCAACGATATCTATTCGTTCGACCCGAACGCCAAGGTCAACCTCGACGATTTCGTCGAGATCATCGGCCGCAACTTCAAGCAGCCGAAGGAGGGCCTGGGCTTCGACAGCAGCCCGTCCGCCCATATGTGGCGCACGATGATGTGGCCGACGCGATTCCTCTGATCGCGGGCATGTCGGGCCGGGAGCACGCGGGCGCGACGCGCCAGGAGGCGCCATGAAGATCAGCGAGGATTCGCCCCCGGTCCTCTCCGCCCTCGACCGGCCGAACTCCTATATCGGCCGCTCGGTGCCGCGGCCGAACCTGGCCCGGCTCTCGCAGGGCCGCGCCCAGTTCGTCAGCGACCTGACCTTGCCGCGCATGGCGCATGTGGCCTTCGTGCGCTCGCCGCACGCCCACGCCCGCATCACGGCGATCGAGACCGCGGCGGCCAAGAAGGCGCCCGCGGTGATCGCGGTCGTCACCGGCGCCGAGCTCGCCAAGGTGATCACCCCCTGGGTCGGCGTGCTCACCCATCTCAAGGGCATCAAGTCGGCGCCCCAGCACGCCATCGCGATGGAGCGCGCCTGCTGGCAGGGCGAGGCGGTGTGCGCGGTGGTGGCGCGCACCCGCGCCGAGGCCGAGGACGCCTGCGAGCTGGTCGAGGTGCGCTACGAGGAGCTGCCCGCCGTCACCGACGCCGAGACCGCGCTCGATCCCGGCACCTTGGTCATCCATCCCGAGCTCGGCGACAATCTCACCTTCGAGCGCGTGCATGTCGCCGGCGATCCCGACAAGGGTTTCAAGGACGCCGATGCGGTGGTCGAGACCACCTTCGTGTTCGGCCGCCACACCGGCGTCTGCAACGAGCCGCGCGCCATCGTCGCCGACTGGAATCCGAGCGAGCAGCGCCTGACCGTCTATCAGGGCACGCAAGCCCCGCACATGATGCAGAACCTGTTCGCCAAGCACCTCGCGCTCGAGGAGCACCAGGTGCGGGTCGTCACCAAGGACGTGGGCGGATCGTTCGGCATCAAGGTGCACACCTACGCCGACGAGATGGCGACGGTCGCGCTGTCCAAGCTGCTCAAGCGGCCGATCAAGTTCGTCGCCGACCGGATCGAGAGCTTCGTCACCGACATTCACGCCCGCGACCATCGGGTGAAAGCCAAGATCGGCGTCAAGAACGACGGCACCATCACCGCCTGGGAGATCGACGACCTCACCGGCATCGGGCCCTATTCGGTCTATCCGCGCACCTCCGGCATCGAGGCGAACCAGATCGTCAATCTCACCGGCGGGCCCTACACCTGCCCGAACTATCGCGCCCGCGCGCGCGTGGTGTTCCAGAATAAGAATGTCATGTGCCAGTACCGCGCGGTCGGCCATCCGATCGCGACCGCGGTGACCGAGGGGCTGGTCGAGCTGGCCGCCGCCAAGATCGGCATGGACCCGCTGGAGATCCGGCGGCGCAACCTCATCCCCGACGACGCCCATCCGTCCGTGGGACCGTCCGGGATCAAGTTCGAGGCGCTCTCGCACCATGAGGCGCTCGCCCATCTCGACGCCATGATGAACTATGCCGGGCTGCGCGCCGAGCAGAAGCGGCTGCGCGAGCGCGGCATCCATCGCGGCATCGGCTTTGCGAGCTTCATCGAGGTGACCAATCCGTCGGCCGCCTTCTACGGCGTCGGCGGCGCCAAGATCTCGGCGCAGGACGGCGTCACCATGAAGCTCGACGCGCAGGGCGCGATCATCTGCCAGACCGGCGTGACCGAGCAGGGCCAGGGCGCCGAGGCGGTGATCGCGCAGGTGGCGGCGACCGCCTTCGGGGTGCCGATCGAGCGCGTGCGCGTGATCACCGGCGACACCGACAACACGCCCTATGGCGGCGGCACCTGGGCCTCGCGCGCGGCCGGCATCGGCGGCGAAGCCGCCTGGCAGGCCGGCAAGGCGCTGCGCGCCAACGTGCTCGCCTGCGCCGCCTCGATCTTGCAGGCCAAGCCCGAGAACCTCGACATCCGCAGCGGCGCCGTCGTCGACCACGACAGCGGCACCGAACGCCTCCCGCTGCACGAGCTTGCCCGCATCGCCTATTTCCGTCCCGACACCTTGCCGCCCGGCTTTCAGGCCGAGCTGATGGCGACCCGCCACTACGTGCCGCGCGCCTGGCCGTTCGCCTTCACCAACGGCATCCAGGCGAGCTACCTCGAGGTCGATACCGACTCGGGCTTCGTCACCTTGCTCAAGCACTGGTGCGTGGAGGATTGCGGCACCGTGATCAACCCGCAGCTGGTCGACGAGCAGATCCGGGGCGGCGTGGTGCAGGGCCTCGGCGGCGCCTTGTTCGAGCACTGCCTCTACGACGAGCGCGGGCAACTGCTCAACGGCAACATGGCCGACTACCTGGTGCCGATGGCGGCCGAGATGCCGGACATCGAGATCGGCCACGTGGTCACCCCCACCGCCGACTCCGAGCTGGGCGCCAAGGGCGCCGGCGAGGCCGGCACCGCCGGCGCGCCCGGCGCGGTGATGAACGCCATCAACGACGCGCTACGGGCGTTGGGCGCCAAGACGCTCACCGACATGCCGTTCACGCCCGGGCGGATTTTGCCCGCGCTCGAGCGGGTTTGACCTTCCTGGCCTTGATCTTCGCGATCTCGGAACCCGACCTCAGCCTCGTTCGGCCTTGATTCCTGACGGCATTGCGCAGGATGTCGCAAATTTCCTCGTTCATCGAACGTCCGCGTCGAACGGCCCGCCGTCTGAGCTTGCGGACGATCGCCTCATCAACGTTGCAGGCGATGATCGGAGCCATGCGAACCAGCAATTCGTCCTCCTC
>JBEVIH010000065.1:0-11924 GCA_040510815.1 Xanthobacteraceae bacterium | reverse complement strand
AATCTGGGGGTCAGGAGTTCGAATCTCTTCGGGCGCGCTACTTTCGGCACCAAGCGCCGCCGATTCGGCGCTTCGAGCCCGACTTCAAACGCGGCATCGACTTCTAAGCCGCGCCTCGTAAATTCGGATGCCTGAGGCCCTTCTCATTTCCTCAGCCCGGCGGCTTCGGCGGCGTCGGCCCACGTGGTCATGGCGCGCGCAATCAATTGGGCGAACTCCTCAGGCGAGCCGTCGAGCGGCTCGAAGCCTGAAACTGCGAGCTTGCCGACCACGTCCTCCGACCTGAGCGCCGCTTTGGCGGCGTCGGAAAGCTTCTCGATCACCGCGCGCGGCGTGCCGGCGGGTGCCATCAGGCCGAACCATACGGTGCAGTCGAAATCGGGCAGCAAGCTCTCGGCGATGGTCGGGATGTTTGGCGCCATGCGCGGGCGCTTGGCGGAACCCGAGGCGAGCGCCCTGAGACGGCCGGCTTCGACGTGCGGCATGACCGTCGAGGCCACCACCAACGCCATCGCCAGGCGGCCGGCGACCAGGTCGGTGACCTGCGGCGGGCTGCCCTGGTAGGGCACGTGAACGAGCTTGATGTTCGTGCGCACACTGATCAGTTCCATGGCGAGGTGCCCGACCGTCCCCGGCCCGACCGACCCGTAAGCGAGCTCACCAGGCTTGGATTTGGCGAGCGCGACGAGTTCATTGACGCTCGACACGCCGAGCGAAGGATGCACCGCAAGGACGAGTGGCAGGCCGGTGAGAGGCGTGACCGGGGCGAAATCCTTGCCGAAGTCGAAGCGGAGATTGGAGCTGGTGACGGCATTGGTGACGTTCGATAACGTGCCGATGAACAATGTGTAGCCGTCCGCCGGCGAGCGCGCGACGAACTCCGCGGCGATGCTCGAGCCGGCGCCTGGCCGGGCTTCGACCACCACCTGCTGGCCGAGCGTTCTGCTCATGGCGTCACCGACCAGTCGCGCGGTGATATCGGCCGCCGAACCCGGCGGGAAGCCAATGATCAGGCGAATGGGCCGCGACGGGTAGCTGTCGGCGTTTGCCTGCGGCACGGCGGCGACAGCAGTCAGCGCCAGGGTCAGTGCGAAAATGGCGATGCGTTGCATGGCAGTCCTCCCCTTGGATGCGGCTTGTGTTGTCCAGCGAACCGGTTGCCGCCAAACCAGCCGCTTTGCGTCCGCTTCGCGAGATGGCGAAATGATCTACGCTAATCGACCGCAGGTCTGAAGGCGATGTCGCTTGCTGTCACATGACGTCGATCCGGGGTTGATCGGGACAGCCGCTATCGACGGGCAACCGGACCAGGCTGCGAAATCGGGATGACAGCCGTCCATGAGGCGTAGTGCAAGATCGCAGGCCGTCGCAGCATTACCGGTTGGGACGCGCGGCGGGCCGCAGCGTCATAGCGCTACGGCGAACGAGTAGTGCCCATCTTCATCGACCGCGGCGCGCCACTAACAACCGACTCCAGCTGACGGGATTTGGCCAAGCGACCCTGGCCGCCACTGCGTCCGCGTCAGCTGCTGCTTGACGGGCCTTGGAAGATGCCACGTTTCTTTCCGGACGCGCGTCTGTAGTCCCGATCGCGTCGTTGACCAGGTCTGCAAAGGAGTTTAGTTCCGCTCCGCAATTTGCTCTGGCGTCAACTGTCCAGATCGCTTGTTCTATGCTTGCTCGCGCGCGTCGATCGCGGCACGCACTTTCGGCGGCGACATCGGCAGCTCGGTCAGCCGCCGGCCCACCGCGCGCTCGATCGCGTTGGCGATCGCCGCCATCGGCGGACAGATGTTGACCTCGGCGACACCCTTGGCGCCGTAGGGATGGTTGGGATTGGGCACCTCCACCACCACGGGCTCGATCATCGGCAGGTCGGATGACACCGGAATCCGATAGTCGAGGAAGCCCGGATTCTCCATCCGCCCCGCCGCGTCGTAGATGTACTCCTCGTTGAGTGCCCAGCCGATGCCCTGCACGACGCCGCCCTGGATCTGTCCCTCGACATAGCTCGGGTGGATGGCGCGGCCGACGTCCTGGGCCGCCACGTAGCGCAGCACCGTCACCTTGCCGGTGTCGGGATCGACCTCGATGTCGCAGAAATGCGTGGCGAAGCCGGGCGCCACCACCATCGGATTCACGCCCGCCGCCGACACGATCGGGCCGCCGGTGGTCGCCCGCGCCGCCGCGATCTCCTTGAGCGACAAGGGCTTGAAGTCGCCGACATTGCTGCTCGCCGGCCGCGCGTAGCCGTTCTCCCAGACCACGCCCTCGGGATCGACCTTCCACATCTTGGCGGCGCGCAGGCACAGGTCCGCGATCACCTTCTTGGTGGCGTCGACCACCGCCATGCCGGACGCGAAGGTGACGCGCGAGCCCCCGGTCACATGGGTGTAGCCGATCGACGCCGTGTCGGCGACGATCGGGCGGACCTTGTCGTAGTCGACGCCCAGCGTCTCCGCCGCCATGATCGCCATCGAGGCGCGCGAGCCGCCGATGTCGGGGCTCCCCGTCGCCACCACCACGGTGCCGTCCTCGTTGACGTTGACGGTCGCGCTCGACTCGCCGCCGCCGTTGAACCAGAAACCGGAGGCGACGCCGCGGCCCTGGTTCTTGCCCAGCGGCTTCTTGTAATCGGGGTGGCGAATGAGCGCCTCGACGGTCTCGGCATAGCCGTCATGGCCGAGCTTCGGCCCATAGACCATCTGGGTGCCCTTGCGCGCGGCGTTCTTCAACCGCAGCTCGAGCGGATCGATGCCGAGCTTCTGCGCGAGGATGTCGAGCACGCTCTCCACCGCGAACGCCGCGATCGGCGAGCCCGGCGCCCGGTAGGCCGCAACCTTCGGCCGGTTGCAGACCACGTCGTAACCGACGGTGCGCGCGTTCGGGATGTCGTAGGGCGCCAGCCCGCACATGCAGGCGTTCATCACCGGCGAGCCCGGGAACGCGCCGGCCTGGTACTTGAACACGCAGTCGGCGGCGGTGATCCGCCCGTCGCGCTTCATCCCGATTTTCACCGTCATCGACGCGCCCGACGTCGGTCCCGAGGCCTTGAAGCACTCCTCGCGGCTCATCACCACCTTCACCGGGCAACCGGACTTGCGCGCCAGCATGGTGGCGACCGGCTCGACATAGACCACGGTCTTGCCGCCGAAGGCGCCGCCAATCTCCGCTGGATAGACGCGCAGGTCGCCCAGGCTCATGCCCAGCAGCTGCGCGGTATAGGCGCGCACCACGAAGTGGCCCTGGCTCGAGCTCCACAGCTCGCCCTGGCCGTCGGCGTCGAAGCGCGCGACACAGGCCTGCGGCTCGATATAGGCCTGGTGCACCGGCGCGGTCTTGAACGACATCTCGAGGACCTCATCGGCCTGCGCGAAGCCCGCGTCGATGTCGCCGATCTTGTACTCGATGCGCTTGGAGATGTTCGACGGCTTGCTCGGCGGCGGGTCGATGCCGCGCGTGATCATGTCCTCGAACAGGAGCGGCGCGTCCGGCGCCATCGCCTCGTCGACGTCGATCACGTGCGGCAGCACCTCGTAGTCCACCTCGATCAGCGACAGCGCCTCGTCGGCGAGGGCCTTGCTGGCCGCCGCCACGGCGGCGACCGCATGGCCCTCGTAGAGCACCTTCTCGCGCGCCATGATGTTGCGCGTCATGTGCCAGAAGTTCTGCGCCACCCGCTCGGGCCCGACATAGGCGAACGGCTGCTCCGGGAAGTCGGCCGAGGTCACCACCGCCTTCACGCCGGGGAGCGCCTTCGCCTTCTCGATGTTGATCGAGCGGATGCGGGCATGCGCGTGCGGCGAGCGCAGGATGCAGCCGACCAGCATGCCCGGCCACATCATGTCGGCGCCGTAGAGCGCCTTGCCCGTCACCTTCGGCACGCCGTCCGGCCGGATCGGCCGCGTGCCCACCCATTTGAACTGCTTGCCGTCCTTGGTGGTGGCCGGTGTCTTTTCCTTGGTCGGGACATCCTGCATGGCCGCCTCTCGTCGCCCGATTGCGCCTGCCTGACGGTCGCGCGGCTGAGGGGTAAATGCAAGCGGTCGGGAACGGGTGCTGCGCTGGCCACCAGCCTTGCAACACGAACGGTCTGCTCCCTCCCGGGAAGGGGGCGTCCTTGCTCGCTCTACCTTTTGGCCGCCCCCTCCCTGTCCCTCCCCCGCAAGCGCGGGAGGGACCGTGGGGCGCGAGCCATCGTCACTCGAAACCGAGCCCGTGGACGCAGCGTCACCGGGTTTCCCCCCGGCCGCACATGCGCTAGCGTCGCCCCAGTCGCAGGGAGACCCATGCCCATGCTCGCCTACACCGCCCCGTCGACGGTCGAGGAAGCCGTGCGCGCGCTCGCCGGCGCCGCCGGCAACGCCAAGGTCCTGTCCGGCGGGACCGATTTGCTGGTGCAGCTGCGCTCCGGCCGCCTCAAGGCCGACCTCATCGTCGACACCAAGAAGATCCCCGGCATCGACCGCATCGAGCAGCACGACGGCGGCTTCGTCATCGGCGCCGCCACCTCCGGCGCCGTGATCGGCGAGCACGAAGCGCTGCGCGCGGCCTGGCCCGGCGTGGTCGAGGCCGCCAATCTGATCGGCTCGACCCAGATCCAGGGCCGCGCCTCGCTCGCGGGCAATCTCTGCAACGCCTCGCCGGCCGCCGACAGTGTGCCGGCGCTGATCGCCGCGCGTGCCACCTGCGTGGTGGCAGGCGCCAAGGGCCAGCGAGAAGTTCCGGTCGAAGCGATCGTCACCGGGCCCGGCCGCACCTCGCTCGCGCGCAACGAGCTCGTCGTCGCCTTCCACCTGCCCAAGCGCCCGCCGCGCTCGGCCGACGCTTATCTGCGCTTCATCCCGCGCACGGAGATGGACATCGCGGTGGTCGGCGTCGGCGTCAACGTCACGCTCGATGCGTCTGGTGTCTGCACCGATGCCCGCGTCGTCCTCGGCGCCGTGGCGCCGACCGCGGTCATCGTGGCGGACGCCGCCAAGGCGCTGATCGGGCGCAAGCTCGACGACGCGGCGCTCGCCGCGCTCGATGCGGCGGCGCGCGCCGCCTGCAAGCCGATCGACGACAAGCGCGGCACCATCGCCTATCGCACCAAGGTCGCCGGCGTGCTGGCGCGCCGGACCGCGGCCATCGCCTTCGAGAGAGCAGGGGAGCGTCGATGAGCAAGCATCACGTCTCGACCAACATCAACGGCGAGCCCACCGAGTTCCTGTGCGAGCCGCAGCTCACTCTACTGGATGTGCTGCGCGACGAGCTGCATCTGACGGGCAGCAAGGAGGGATGCAGCTCGGGCGACTGTGGCGCCTGCAGCGTGACCGTCGACGGCCGGCTGGTCTGCTCGTGCCTGATGCTTGCCGTGGAGGCCGAAGGCCACGCGATCGAGACGATCGAGGGCATGGCGCGGGGCCATGATCTGCATCCGCTGCAGCGGAAATTCCTGGAGCATGCGGCGCTGCAATGCGGTTTCTGCACGCCGGGCCTGCTGATCGCCGCCAAGGCCCTGCTGGATCGTAATCCGAACCCGACGGAGACCGAGACGCGCTACTGGCTCGCCGGCAACCTCTGCCGATGCACCGGCTACGACAAAGTCATCCGCGCCGTCCTCGATGCCGCCGCCGAGCTACGGGGCGAGTGAGTTTCGCGAGCGCCCGCGTCTTCATCCAGCGCGAGACCGCGCTCGCCGACACACCGTGCATCCGGCGCGCAAGCTGAAAAACGCGAGGTAGGAAAATGATGAATCGACGCACGCTGATTTGCGCGCTGGCCGCTGCGGCCGTCTCGTCCGCGGCGCTTTCGTCCTCCGCTTTTTCGTCCAAGGCTTGGGCGCAGGCCTTCCCGAACCGGCCGATCAAGCTGATCGTGCCGTTCCCGGCGGGCGGGCCGGCCGACATGTTCGCCCGTCACCTGGGCAATGGCATCGCCGCCGAGCTCGGCCAGCAGGTGGTGATCGAGAACCGCGCCGGCACCGGCGGCATGGCCGGCGTCGACGCGGTCGCCAAGAGCGCGCCCGACGGTTACACGATCGGGCTCAACGGCGCCGCCGCGCTCGCGGTGATGCCGTTCATGACCGCCAAGATGCCGTACGACTGGCAGAAGGACCTCGGGCTGCTCACCCTGGTGGTGCGGGTCCCCGAGGTGCTGACCATCCACCCGTCGGTCGGGGTGAACACCTTGCAGGAGTTCGTCGCCCATGCCCGCGCCAATCCGGGCAAGGTCAGCTTCGCCTCGGCCGGCACCGGAACGGTCACGCACCTCGCGGCCGAGCTGCTCAAGACCGAGGCCAAGATCAACATCGTGCACGTCCCCTATCGCGGCGCCGCGCCGGCGGTGAACGATTTGATCGGCGGCCATGTGCAGATGCTGGTGGCCGACGTGCCGGTGCTGCTGCCGCACATCCGGGCCGGCAAGATCAAGGCGCTGGCGCTGACCTCAAGCAAGCGCAGCAGCGCGCTGCCCGACGTGCCGACTTCGGCGGAAGCGGGCTTCGGCACCGTGCTGTCGGACAACTGGTATGGGCTCTCCGCGCCCGCCGGCGTACCGGCCGATATTTTCGACAAGCTGCAGAAGGCCGCGGTCAAGGTGCTCTCGTCGGCCGAGATCAAGCAGCAGTTCGACAGCCAGAACTCCACGCCGGCCCCCTCGACCCCCGCCGAGTACGCCGCCTTCGTGAAGGCCGAGCAGGCAAAGTGGGGCCCGATCGTGATCGCCACCGGCGCCAAGCTCGAGTGACGTGGCCGTCCGGCATAACGAACAGCGGGTAACGAGTGCGAGGCAGCGATGTCCGAATTGTTGGTCGAGAACCGCGGGCCGGTGCGCATCCTGACGATGAACCGGCCCGACAAGCGCAACGCGCTCAACTACGCCTTGACGCAGGCCCTGCTCGACGGATTGCGCGCCGCCGACGCCGATGACAGCGTGGCCAGCATCGTGCTCACCGGCGCGGGTCCGGCCTTCTGCGCCGGCGCCGATCTCACCGAGTTCAAGGACCTGACGCCGGAGAACCAGCCGCTGGTCGATCGCCGCGCCGAGCTGACGATGAATCTGCAGGGCATCTTTGCGCGGCTGACGAAGCCGGTGGTCAGCGCGATCAACGGCGCGGCGATGGGGGGCGGCGCCGGGCTGGCGCTCGCCGGCGACGTCGCGGTGATGGCCGCGACCGCCAAGCTCGGCTACCCGGAGGTCAAGCATGGCATCGTGGCGGCGGTGGTGATGGCCGGCCTGGTGCGCAATGTCGGGCGCAAGGCGGCGTTCGAGCTGGTCGCCACCGGCGAGCCGATCGACGCCGCGCGGGCGCTCGCGCTCGGCCTGGTCAACCGGGTGACCGCGCCCGACCGGGTGCTGCCGGAATCGATCGAGCTGGCGGAAAAATTCGCCGGCGTGGAGCGCGCCGCGATGGCCGCCACCAAGGAGCTGTTCTACCGCGCGCACGAGCTGCCGTTCGAGCAGGCGCTGGCGGCCGGCCGCGACGTCAACAAGCGCATGCGCGCGTTCCGCCGGCGCTAGCTGCCACGATGAAGCCGCTGCAGCACATCACGATCCTCGATCTCTCGCGGGTGCTGGCCGGCCCGTTCGCCAGCATGATCCTGGCCGAGCTGGGCGCGACCGTGATCAAGATCGAGGAGCCGGGACGCGGCGACGAGACCCGCACCTTCGAGCCGTTCGTGGAGGGGAACGGCGGCAGCGAAAGCGCCTATTACTTCGCGTTCAACCGTTCGAAACAGTCGGTCACCGTCAACCTGCGCGCCAAAGAGGGCCAGGACATCATCCGCGATCTGGCGGGCGGCGCCGACGTCGTGCTGGAGAATTTCCCGGTCGGCACGCTCAACCGCTATGGCCTCGACTATCCGGCGATCCGCGCCGTCAACCCGCGCATCGTCTACGTGTCCTGCACCGGCTTCGGGCAGACCGGGCCGTTCGCGCAGCGCCGCGGCTACGACACCGTGTTCCAGGCCATGGGCGGCATCATGAGCCTCACCGGCGAGCGCGGCGGCGGGCCGGTGAAGCCGGGCCTGCCGGTCGCCGACCTGACCTCGGGGCTGTGGGCGGCGATCGCGATGCTGGCGGGGCTGCAGGGGCGGGCGGCAACCGGACAGGGCTGCCACGTCGACTTCTCCATGCTCGACGGCCAGATCGCCCTGCTCACGCTGGCGGCCGCACGCTACTTCGCGCTCGGCGAGGTGCCGCCGCGGCTCGGCACCGAGCATCCCGGCCGCGTCCCGTCCGCGAGCTTCCAGTGCGCGGACGGCGGTTTCCTGCACATCACCGCGAGCGATCAGCACTGGCTGCCGCTCTGCCGGGTGCTCGGGCTGGAAGCGTGGGGCGGCGAGACGGAGCTCATGGGCAACAGCGGCCGCGTGCGTCGGCGCGACGAGGTGATGGCGCAGCTTGCCGCCGCGATCGCGGCGCGCCGGCGCGACGAGCTCGCCTTGGCGCTCGATGCCGCCGGCGTGCCGCAGGGGCCGATCCGCGCGGTCGATGAGATTCTTTCCGACGAGCACACCGCGGCGCGCGGCCTGGTCGAAACCTTCACCCATCCGACCGTCGGCGAGTTTCCGGCGCTGCGCACGCCCTTCAAGTTCGACGGCTGGGACGATCCGGCGGTCGAGCGCCCGCCGCTGCTCGGCGAGCATACCGAGAAGGTGCTGGCGGAACGGCTCGGGCTGTCGCGCGAGCGGATCGCGGCGCTCAGGGAGGCAAAGGCGATATGAATCTCACCACCGTGCGCTATGGCGTCGTCGACGGGGTCGCCACCATCACGCTCGATCGCCCCGAGAGCCGCAACGCGCTCAACCGCGCCATGTGCGAGGACCTGGTGGCGGCCGCTGCCGCGGCGGCAGCCGACACCGCCGTGCGGCTGGTCTTCCTGCGCGGCAACGGGCCGGTGTTCTGCGCCGGCGCCGATCTCAAGGAGCGCAAGGGCATGAGCAGCGACGAGGTGCGCACCCGCCGCATGCGCGGCTTCGCCGCCTATGGCGCGCTGGAAAATCTGCCGATGCCGGTGATCGCGGTGGTGCACGGGGCGGCGATCGGCTCGGGCAGCGAGATCGCCGCCGCCTGCGACTTCATCGTGGCGACGCCGGAGGCGACGTTCTCCACGCCGGAAGCGATCTGGGGCACCGTCGGCGCCACCCAGCGGCTGCCGCGCGTGCTCGGCAAGCGGCTGGCCAAGGACCTGATGTTCACCGGCCGCAAGCTTACCGCCGAGGAGGCGAGGGCGGCGGGGCTCGTGACCCGCATTGTCGCGGCCGACAAGCTTGAGGCGGCGCTCGCCGACATCGCGCAGGCGATCGGCAAGGCGTCGGCGTCCGGGCTGCGCCAGGCCAAGCGCTCGATCGATCAAGGCTTCGAGCTCGATCCGCGCGGCGCCTTCGCGGTTGAGCTGCTGGCGATCGAGGAGAACCTGGCCCAGGACGACTGGCGCGACCGCATGGCGGGCTTCCGGCGCGACCCATGAGCGGGACGCCGCGCGTGTCGTCAGATGTCGTTGACGATCGCACGCGCAGGTAGGCTCCGATCCGCTGTTGTCGCAGCCCTCGTAATGCTGGACACTCTCGACGTCATGGCCGGGATGCCAAGTCCCGGCCATCCACATATCCGATGCCGCTGCGGAGACGTCGATGAGCGACACGTTCAAAGGCCGGCGCGAGGACCTTCGTCTGGTTACCGGACGCGGGCGCTTCACAGCCGACTGGAGCCTGCCGGGAGAGCTCCATAGCTGCTTCCTGCGCTCCGATCGCGCGCATGCCGAAATCACCGCGCTCGATGCGAGTCAGGCTTTGTCGAGCCCGGGCGTGCGCGCCGTGCTCACCGGCGACGACTTGGTGCGCGCCGGTATCAAGTCGCCCCGCCCGCTGGCGCACTTCAAGGGCAAGGACGGGACGGCGCTGAAGGTGCCGCACCGCCACGCGCTCGCCCATGGGCGCGTGCGGTTCGTCGGCGAGCCGGTGGCGCTCGTCGTCGCCGACAGCGAGACCGCGGCGCAGGATGCCGCCGAGCGGATCGTGGTGAGCTATCGCGACCTGCCGGCGGTGATTGAGGCCGCCGACGCGCTGGCGGCGGGGGCGCCGCAGCTCCATGCCGACGTGCCCGGGAACCTGGCGGTGGACTACGAGTACGGTAACCGCGCCGCCACCGAGGCGGCCTTCGCCTCCGCGCATCGCGTCGTGCGCGTGACGGTCGAGGCGCAGCGCATCGCCGCCAACCCGATGGAGCCGAAGTCGTGCCTCGCCGCCTGCGATCCGGCGACCGGCATTTGCGACCTCTACCTGCCGACCCAGGGCGCCGCCGACGTGCGCAAGGAGTTCGCCTATATCACCGACGGTGAGCTCGAGCGGTTGCGCGTTCATTCGCAGGACGTCGGCGGCGCGTTCGGCGTGCGCAACGAGATCTATCCCGAGTTCACCGCCCTGCTCATGGCCGCGAAGCTCACCGGCCGCCCGGTCAAATGGACGGGGACGCGCGCGGAGACGATCCTTGGCGACCATCATGCGCGCGCGATCGCGCTGACCGGCGAGGTCGCACTCGACGCGGAGGGCACCTTCCTGGCGATGCGGGTCGAATGGCTGGTCAATCTCGGCGCCTATTGCTCGAACGCCGGGCCCTTCATCAGCACCGGCGCATCGCCGACCTCGATGGCGGTCAACACCTACAAGACGCCGGCGTTCTATGGGCTGAACCGGCTCGTTTTCACCAACACCACCCCGACCACCGCGTACCGTGGCGCCGGCCGGCCCAGCGTCTCCTATCTGGTCGAACGGCTGGTCGACGAGGCGGCGCGCGTCACCGGCATCGACCGCATCAAGCTCAGGCTGCGCAACCTGCTGCCAAAGAAAGCCTTCCCCTACAAGACGCCGACCGGATTCACCTACGACAGCGGCGATCCGCCCGGCCTGCTGCGGCAGGCATTGGACGTGGCGGACTGGCGCGGCTTCGAGCGGCGCCGCCGCGAGGCCAAGCGGCGCGGCAAGCTGCGCGGCATCGGCTGCGCGACCTTCATCGAGCCGTCCGGCGGCGGCGGCCAGGAGGAGGTCGCGCTGCGGTTCGACGCTGAGGGCGCGTTGCGGCTCTACGCCCTGGCCGGGCCGTCCGGCCAAGGCCATGAAACGGTGTTTCCCGATCTGGTCGCCGAGATTCTCGGCATGGCCCCCGAGGACGTGACCTTGCGTTACAACGATCCGGAGGCGCCGGCGCTGGCCGGCATGGGCTCGTTCGGCTCGCGCTCGCTCATCAGCCATGGCAGCGCCTTGTCGGCCGGCGCGCACGAGCTCCGGCGCAAAGGGATGGAATTGGCGGCGAAGGAGCTGGAGGTCGCGGCCGGCGATCTCGTCTTCGAGCGCGGCCGTTACCGCGTGCCGGGCACCGATCTGTCGATCGGCGTGCAGGAGCTGGCGCGCAAGCATGCCGGCGGTGCCACGCATCCGCTCGACACCGTCGCCAAGATCAATACCGCGGGAGCGTTTCCGAGCGGCGCCCACATCGCGGAGGTCGAGATCGATCCCGACACCGGCACGGTCGAGCTCCTCAGCTATGTGGCGGTCGACGATTGCGGGCGCGTCGTCAACCACACCCTGGTCGAAGGGCAGCTGCACGGCGGCCTCATGCAGGGCATCGGCCAGATCCTCGGCGAGCACTGCGTCTATGACCGCGACACCGGCCAGTTCATGACCGGCACCTTCATGGACTACTACATGCCGCGCGCCGACGCGCTGCCGGCGCTGACCCTGCAGCACCGCCCGATTCCCTCGCCGAGCAATCCGCTCGGCGCCAAAGGCGCCGGCGAGGCCGGGACGACGGGCGCGGTGCCCTGCCTGACCAGCGCGGTGATGGACGCGCTCGCGCCGTTGGGCATTCGCGCGCTCGATACGCCCTACACCCCATATCGCGTCTGGTCGGCGATTCAATCGCTCCGTCCGGCGCCCCACCAC